>SFCB01000181.1 GCA_004367505.1 Chloroflexi bacterium OHK40 | reverse complement strand
CGTCGCCACGATTGCGGGCGCGATCACCGGCGGGCCAGCCACGGCCACCCCCTGGCCGATCACCCAGGGGATGAGCGCCGCGCCCGCGCCGGCGCAGGCTACCTGGAGCCCGATCGTATTGACGGCGTGGGCCACCCCGACGCGCGCTGCGGTGGTGGCGATCAGGGCCGGGAAGATCGGGGCCAGGGAGAGGCCAACGAGCATGAGCCCACTCACACTCGCCCAGGCCGCCGGCACCAGGCCGATCAACAGCGCGCCAGCCAGAGCGCCAAGGGCTCCGAGCCAGAGCAATGTTCCGGGGCGGACCCGGTGAGCAACGGCGCCAACCACGAAGCGCCCGGCGGTGAGGCCGAACCAGTAGAGACTGATCCATGCCCCGGCTTGAGTCGGGTTGACGCCGCGTCCGATCGTGAAGAGGCTATAGCTCCACTGGCCCACGGTGACTTCAAGGCCGGTGTAGAGCAGGAAGACGAGGGCGCTCAGCCAGACGGCGGGCAGGGTGAGGGTTGCGCGCAGCGTTGGCCCGGCAGTTGGCGCCCGTGGCTCAGTGGCCCGCTGCCCGCCCACGGCCCAGCGCTCGCGGGTGAAGGCAAAGCAGCCGGCGAGAACGAGTTGGCCGCCACCAACCAGCAGATAGCCGAGTTCCCAGGGGCGGCCCACACTGAGCAGCGCCGTCATCATCGCGGGTCCAGCCGTGGCGCCCACGCCGAAGCAGGCGTGGAGCCAGGTGAGCACCCGGGGGCCGCTTGTCGCGGCGGCGTAGGTGTTGAGGCCGGCGTCGATGGCGCCGCCACCCGCGCCAAGGGTGATGGCGAAGCCCAGGAGGAGCCACCACGATGGCACGAGGGCAATGCCAATGAGGCTGAGGGCGGTGGTGGCGCAGCTCGCGGCCAGGAGTACGCCGACTCCGAGCCGGGCCAGGAGCTGGCCACTGAAGACGCTGGCGGTGAGGTAGCCCGCCGAACTGGCGACGAGCAGGGCGCCGAGCGCCTCCAGGCCAACCAGCCGGCTCGCGGCGATTGAGGGCCAGGCAACGCCCAGCAGACCGTCGGGGAGGCCGAGGCTGATGAAGCCAAGGAACATCAGCCCAATCAGTGTGGTGCGCTGCCGGTGGGCTGCGCGCAGTGTCGGGACAGTCTCGGTGTGCACGGGCGACTCCTGTCGTAGGAACCGGGCTAAGCATACTCGATACCAGGGATAGGCGCCAGGGTGAGGTCGGCACGGGTGTGGCATGGCCGTATGCGGCACCTGCACGTGGGGTGTGCCAGATGGTCCTGTCCCCTGTCCTCTCGTGTATCGTGGAGCGGAAGCGCGCGGCTACCGTGACGCCAGGCCCGCCTGCGCGAGCTCCCGGGGTCGCCGGTGGCGGCATGCTGGCGGGCAGGACGGGACGCCGCATCTTCACGCGAAAAAGCATTGACAAGGCTGGTTAAGGGGCGTATACTGAGATTGTGCAAAGGGTGAACAAAGCTGTGCGAGATCTTGTGCATCTGCCAGGCTCTTCGGATAGAGAGGAATGAGGACATGATCAAAGTGACTCGGCGAGCCCATCTGGAGGGCGCAACGCCTGCAGCGATCTTCGCCGCCCTCTCTGATCCCAAGAGCATCGGGCAGCTTCTTCCGCGTGTGCAGAAGGTTGAGCTCCTCAACCGCGACGAAGTCGGGCGCAAGGCGCGCCTCGTGACCCATATGAGCATGGGTGGAATCTTCGGGACCATCCGCTGCGAGGGCGACCTGACGTGGGAAGATGGCCGTGAGATCCTCTTCAAGGTGCGCACGCCTCTCCCGGTGGAGACGCGCTGGACGCTGGTTCCGGGCGTGAATGGGACCGAGATCCAGGCGACCATGGGGATCGATCTGGCGCCGATGCTCGGGCCGATGGCTGCCTTTGTCCCCGTTCAGACGGTGAGCGAGATGCTCGGCACCGAGCTCGAAGGCGCCCTCAAGGCCATCGCGGTAAAGCTCCGCGATGAGGCGCCGCGCGAGCGGGCCGTGGCCGCCTGACGCAGCTTCTCTGGTATAATCGCGGGGCGCCGCATATGCGGCGCCCCGTTTTGCTTTGTACCGGCATGATTAACTACACGCAGATCGGCCTTGGCCTGGTCTTCAGTGTGGCCATCGGTGGCCTTGCCTACTGGCGCCGTTCGCTAACGCCGAGCGGGTGGCTGGGCGCCGTGCTGGTGGGTACGCTCACCTTCGGCTTCGGAGGCTGGGCCTGGGGGTTAACCCTGATCGGCTTCTTCGTGAGCAGTAGCCTGCTCTCGCGCTATAAGGAGAGCGTCAAGGAGCGCAGAGCTGCGGAGAAGTTCGCCAAGGGCGGCCGCCGCGATCTCTGGCAGGCGCTCGCGAACGGTGGCCTGGGCGCCCTCTGCGCCCTCTGCTATGCCCTCCTCGGCGAGCCATCCGCCTTGCTCGCGGCCTTCGCCGGCCTGATGGCGACGGTCACCGCCGATACCTGGGCCACCGAGCTCGGCGTACTCAGCCCCCATCGGCCTCGCCTCATCACTACGGGCCGGCCGGTCGAGCCGGGCACATCGGGTGGCATCAGCCTGGTGGGCACTGCGGCGGCGGTGGCGGGCGCCCTGCTGATCGGCCTCCTGCTCGCCGGGCTGAGCGCTGTCACCGGGCAGCCCGCGCCGGGGTGGATCGTTCCGGCGGCGCTGCTGGGCGGGGTCGGCGGTGCCCTGATCGATAGCCTGCTCGGCGCCACGGTGCAGGCGATCTACGCCTACCCCGATGGCCGTGAGACGGAACGGCGCACCACCCGCGATGGCCGGCCCACCACCTTTGTGCGCGGCTGGCCCTGGCTGAACAACGATCTCGTGAACCTGCTCTCCTCGGTGGCCGGTGCCCTGATCGCCATCGGTGTCGCGGTGATTCTGGGCGGCTGAAGTGAATCGAGCCGATCCAGCCGACCTGGCACCGCGCCGTTGTGCGCTACGCGCGTGGCCGTCTAACGCCGAGAACGGCGCCTGTGCCCGCGAGCCAGCACGCAGCCCCGGCGCGCACGAATCGTCGGTCGGCGCGTCCGGGTCAGGCTCCGCCAACGGCGCACCTGTGGTACCCTGCCTGTGAGGACACCAAAGATTCAGCAGGGTCACAACCATGTCTGTACGAGTGCTGAGCCTGATCGTCGCCGCCGCGCTGACTGCCGGCTGCGCCAGCCAGAGTTCCACGGCTCCGGGTGAGCCGACCGCAAGCCCGATCACGGCGACGACGGCGCCTACGCCCGCGCCGCCACCCACCGCCACACTGATCCCCACCCCGGCGCGACCGACCGCTACGCGAACAGCCGCGCCTGCGGCGACACCAACGCCGATTGCGCCGTCGGCCACGCCGGAGGTTGTGGGTGCGGCAGCAGGCGGGCTGGTCTCCCTTCGCGTGAGGCTGGAGTTGATCGCGGAGGGCTTTTCGCGGCCAACCCATGTCACGAGCGCGGGCGACGGCAGCGACCGTCTCTTTGTGGTCGAGCAGGCTGGCCGGATCTGGATTCTGCGTGATGGGGAGCGGCTCGCCGAGCCCTTCCTCGATCTCGTCCCGCTCGTAGGCTCGGCCGGCAATGAGCAAGGGCTGCTGAGTGTTGCTTTTCACCCGCGTTTTGAGGAGAACGGGCAGCTCTTCGTGAACTATACCGACCTGGCCGGCGATACCGTGGTGGCGCGCTACACAGTGGATGCGCGTAACCCCGACCAGGTGGATCCGCGCAGTGCGATGACGGTACTCACCGTTGACCAGCCGGCCCCGAACCACAATGGTGGCCTGCTCGCCTTCGGCCCCGATGGTATGCTCTACATTGGCCTGGGGGATGGTGGGGCCGGCGGGGACCCGTGGGGGAATGGCCAGAGCCTGGAGACCCTGCTGGGCAAGCTGTTGCGCATCGATGTGGACAGCGAAGAACCCTATGCTGTGCCCCCCGACAACCCCTTCGTGGGCCAGGAGGGCGCCCGGCCCGAGATCTGGGCCTACGGTCTGCGCAACCCCTGGCGCTTCGCCTTCGACCGGCTCACCGGCGACCTGTACATCGCCGATGTGGGACAGAATGCGCTTGAGGAAGTTCACGTGCAGCCCGCCGCAAGCCCGGGCGGCGAGAACTACGGCTGGGATACGATGGAGGGCAACACCTGCTTCCGCGCCGCCGAGTGTGACCAGACCGGCCTGGAGTTGCCGGTTGCCGTCTACAGCCACAGCTCACCAGAGGGTGGCTGTTCGATCACGGGCGGCCACGTCTACCGGGGCGCGCAGTTCCCGGCGCTCACCGGGATCTACTTCTACACCGACTATTGCACAGGCAACCTGTGGGCCCTGCGCGCCAACGGCGATGGCTGGGAAAACGCCCTGATCGGGAGCATCGCGATCCGTACCAGTTCCTTCGGAGAGGATGAGGCCGGTGAGCTCTACCTGACCGATCGCTCCGGGGGCGGGCTCTACATGCTGGTGGCGGGCTGATCAGGGCAGGCGCGGTGGGGCGATTCGCCCGAGAGCTTGCTCAACGACCATGGCCGCCCGCAGGAGGGTGCGCTCATCCCACGGCTTTGCTACGAGCTGCACCGCGAGCGGCAGTCCATCGGCGCCAGTGCCTGCCGGGAGCGTGAGGGCGGGCCAGCCCAGTGTGTTGAAGGGGATCGCGAGGCCATTGATCGCAGGCACACCAATGGCTGGTACCGGGCCGGGATGGATCGGCAAGAGCACGACATCCACCCCGGCCGTGGCCGCGCCGATAGTGCGGCGCAGGACGGTGCGGGCCTGCTGAGCTTGCACAAAGGCGCCGGAGGCGTAGGCGAAATTGGCGAGCACGCGCTGGCGCATAAACTCGCCGTAGTCGTCGAGGCGTTCGCGAAGCCAGGGCAGGTGTAGGGTCGCGGCCTCCATTCCCAGGATGGCCGACCCGATCACTCGTAGACCGTCGAGTTGCGGGAGTGCCAGTTCGTCCACGACAGCCCCCGCAGCGGCGAGAGCTGCGGCGGCCCGACGCAGGGCCGCGAGTTGTTCCTCACCGGCCAGGGGCTGGCCCGAGCCATCATCGTTCACGAGGCCAATGCGCAGGCCGAGCACGCCCGCATCGAGCCTGCTCGCCGTGAAAGCGGGAGCCGCGCGCAGGGTGCGCTCGTCGCGCGGGTCGGGGCCTGCCAGCGCTGCCAGGAGCACAGCCGCGTCGGCGACGGTAAGCGCCAGGGGGCCGAGGTGGTCGAGCGACCAGGAGAGGGTGAAGCCACCGGCCAGGCTCGTGCGGCCCCAGGTGGGCTTGAGGCCTACCAGCCCGCAGAAGGCGGCCGGGATGCGGATGGAGCAGCCGGTGTCGGTGCCAAGAGCGGCAAGGGCCATGCCCGTGGCCACGGCCGCCGCCGACCCGCTACTGGAGCCCCCAGTATCGCGGCTGTGGTCGTAGGGGTTGGCGGTGGGGCCGTAGTGGGCGTTGTTGGAGCCAGGCGAGTAGGCGAATTCCGACAGGCGGGTCTTGCCGACGATCACGGCACCGGCGGCCCGCAGGCGTGCTACGGCGGTCGCGTCCTGGGCGGCGATCGCGCCGGCGCGGATTCTGGAGCCGGCGGTCGTAGGGTGACCGGCCATGTCCAGCAGGTCTTTCACAGCCACTGGCACACCGTGGAGCGGGCCGCGATCATGGCCGGCGGCGAGCTCCTCCTCGGCGCGCCGGGCGGCGGCGCGGGCCTCGTCGGCGAGCACGAGCTGGAACGCGTTCAGCCGCCTGTCCAGGGTGTCGATACGGGCCAGGGCCGCATCGAGAAGCGCTGTGGGCGAGGTGGCGCCAGCACGGATGGCCGCGGCCGCGTCCAGCACCGAGGTGCCACTCGGGTCAGGTGTCGCCGGTAGCTCGGGAGGGTCGGGTGGGGGCAGTGGATCGAGTGGGGCGGGCGAGGCAGCATAGTCGGGCAGGGTCTCGGCAGGCACCCCGGCCACGATCCGCTCAAAGTCCGCCAGGCGGCTGAGAAAGCCCCGCGCCTGGATGCCCTCGAGATCGGCATCCGTCGCGGGAATGGCGGCGGCACGCAAGTTTGTTCGCAACCGGTCGATCGGGTTGGACATAGGGACGCTCCTCAGAGCAAGAACCGGGAACCAGGCCTTGCGAACGGCAAGCGGATGATGTCCTGGTGCGCTCCAGCCATCCGCAGATGGATCGGCCTTTTCCGGAAATCGCTAGCGATCCTCCAGCGCCTCGGCGTAGACCTCCTCCATGCGGTCGAGCATGCGCTCGAGGCTAAACTCCTGCTCCGCCCGTGCCCGGCCGGCCTGGCCCATCGCCCGCGCGAGCTCGGGGCTTGCCAGAATTGCGCGCAGGGCGCGCGCGAGCGCCGGTGGGTCGTTGGGCGGTACGACGATGCCGGTGCGTCCGTGCTGGGTTACGTAGCTCGTGCCTGTACCGAGCTCAGTGCAGACCACCGGTAGCCCGGCGGCCTGGGCCTCGATCTGGCAGATCCCGAAGGCTTCGCTGCGCTCCACTGAGGGCAGAACCAGCACGCTCGCGGCGTGGTAGAAGGCCCGGAGCTCCTCATCGCCCTGCTCGCCGACTAGGTGCACGCGCCCGTCTACCCCCAGTGCGCGCGCGAGGGCCTCCAGGTCGGCGCGACGCACACTGGCATCACCGCCCACGAAGACGGCCTGCCCGGGCACCTCGGCCATGGCCCGCACCAGCCGGTCGGCACCTTTATAGTAGCGCAGCCGACCCACAAAAAGTACGATCGGGCCGGGAAAGCGGCGGCGGATAGCGGCAACCCGCTCGGGATCGGCCGCTGCGAACCTGTCCAGCGGGACGCCGAGCGGCACCACCCGGCAGCGTGAGGCCAGCGGCGCCAGGAGGGGCGAGGAGCGAATGTAGGCCGGACTCGTGGCGACGATCCGCCGCGCCTGCCGAAGGGTTCGGCGCAGCAGTGGCGCCACCAGCCTGCCCAGCCGCCGCTGGCGGACGATGTCGCTATGGTAGGTGACGACGAGCGGTACTCGCCGGCTCGCCAGCAAGAGTGCGAGATCGCCGGGCGGGTAGGGGTGATGCAGGTGCACCACGTCGGGCCGCGCGCGGGCCAGCAGGAGCGGCAGCGCCGGGCTCAGGGGCGCCGAGGCCACGGTGGCGAGGCGGCCAGCCTCGATTACGCGCACACCGGCGGACTCGCGCTCAACCATGCCAGGCCCTTGGGCGCTCACCAGGACCGTCACCTGGTGGCCGCGCGCGACGAGCCCCTCGGCAAGCAGCCGCAGGTGGCCCTCGATGCCGCCACGAACCGGGTAGTAATCTTTGTAGAGTTGAAGGATATGCATATGGAGGGCTGAGGGCGGAGGGCTGAGAGCTGAGGGCGGAGGGCTGAGGGCTGAAGGCTGAAGGCTGAAGGCTGAGGGCTGAGGGCTGAGGGACGTACCGGGTCCATAGTATGGTCGTAGCTGCGGGAAGGGCACAGCGTGTGTGGGGTGGCGTAGCTGCGGGAAGGGCACGAATCGTGTGGGGTAAAGACGCCCCACCGGGGCGTCTCAGAGGGATGGAGAGCCAGCGCAATCACCGTGGTGACCCCAATCGCTACAGGGCTGGTGGCAAAGAGTATACCACTCGCTCCGTGTTACAATGGCGGCGATAATCGGCTGTGAGGATCGTTTATCGGGTCCGGTTTGATACTGTGCATCGGCGGGGATGCGCGGGGGGGCCACAGGCCCCTGCGCAGCCCGGCAGCCCGCATCCGACCAAACAGGGTGCGATATCATATGGTCCAGCGGAGGCGCACGGCCCGGTTGCTGCCCTCCTCAGGATCCACTACCCATATGGAAGCTGTGCTTGTGCTGGAGGATGGGCGAGTATTCCCGGGGCGTTCTTTCGGGGCGCCCGGTGAACGTGTCGGCGAGGTGGTTTTCCACACCGGTATGACCGGCTACCAGGAGATCCTGACGGACCCCTCGTACTGTGGGCAGTTGGTGACGATGACGGCGCCGCACATCGGCAACACCGGTGTGAATGACTTCGATCCAGAGTCGCTCCGGCCCCAGGTGGCCGGCTTTATCGTGCGCTCTTATAGTGACGATTACAGCTCCTGGCGCGCCCGGGGCAGCCTGGCCCAACTCCTCCGCGATTACGGGATCGTCGCGATCAGCGACGTGGACACCCGCGCTCTGACCCGCCACATCCGGACGGCCGGTGCTATGCGCGGGATCATCGCCACCACCGGCGAGCCGATCGAGCGCCTGCTCGCCCGGGCCCGCCAGGCGCCGCCTATGGAAGGCCTGGACCTGACCCGCGAGGTGAGCTGTGAGGAACCCTACCGCTGGGCGGAGGGCTCGGCGCCCTTCGGGCCCGCCTATGGAGGCCCGGCTCCTGAGTTGCGCTACCACGTGGTGGCCTACGACTTCGGGCTCAAGCGCACGATCTTGCGGCGGCTGGTCGATCACGGTTGCCGGGTGACGGTCGTGCCGGCCACCACCCCCCCGCAGGAGGTGCTGGCCCTCAGGCCCGATGGCGTCTTCTACTCGAATGGCCCTGGCGATCCAGCGGCTGCCACCTATGCCGTCGAGACGCTCCGAGGTCTGATCGGGCGGGTGCCGGTCTTCGGGATCTGCCTTGGCCACCAGTTGATGGGTCTGGCCCTCGGCGGGCGTACCTTCAAGCTGCCCTTCGGCCACCACGGCGCCAACCACCCGGTGCGCTACCTGCCCACCGGCCGCGTTGAGATCACCTCGCAGAACCATGGCTTCGCCGTAGATCCGGAGAGTCTCCCGGCCGAAGCTGAGGTGACCCACATCAACCTGAACGACCAGACCGTCGAGGGGCTGCGCCACACGGGCCTGCAGTGCTTCAGCGTGCAGTACCACCCCGAGGCCGGGCCGGGCCCCCACGACGCCACCTACCTCTTCGATGCCTTCCGCAGCCTGATGGATGCGCGGCGCGCGACGTGAGATGGAAGCCGAGGACCCCGCGCTGGCCGCCCAGGGTGTCGACCCGCGGAACCGGCTCAACGAGTTGAGTGGCCGAGAGTGGACCTACGCGCTGCGCTCGGTGATCAGCACGCGCTATCCCACCCGTGGCCCTGGAAGCTACGCCCACGAGCTCCGGCGGGCTCACCCCTCGCCGAAGCCGCCGCAGCTGCTGGCCGAGTTGGTGCGCTTCTTCACCCGCAGCGACGGCCATGTGCTCGACCCCTTCGCCGGGGTCGGCGGCACGCTGATCGCTTGCTCGCTGGAGGGCCGCACCGCCGTCGGGCTCGATCTCTCGGGCGAGTATGCGGCGATCTACGCCGCCGTCTGTGAGCGCCTGGGGCTTGCCGCCCAGCCCTACGTGGTCGGCGATGCGCGGCGCCTGGCCGAGGTTGCCGAGGTGCGGGCGCGGCGCTTCGATCTGATCCTCACCGATCCGCCTTACGCCGCCATGCAGGCCCGCGAGAAGACCGGCGAGCACAAGAAGCGTGGGCGCGGCGCTGCTACACCTTTTACCGCCTCGCCCGACGACCTGGGCAATCTGGGCTACTGGGAGTTTCTTCAGGCGTTGCGCGAGGTGCTGGAGGCGGCGCTGCCCTTTCTCAAACCGAAGGGCCACCTGGTGCTCTTCACCAAAGATTTGCAGCCCACGGCCGAGCACCACAACATGCTCCACGCCGATATTGTGGCCGCCCTGCGCGAAGTGCCCGGGCTTGAGTTTCGTGGCTACCGCATCTGGCACGACCAGAGCCTGAACCTCTACCCCTTCGGCTATCCCTACGCCTTCGTGGCGAACCAGGTGCACCAGTTCATCCTGGTGTTTCGCTACGTGCCATAGCGTGGGAGCCGGTGCTTGCGCTTCGCGCTGCGGGTGTGGCGTACACTGCCGCACCGGCCGGCGGCACGCCGCGCCGCCAGGAGCGAACAGACACCAGCCCCGGTACCAGCAGAGAACGCCGCTCGTTCGACGTCAGCGCCCTCCACCACGGCGGGCCCGGCGCTCGGCACGGCGCAGCAGGCTGCGGCTGAAGGAGGCCACCCCCCAGGCGATGATCGTCAGGGCGACGAGAGAGAGCACCAGCGATAGGATGCTCCCCGAGGTGACGATCGGCGGGATCAGCTCGATGATCGCCGGAGGGACGCTGCCCCCCTTCAAATCCTCGGCGTCGGCCCAGAACGAGATCACCGTGAAGACAATCACGCTCAGCGAGAGGCCTGCCAGCAGGATCGAGAGGTAAAAGGAGAGCCGGTTGTTATTCTCCGAGAGGTCGGCCAGGTAGAGCTCGTCGATATGGTTGATCAGCTCGTTGAGGTTGGCCACGTTGCGCTCGGCGTGCTGCATCAGCAGTGGTACATCCTGATGCTCGAGCAGGAGCCGCGCCTTGGCCACGGCAAACTCGGCTCGTCCCCAGACCGAGGGCGTGCTCAGGCTCTGCCCAAGGCCGAGCAAACGGCTCATGTTGGCCACCCGCTCCACCTTCTCGGCGAGCACGGCGTAGTTCACGCGGATGTCGCGCTGCGACATCCCCTTGCGTAGCCTGGTGAGTTCCTGCTCGAAGCCACGCAGCAGGTCGGAGCTGCCGCGCTCGATCAGGTGGGCCAGCACGCGCACCTCGATCACCAGTTCGAACATGCGCTCGAGAGCTTCCCAGTACCAGAGATACATCACCCGGCCGGTGGAGGCCGAGAAGTTCGAGAGCTGGAGCTCGTCGCGACTGGCGTGGCGGCTGGGCATCACAAACGCGGCCCGCCCGGTGACGATGCACATCTCATCTTCCCAGGTGGCCACGTTGCAGGCGAAGATGCCGTCCAGGTAGGGCTCCCGGTGCTCGGGAAAGTAGCTCTTCAGCTGCCCCGTGGCCTTCGCCGGGCGGCCTTGCAGGCGCAGGGTGGCGGCGCCATTGGGGAGCTTGCGCAGCACCGCGCCCTCCAGCAGCCCGGCCACCTGCTGGCGCAGCTCCTCGGAGCGGAGGATGTCGTTCGGGGTCACGTGGATCTTCGGCACGCCCTTCCGGGCAACCGCCAGTGGCCGCGCGCCGTTGCGGCCCACCGAGGGCTCAGCCTGCTCGTCCGGCTCGCTCGCCGGGTCCAGCCCACGGGCCTTCAGCACGATCGGCTCCAGGGCCAGCAACTCCTCGATGTGATAGATCAGGAAGGAGTCGTGGAGCGGCGTGGAGATCGTGCGGTCGGGGGACTGGAGCGGCACCGAGAGCTCGCCCGCATCGATCGTCAGGCCCGCGTCGGCCACGAGTTGGCGGCAGACCTCCATCGCCAGCTTCCACTGCACCGGCGCGTAGCGGGGACCTCCGCTCGGTTCGCCGGCGTCGAGCCAGTTCAAAAAGGCCCGGATCGACTCCTGCTTCTTCTGTCCGGCCCCGTTGCCGAGGCTGGCGAGCTCCTCCAGCCGCTGGTTCGCGCCGGGAATGTCGAAGGCCGTCTGCAGCGAGACGACATCTGCCGCGATCTTGAGCAGCGGGGTGGTGCGGGTGTAGCGGCGCCGCAGGCTGATCACGAAGAGACCCGTAACGGTTGGCCGCACATAGACTTCCCAGTTGCTCCAGACCTCCATGAAAACATTGGTGAACTGCAGGTTGTCGCGCACCTCGACGGGGAACTCCACCCGCTCCTTGTCGTGCAGGTAGTAGAGTGGCACCGAGTAGTCCTCCAGCGCGTTGAGCCGGAAGACGCCGCTGAGAAAGGCCACTTCGTCGGTAGACATGCGGGTGTCGACCGACTTATGCTCGAACTGATGCTGGGCCACGCTGAAAGCCCCACGGGACTCGATCCGCGCGGGCCAGCTTGTGCGCAGCGCATGGAGAAAGGCCTCGGAGCCGCGCAGGCGCTCGAAGCGCTTGTGGTAGGCCGGTTCCACAAAGCGGCGCATATTCAGCACGAGCACGGCGGTCACGTGGCCGCAGGCGCTGATGGCGTTGAGCATAGACTCTACTTCTGATCTGGGGAATACTACAGTTTATCATAGCATAAGGACGGGCAAGCCGGGCGATCTTGCCGGAGGCCACGCTATAATGGAGGCCTGGCGCGGCACCACGGGCGCAGACGCTCGGGGAGCCATCAATCACGGGCCATGGCCTGGCACGATCCCAAAGGAGCACCAGTGGAGCATGCCCCCCCGACGTCGTCCAGTTCGCCCCGCCCTGCGGCGTGGCCGCTCGGTGTGCTTGTGCTCGGCGCGAACCTTGTGCTGGCCTTCTTCTTTCTCTGCGTGATCAGCACTATGCTCGGCGAGCGCTGGTGGATCCCCTTTGTGGCGCAGGGGCTGGTGCTGGCCGGCGAGTTGGCCTGGGGGCTGCGGCTGCGCGGCGGCCCGCGTGATCTGCTGGGCCGGGCGCTCGTCTGGGGCTTCGGGCTCTCCGCGATCGTGGCGGTGCTGGCCGGGCTGCTCTTCCTGACCCTCGCCATCACCGTCGGCGGCTGGCTGAGGGCGTGATGAGCCCGGAGCACCAGAACCTGCCGGTGTGGCCGCTCGGTTGCGGGATCGCGCTGCTCGGGCTGCTGCTCGGCGTCAGCCTGCTCGGGCTCGGGGGCATTCTCTTTGCCACAGCGGCGCTGCCACCCGGGATCGCGCGGGCTGGCCCGGTGCTGCTCTGCCTGGCCGTGCCGGCGCTCACGCTTGTTGGCTGGGGTGCGGCCCGGCGCCGCAACCCCTATGCCGCCCGGGCGCTGCTCTGGGCCTGCGGGATCATGCTCGCTGTTAGCGCCGCGCTCACGCTGCTCTTCAATCTGATCGACCGCCTGAACGGCCTGTAGTGGCGCCGGGCCGCTCGTGGCGATGGCCCACCGCTGGAAAAGTAAAGATTTTGTTCACGCTCGTGTTCACGCTCGCGTTCACAGAGGCCGGGTAGGCTAGTTGTACGGAGATAGTCTGTGAACACGCCCGCGCAGGGCAGCTGAAGGAGCCTGAACCATGAGCGCCACCTGGGTTATCGACGCATCGCACTCGAGCGTAGAGTTTGTCGCCCGCCACATGATGATCTCGAAGGTGCGCGGCCGCTTCAACAACTTCACCGGCACGGTGCAGTTCGACGAGCAGAACCCCGCGAACTCGTCGGTCAACGTGCAGATCGAGGCCGCCAGCATCGAGACCAGGGACGAGAAGCGCGACGGCCACCTCAAGTCGCCCGACTTCCTGGACGTGGCCAACCATCCGTACATCACCTTCGTCAGCAAGCGTGTCGAGGTGGTGGACGACAGCCACGGCAAGATCATCGGCGACCTGACCATTCGCGGCGTCACCCGCGAGGTGGTGCTGGACGCCGAGTACAACGGCCAGGCGCTTTCGCCCTGGGGTACCACCAGCGCCGGCTTCAACGCCAGCACCCGGATCAACCGCAAGGACTGGGGCCTGAACTGGAATGTCGCCCTGGAGACCGGTGGCGTGCTTGTGGGCGAGGAGGTGACGATCGAGATCGAGCTCGAGATCGTCAAGCAGGTAGCCCAGGAGCGCCCCGAGGCCGTGAGTGCCTAGTGCTCGACCACAGTGATCGCGCGGAGTGACCCCCATCGGGGCATCTCCGGGGCGTCGCAGCGGGATCACGCTCGAGCGATATCACCGTGGCGAGCCACTAGCGCTGGCACCCCACCAGAAGTGACTGAACACGGGCGAAGCACTTGCGGTGCAGGTGCTTCGCCCGTACTATGAGGGGCATCACCTTCAGAACAGGGGGCCACCAGTGAGCATCCTTGGCCTGCACCATATCACCCTCGTCTCCGCCCACGCCCAGCGCAGCGTCGATTTCTACACGAAGGTGCTGGGCATGCGCCTGGTGAAGCAGACGGTCAACTTCGATGACCCCGGCAGCTACCACCTGTACTTCGGCGATGCGACGGGTAGCCCCGGCTCGGTGGTGACCTTCTTCGAGTGGCCGCAGGCCCCCAGAGGCCACCCGGGCATCGGCGGCACGCATCACTTCGCCCTGGCCGTCGCCGACAACGACGCCCTCCTGAAGTGGAAGCGCCGCCTGACCGACCTGGGCCTCACTGTGGACGGGCCCTTCGACCGGCACTACTTCACGTCGATCTACTTTAACGACCCGGACGGCGTGATCATTGAAATTGCCACCATGGGTCCCGGCTGGACGGTGGACGAGGCGCCGGACGCGATCGGTACCGCCTTTCGCGCGCCCCCCGAGGCCATGCTGGTGAGCAACCGCGACGCCGCGCGTATCGCCGCGCTCACCTGGCCTGAGCCGGTGCCGGCGATCACGCCCGACATGGCTCTTTGCCGGGGCATGCACCACATCACCGCGATTGGCAGCGACATCGAGCGGACCCACAGCTTCTTCGGCGAGCTGCTCGGCATGCGCCGGGTGAAGATGACCAGTAACTTCGATGACCCCACCTCGGCCCATTGGTACTGGGGCGTGGGCGAGGGCCGGCCCGGCACCCTGATCACCTACTTCGAGCGCGACCCGATGAAACGTCCCCGCGTGCGCATGGGCGCCGGACAGATACACCACTTTGCTCTCGCCGTCGCCGACGAGGCTAGCCAGCTCGCCTGGCGCGAGCGCCTGATCGCCGCCGGTCTGCGGGTGAGCCCGGTGATGGATCGGATCTACTTCAAGAGCATCTACACGCAGGATCCGGACGGTCACGTTGTGGAGCTGGCGACGCTCGGCCCGGGCTTTGCCATCGATGAGCCAGCCGGGAGCCTGGGGAGCAGCCTCAAGCTGCCGCCCTGGCTGGAGCAGAATCGCGGCGACATCGAGCAGGTGCTGAAGCCTCTGGCGGCGTCCACGGTGGTCGCGGAGCCGTCTTAGCTCTCCGGGGCTTGCCTCAGCACCACCGTGAAGCGCGAGCCGCGCCCGGGGGTGCTCTCCACGGAGACGGTGCCACCCATGGCGGCAACCAGCTCGCGGACGAGGGCCAGGCCGAGGCCGGCGCCACCCGTCTCGCGGGCGCGTGAGCTGTCGCCACGGTAGAAGCGCTCGAAGACGTGGGGCAGGTCGTCGGGCTCGATGCCCACGCCCGTGTCGGCCACCGTGATGACGACGCTAGCGTCGGGCCCGGGCGTCGCCTCGAACGCGATGATCCCGCCCGGCGGGGTATGGCGCAGGGCGTTCTGGGCCAGGTTGCGGAGCACCTGCTCAAGGCGTCCGGGGTCGGCGAGGGCTTGAGGCAGGCCGGGGGCTACCTGGGCGAGCAGCTCGATCTCGCGCTCGCGGCGGGCGAGCGGGGCGAGCGTATCAGCCAGCCCGCGCACCAGGGCGCCCGCGTCTACCGGGCCGAGGCGGAGTGGAAGCTGCTGGGCCTCCACCCGCGCCAGGGTGAAGAGATCCTCAACCAGGGCGGTCAGGCGGGCCATCTCGCCCCGAATGACGCGCATATCGTCGCGGGGGAGCGTGGCGCCGTGCTCCTGGTCGAGCGCCTCGAGGTAGCCATGCAGCGTAGCGAGGGGATTGCGCAGCTCGTGGCTGACGTCGGCCACCAGGCGCTTGTTGGCCCGCAGCAGAGCCTCGGCACGGGCAGCAGTCTCGGCCAGGGCCCGCTCACGCTCCTGGAGCTGGGCGGCCATGATGTTGAAGGTGGCGCCGAGGCGACCGATCTCGTCCTGGGAGTCGGCGGCCACGCGACTATCGAGCCGCCCGGAGGCTAGCCCGGACGCGGCGGCGTCGAGTCGCTCGATGCGCCGGGTAAGGCCTCGGGCCAGCAGGTAGCCCACGCCCAGCGAGATGGGCAGGAGCGCCAGTACTACAAAGGCCGCGAGGTTGAGCAGCAGGCTGGTACCGAGCAGGGTGAGCTGCACAACTCGCCCGAAGGCGGCGCCCACCTGCGCGCTGCTGTCGAGGTTACTCTCGACGATCAAGGTAGCCGTGCTCCCATCGCCGAGCGGGCAGGCGGCTGTGTCGGGCACCAGGCCGTCGGCCGGGTAGCCCTCGATGCAGCCACCCGGTGCAACTGGTTGGCGGAGGAGCAGGTCCAGGCCAGCTTCGGGGGGGAGCGGCTCGTTCACCGCGAATGGCTCGCGGCCGGCGCTGGCGAGCACCGTGCCATCGGGGCTTACCAGGGTGAGCCGGCGCACCCCGGCGCTGCCGATGTCGCTCACTTCGGCGAGCTCCTCGCCGGCGGGTAGCGGCAGGCGCGTGCTGCCATCGAAGATCCCGGCCAGGAGGGCGTTGAGCTGGCCAGGCGAAACGCTCACGGCGGTGGGCGCGAGGGCGGCGGCGAGCTGGGGGGCGAGTTCGCGCGGCGGCGCCAGCGTGGGCACAACGAAGAGGCTGGCGACGGCAAGGTAGAGCAGCAGGGTGATCGGCGCCAGGAAGAAGGTGAGCACGCCGATCAGCAGGTAGGAGAAGGTGAGGCGCCAGCGCAGACGCCGGGTGCCGAGGCCCCAGGTGGCCAGGAGCAGACGCGCCGAGAGGAAGACGCTCCCGATCACGAATCCGGCGCTCACCAGGTACGCGCCCAGCGTCAGGTTCAGCTCGTCGAGCCGGATCCCCAGGAAGCGGCCCTTGGTCGGCAGGTAGGTGATCGCGAGCCAGCCGGCCAGCCCGTTGATCAGTACATAGATCAGGAGCCAGCTCAACACCCGGGCCACGCGCCGCAGCAGGCCGCCGCGCCCCTCTTCCAGGCGCCAGGCCGCGTAGACGTACACGGCCATGCCGAGGTAGCTCAGGAGCTCTAGCCAGGGCGACCCGAGCCGCCGGGCCCCGGCGTAGGGCAGCACAAAAACGAGGTTGGAGATCAGGCTGAGCTCCAGCATCGCGCGCCAGAAACCCACCCTTCGCAGGGCGCCATGCCAGAACGCGCGCACCCCGGCGCCGGGGCGTGCCCCTGCTGCCGCCTGATCTTGTACGGCGATCTCATTGGCCACAGCCGGAAACCGTTGCACTACTCAAAGCGATACCCCACGCCCCATACGGTGGTGATGCGCTCGCCAACGCCCCCAAGCTTGCGGCGCAGACGCACGATGTGCGTGTCTACCGTGCGGTCGCCGCCCTCGTAATCGGCGCCCCAGATGTGGTCGAGCAGGTAGGCGCGGCTGAAGCTGCGCCCGGGGTGGCGGGCGAGGAGCAAGAGCAGTTCGTACTCCTTGACCGTCAGTTCCACGGGTTCGCCATCCACCGACACGCGGCGCGCCACCGGGTCGAGGCTCAGGCGATCGAGGGTGATCGGCGCCATGTCGTCAGTGGCGGCGCGCGTGAGCAGCTCAATCCGGCGCAGCATGGCGCGCACGCGGGCGAGCAACTCGCGCAGGCTGAAGGGCTTGGTGAGGTAGTCGTCGGCGCCCACCTCCAGCCCCAGCACGCGATCGGCCTCATCGTCGCGGGCGGTGAGCATCAGCACGGGCACAGTGGAGCGCTCGCGCAGGCGGCGCATCACGGTGAGGCCGTCGAGGCCCGGGAGCATCCAGTCGAGGATCACCAGGTCGGGCTGGGCCTGAGCCGCCAGGAGCAGGGCGGTCTGGCCGTCGTGGGCCGTGAGGGCGTGGTGGCCCTCGCCTTCGAGCTGGCGGCGGATCAGGTTCGCGAGCTCGTGCTCGTCGTCGACGACAAGGATGGTTGCCATACGTGTATCCTACCGCAGCTCGGCGAGCAGCTGCTCCTCCCATACTCCGGCGGCGCCGAGGCGGGCCCGGACCAGCGCCTTCAGGCCGGCCTCGGCGGCGGCGCGGGCCTCGGCGTGCTGGCCTTCGGCGTGCAGCACGGCGGCCTCGGCGCGGCGGCGGGTGTAGACTTCGATCCCGCGCGCGGCCCCGAGCTGATCCAGGTAGCCACGGGCTGCCACCGCCTCGCCCCGGTGGCGGGCGGTGAAGTAGGCGGCCTCGGCCAGCACGGCGGGCCGCAGGACGGAGGGGCAGGAGCTCAGGTTGGCCAGGGTGTGGTCGAGCGCCGCGCCCGCCTGTGGAAGCTCGCCGCGCGCCAGGTGGTAGCAGTAGGCGAGGAAGGCCGCGCTCAAGCCATCGGGGGTCTCGTCGAGTCGCTCGCTGACCCGGGCGACGATCTGCGGATCGAGGCTGGCCAGTTGCCCGGCCATCGCCGCGCCGATAATGAGCGCGCCGGCGCACCAGCGCTCGGCATCCGGGCCGCCCCGGAGCAGCATCCGCACCCGTGCCCCATCGCTGGAGAAGCCATCGGCGCGCATGGGGATGAGCGTCACCAGGGTGATCGTCAGCGCCAGGATGCCCGCCATGAGCAAGGCCGCCGCTGGTAGCCCGCTTGCGAGCGGAACGGCGGCCAGGGCTCCCAGGCCGAGCAGGAGGCTGCCGGCAGGACCACCGAGCACCATGGCGAGCATGCGCCGGCGCAGCTGATGAGCTGTGTCCGGGATGGCGGAGGCAACCCCGCCGGCCAGGGCGAGGCTGCGGTTCAGCCCCGGGCGCGGGCGGCCCGCCACCCAGGTGAGCTTGAACGGCCCGACGATGAGGAGCGCTGGCCGGAGCCCCGCCAGCATGCCACCAGCGAGGTGGCCCGCCTCGTGGGCCAGCACAACGAGCAGCCAGATCGGGGCGATGAGCAAAATGAGGCCGATGAGCTCGCCAGGGGTGAGATCCAGATCAAACGAGAGCCCGGCCCACTCGGTGATACTGGCGCCGAAGTAGCCCAGCGCTGCCCCGGCACCCGTGAAGGCGAGGATCGCCAGGGCGCGGCGCAGGGCCAGCAGCCGCTTCGGGCGAGCCGGCAGGTGCTCACGCTCTGTCGATGTGTCAATGTTCATGGTTGACCTCAGGCAGCTTGTCGCTGGTGGCATGTAGATCCATGGTACACCAGAGGGACATGGCCAGACCGGGCTGAAGCGTGTCGGAACGCCATCCGCTTGTGGTTCTCTGGTTTCTGGTCCTTGCTTTAGTTCCCTTTTCCAAAGAGTACCTGCTCGCGCCCGAAGAGCCGCGCCGCAGCCAGGGCGAGCAAGGTGCCGACGGCGAGGGTTACCAGGGCCGATACGGCGACGAAGGCCGGATTGACGGGCTCACCGCGCAGGAGTTGGTTGATCAGCACCTGCTGCCCCAGGGTTGGCACGGCCATCATCCACATGGCGGGCCGGAAGGGGATGAACGCCAGGAAGAGGCCCGGCAGGGCCGGGATGAGCGGAAGCAGGCCGAGGTAGCTCTGGGCCTCCTTCACGCCTCGCGAGCTTGTGGCGATGATCATCTGCAGCGCGCCGGCGAGCAGCATCATCGGCAGGGTGATCAGGAAGATCATTGTGAGCGCCGGGAACCCGAGGCTGATGCGTACCCCCAGGCGCTCGCCGAGCGGGCTGAGGCCGATCACGGCGGCGAATCCGGCCAGCGACACCAGCACATTGAGCGCGGTAGGCACCAGGGCGGCCAGGAGCTTGCCGAAGACGAAAGCCCCACGCTCCACCGGGTTCACCAGTAGCGGCTCAAGCGAGCCCCGCTCGCGCTCGCCCGCCGTCGTGTCGATCGTCATGCCCATACCACCTACAAACACCGCGAAGATCAGGAAGTAGGGCAGCACGTTGAGGAAGAGCGCTGCCCGGCTCTCCGGTGTGGAGACGTCGGCCTCCTCCACGGCCAGCGGGGCGATCACACTGGGGCTCACGCCCCGGGCTTGTAGCCGCAGGGCAGCCAGTTGAAGTCCGTAGGAGTCAAGCAGGGAGCGGGCTCGCTCCACACTCTGGGCAGCCGACTGGCGCGAGTTGTCGAGCACCAGTTGTAGCGGGGCGGGCAGGCCGGCCTGGAGCCGGCTCGCGTACTCCTCGCCGATCAGCAGCACCACCTCGGCGTCGCCAGCGCGCACGGCGGCTTCGGCGTCGGCGGGCGCGGGCAGCACGCGCACGTCGCGCTGTTCCAGAAAGGCGATCAGGCCCGGCGCGCGCTCCGGGTTGGCCACGGGCAGCTCCAGGGGGCGCTCGGCGCGCTCGCTGCTGGTGGCGGTGATCACCGTGAGCAGGAGGTAGAGCATGAACGGGCCGATCAGGGCGGTGAGGAGCGCGTTGACCAGCGTGCGCCGGTCGCGGAAGTGGTCGGTCAGCTCTTTGTGGAGCACGATCCTGATGTGCTCAAGCATGGCTCACCTCACGCCATCAGGCCCTCGGCGGAGCCGATGGCGGCAACAAACGCATCTTCCAGGCTCTCCTGGCCGGTAGCGCGGCGCAGCTCGTCGGGGGTGCCGGCGGCCACGGTGGCGCCGCCGGCGATCACCACGATCCGGTCGCAGAGGGCGGCCACCTCCTGCATAATGTGGCTGGAGAAGAGCACGCAGTGGCCCTCATCGCGCAGGCGGCGGATGATCGTGCGCATCGAGCGGGTCGCCAGCACATCGAGGCCGTTGGTGGGCTCGTCGAGAACGATATTCTGGGGGCGGTGGACGATAGCTCTGGCGATGGCGACCTTGACGCGCTGGCCCTGGGAGAATCCCTCGGTAGGCCGGTCGGCGATCGTGGCCATGTCGAGCAGGGCGATCAGTTCGTCGATGCGGCGCTCCAGTTCGGCGCCGCGCAGGCCGTGCAGACGGCCGAAGTAGCGGATGTTCTCACGGCTGGTGAGGCGGCCGTAGAGCCCCCGGTTGTCGGGCAGCACGCCCAGGCGGCGCTGGGCCTCCGCCGGCCGCGCGCCTACGTCCTGGCCGTCTACCCGGGCTGTGCCACGGTCGGGCTGCACCAGCGCGGCGATCACGCGCAGGGCGGTGGTCTTGCCCGCGCCGTTCGGGCCGAGCAGGCCGGTGATGACGCCGTCGGCGGCGCTGAAGCTGACGTCGCGCAGGGCGACGATCTTCCCGTACTGTTTGGCGAGGCCGGTGACCTCGATCATCTGGATGCTCCTGTGGGCAGGCCGCGCCTCGCTCAGGGCTGCGGCCCGGTGAAGCTGGTGAAGAAGGGTGTGGGGCCAAGGCGCGCGACGCAATCCGTCTCCAGGCCGGCCACGCTCCCCGCCTCCAGAAAGTCGGCGACGAGGCCGGGCAGGCAGCCACGGAAGAAGATGTTGTGCCCCTGGCCCGGCGCCACGATGTGCAGGCTGTTGGGTAGCCCCGCACCAACCGCCTCGCCGTAGGCTGGGGGCGTCACCGGGTCGCGCTCGCCCGAGAGCAGCAGGGCCGGTACGGATGAGTTCAGCGGCGTCCGCGCGTCGGGGGGCACCTCGCCTCGGGGCCACACGGCGCAGGGCGCGGCCAGCGCGCGCTGCGGCATGTCGCCCAGGTAGCTGGTACCGTTGTTCGTGGCAGCGTAGTAGGGCACGTCTTCGGCGCAGAGCACCGCATTGCGCATGCCCAGGTCGATGCTCTCGGCGAGCTCGCGGGCCGTGATCAGCGACTGGGCGGCCAGGGGTCGCAGGTCGCCCGCGCTCGCAGTGTGGATCAGCAGGGGGATGAGCGCTGTGGTCTCCGGCGTGTAGCTCAGCGAGAAGATCGTGGAGGCGGCCAGGCCGCGAGTGAGCGTCACCTCGGCGGGCGCGCCAGTGGAGGGGTTGTCGAGGCGTACGCGGGGCGCCTCGCGCTCCAGGCGCGCGAGCAGGGCATCGACGTTGGCGCGCAGGTTCGGGAAGGCGGCGGCGCAGGCTTGATCGGCCTCGCAGGCGGAAAAGGTCAGGTCGAGCGCCCGCTGCCCGTCGCGGTCCATGGCATCGCCGATTGCCATCTCGGGCGGCACCACGCCGTCGAGCACGAGCGAGCGCACGCGCTCGGGGTAGCGGCGCAGGTAGCTGAGGGCGGTGCGGGTGCCATAGGAGACGCCGAGTAGGTTGACGCGCTCGTAGCCAAGGGCGTCGCGCACGGCGTCGAGGTCCGCTACGGCGGCCTCGGTGGTAAAGTGAGCCGGGTCGGCGTCGAGGCTGTCGAGGCAGTTGCGCCAGTAGGCCATCGCGGCTGGCCCGTCCGGGTCGTCGCCGGCGGCTGTGAGCCGCTCGTCTTCCAGTGGGCAGCTGAGCGGGGCAGAGGCCCCGGTGCCCCGCTGGTCCACGAGGACGAGATCGCGGGACTGGTTGACGCGACGGAGGGCGGGCAGGGTGGCCACAAAGGCCTCGCTCGCGGCCTGGCCTGGCCCACCAGCAAGCAGGAAGAGGGGGTCGGGCGCGGCGCGGCCGGTGGCCGGCAGCACCACCACCCGCAGATCAATGCTGCGGGCCGAGGGCGCGGTCCGGTCCTCGGGGACGGCCAGGGTTCCACACTCGGCGCTCACGCTCTCGACGGCGAGGCCAGGGGTGCTCAGGCGACACGCGCTCAGCGCAATGGCGGGCGCGAGAGGCGCTGGCGCTGTGGCCACGCAGCCGGCGAGCAACATGGCGATGGTGAGTGTTAGCAGGGCGAGTTGGATGCGGGGCATGGCAGGCTCTCGTCAGTTCGTGCTGGTTCACGCGATGGATGCGGTCGGTGGAGGGCAGCGATCCGGGGCGGACCTCAGCCGCCAATACCTGCGACGGCCAGCATAATCAGGGTGAAGTTGTAGGTGCCGTGGACGATGGCGGCGGTTGAGGTGTTGCTGCGATTGCGCACCACGCCACAGACCACGCCAACCACGAAGACGATGAGCAGAGCATCCCAGTGATACTGGAGGGCGTGGAGGCTCATAAAGAAGAGGTTCGAGAGCAACAGGCCCAGGCGCGGCTGCAACACGCCGCGTACGGCCAGTTCCTCGCCGAGGCCAGCGGTAACGCCGATCACCAGCGCGCCGATCGGGTTGATCGCGAAGGCGAGCAACTCGCCGAACGCCTCCTCGTCGGTGACCGGCCAGCCCATGGCGCGCCAGATGGTATCGGTGCCCAGGCCGATCAGTTGCACGGCGCCAACCAGGAGCAGGGCGATCCCAACCGCCACACCTACCTGGCGCGGGCTCGGGCGCACCAGGCCGAGGCGCAGCAGCGCGCCCCGCAGATTGCGGGTGATGCCGAAGCCAACCGCGAGGATGGCTGCTGGGATGGTCCAGACGAGGCCATAGACCTGGTTGCGCAGCTGGCTGGCCGAGTCGAGCGCGCCGTCGCTGGCCAGTTGGTCGACCAGGCTGAGCAGCGGCGGCGAGCCGAGCACAATCAGAGGCACGCTGCAGATCAGGCCGATGATCACCACGGCGACGAGGGCCACCGCGTGGACGAACGAGGTCGGGTCGATCGGGATCACGCGGGCGAGGGCGCGACGGGCGGGCGGCAGAGCGAGTAGCAGCCCGACGATCACGCTGGCGACGACGCCGAGCATCATCAGCGCCACGCGCAGCAGGTCGCCCGGGGGGAGCTGCTGGGCGCTCGCCTCATTGAGGGGGGAGCCCAGCAGCGCGGCGGCGCCAAGGCCGATCGCCGCGAGGCTAACGCCCATGATCATCAGCAGGAGCCAGAGGCCGGTGGCGAGCCAGGCCCAGTTGGGGCGCTCGGCGCCCATATAGGCCAGCACGGCGAGCACGGCGAAGGGCAAGGCGTTGATGCTCGCGGCCATCAGCTGGCCAAGCTCGCCGCCCACGGCGCTCCCGGCCACGAAGAGCAGGATAAAGAGCGCGGCGCCGGCGCCGAAGGGCAGCAGATTGGGTGGGCGCCGGGTGTGCTCACTGGCAAGGGTGGTCGGGTCGGTCATTGCAATCCTTCTTTACTGGTATACCGGCCTGCTGCCGTCGGTTGACTCTTGTATACGCCGGGGGTATCGCCACAGTTTTGCGTAACTGTGACATTTCTGTGGCATTGGGCCAACCACCGCCGGCGAGCAGCCAGGTCGGAACCAACCGGTCTATAATGGGCCTGTGGCGATGCCCGGCTGAGAGCGTAACACGGATGGAAACACTCGATGTGGTAGTGGTAGGCAGCGGATTCGGCGGGATCGGCGCTGCCATCCGCCTGCTGCGGGCCGGGGTGCGCTCGCTGGCCGTGCTCGAGCGCGCCGACGCGCTGGGAGGCGTCTGGCGCGACAATCACTACCCCGGCTGCGCCTGCGATGTTCAGTCCTACCTCTACGAATTCTCGTTCGTGCCGAACCCCTGCTGGTCGCGCGGCTTCGCGCCTCAGCCCGAGATCGCGGCCTACCTCCGGCACTGCGCCGAGCGTTTTGGGGTCATGCCCCATCTCCGTTTCGGCCAGGAGCTGCGCGCGGCCACCTGGGAAGATGGGCGGCAGTGCTGGCACCTGAAGACGAGCCGGGGCTCCCTGCGTGCCCGGCTGCTGGTGCTCGCCGCCGGGGCCCTCAGCGAGCCCGCCATCCCTGCGCTACCCGGCCTTGAGCGCTTCGTTGGCCCGGCCTTCCACTCCGCCCGCTGGGATCACGGCTATGCGCTCGCGGGCCGAAGCGTGGCCGTGGTGGGCACCGGCGCCTCGGCGGTACAGTTCATCCCGGCCATCCAGCCGGTAGTCGGGCGGCTCACCGTCTTTCAGCGCACCCCGCCCTGGGTCGTTCCCCGGCGCGACTACGCCCCCGGCTACGGCCAGCGGCGCCTGCTCGCCCGCTTCCCCATCCTCCAGCGCCTGGCGCGGGGCGGGCTCTACCTGGCCCGTGAGTTGCTGGTGCCGGGCTTCCGCCACCCGCAGCTCATGGCCCCCCTCGCATGGGTCGCCCGCCGTCATCTCGCCCGGCAGGTTCCCGACCCGGCGCTGCGCGCCAGGCTCACGCCAGGCTACACGATCGGCTGCAAGCGCATCCTCAGCTCCGACGACTACTATCCTGCCCTCACGCGACAGAATGTCACCGTTGTCACCGCGCCGATCCGCGAGGTTCGCCCCCAGGCCCTCGTGACGGAGGACGGAGCGGAATATGCGGCGGACTGTATAATCTTCGGCACCGGCTTCCAGGTGACCGACTGGCCGCTGGCCCAGCGGGTGCGCGGGCGCGACGGTCGCACGCTGGCCGAGCACTGGGACGGCAGCCCCCGCGCCCACGTCGGCACAACAGTCTGTGGGTTCCCGAACCTCTTCCTGCTCCAGGGGCCGGGAACGGGGTTGGGCCACAGTTCGGTGCTGCTCATGATCGAAGCACAGATCGAACACCTCCTCGGCGCCTTCCAGGCCATGGGGGCGCGTGGTGCCGCCGTGGTGGAGCCACGGCCCGAGGCTCAGGCCGCCTTCGTCGCCGAACTCGACCGTGCGATGCGCGGCACGGTCTGGGTAACGGGCGGCTGCTCCAGCTGGTACCTCGACCGCACCGGGCGCAACGCCACACTCTGGCCTGGCAGCATCCGCCAGTTCCGCCGCCGCGTGGCCCGCTTTCGCTGCGACGAGTACTGCTTCGAGCCACCTCACACGACACCGAGCGCTTGACAGGCCGCGCGCGGATCGGTTATCGTTCCACCCGCGTTGCCAGGGGATGGCTGTGGCAGACGCGGCGTGAGGAGGGAGCCAGTGAAGGTAGCCTACATCTTCAGCACATCGGGCCATACCGCGAGTTACAAGCTTGGCAAGATGATACTGCCCCAGCTCGAGGAAGGCCGCCATGGAGCCCGGGTGGTTGGGCTCTTCTTTTTCGATGATAACTGCTATATTCTGCGCGCGGGTGATCCGATCGGCGAGCGGCTGGCGAAGGTCGCGGCCGAGCAGGGCATCCTGCTCATGATGTGCGACCAGTGCGCGCTCGAGCGCCAGTTGGCGGAGGGAGAGCCGGGTAACTGCCGGGTAAAGGGCACCGTGCCAGGTGTGCAGGTGGGGTGTTTCCCCGATCTCTACGCAGCCCTCGCGGGCAGCCCCCCGGATCAGGTGATCACCCTGTAGATCTGCTGCTGGCATGCGCTTGAGCCCACCCTCAGGGCAGGCCCACCGTATCGTCGTCGCACGTGGCCAGGCCATCGCGCACGAGGCCAGTCACGAGTGCGCGCAGCCAGCCAGTATCATCGGCGCTGAAGCCCGGCTTCACCAGCGGGCCGAGGTCGGCCAGCGGGATGGCTGTCCCCGCCGGTAGCTGCCTTAGCGCCTCCACGATCCGCCCACGGTACCAGCGTCGCGAGCCCTGGTAGGGCTCCTCGCTACGCTCAGCCACCCGCGCACGAACCCGTGCCCCGGCGCCCTCCCGCCCCTCCCCGCTTCCATACCCCGGTTGTCCCTCGCGCGCGCGGGTTTCGCGTTCGTCACGGGCGCGATGTTCGCGACAGCGGGCCCGGATGGGGCAGCGATAGCAGGCGGGCGCCGCTGCGGTGCAGACGAGGGCGCCGAGCTCCATGAGCGCCTGGTTCCAGGCCCAGGCCTGCCCGGGCGGCACGAGGGCCTCGCCGATCGCGAGCAACTCCCGCTCGGTGGGCTCCGGCCCTGCGCTGGCGGGGTCAGCCATCGCGCGGCGCAGCACACGGCGAATATTCGTATCCATGAAGGCCACATCCTGCTCGAAGGCGAAGCAGGCCACGGCGCCGGCAGTGTAGGGGCCGATACCGGGGAGCGCCCGCAGGGCCGCCACCTCGCGTGGGAAGCTACCACCGTGCTGCTCCAGTACCGCCCTTGCGGCCCGCTGCAGGTTCACCGCTCGGCGGTTATACCCCAGACCCGACCAGAGGCGGATCACCTCGGCGGTAGGCGCGGCTGCCAGGGCCTCCAGCGACGGGAAGGCCGCCATGAAGGCCGCGTACTTCGGGATCACCCGCTCCACCTGCGTCTGCTGGAGCATCACCTCAGAGACGAGGATGGCATAGGGGTCGCGGGTGCGGCGCCACGGGAGATCGCGGGCGTGGGTGTGGAACCAGGCAAGCAGCCTGGGTTGCAGATCCTCGGCGTCAGAGGGGGGCATAAGTGCTCATCAAGGGACACGGCAGGATGCAGCGAAGGCGCCGTAGGCTGTCCCCTCGTCTGATCCGCGCCCGCGCGCAGCGCAAGCTAATCTCCCGCCGCTTTGCTGGAGCCCGTCTCGCGGCGAGCCTCGATCACATCGTTAATACGGTTCAGGCGGTCGAGGATGGTCGAGAGCTGGCTGACGCTCTGGAGTGAGAGCACCACGTGCAACACGGCCCTGCCGGCGCGACGGGTCTGGCCCTGCTCAACCTTCTCGATATTGATCCCGGCGTCGGCGATCACCTTGGAGATATCGCGCCAGAGGCCCACCCGGTCCCAGGACTCGATCCGCACTGGCACGGGGTAGCCCCTGGGCTGCTGGCCACCCCAGACAACATCGATCAGTCGGTTGCGGTCGCGCTCGTTGACGATCATCCGGCAGTCGGCGCGGTGCACGGTGATACCGCGACCGCGAGTGACGAAGCCAACGATCGGCTCACCCACCACCGGGCTGCAGCACTTGGCGAGGCGGTTGTAGACGGCCCCGACGCCTACCACATGCACGCCGACGGGCTGGTTGCGGGACGTGACGGGAGCCTGGGGCAGGTTGGCCGGGAGTTCAGGCGGCGGGTGCTGCTCCACCTGCTGGGCGAGGGCACGCTGAGCCACCGTGCGGGCGGTGATCTCGCCGGTGCCGATCTGGTGGAAGAGGTCATCGACCGAGCGGGCGCCTACCAGATCGACGAGGTGATCGAAGCTCACCGTCAGGCCGAGGCGCTTCAGCTCCTTCTCCAGCAGGTCGCGCCCGGCGGCCACATTGTCCTCGCGCTCGGCGCGGCGGAAGAAGCGCTTGATATGGTTGCGCGCGCTCGGCGTGCGCACGAAGTTCAGCCAGTCGCGGCTGGGGCCACGGCTCGACTTTGAGGTCATCACCTCGACGATCTCGCCGTTCTGCAGGCGGTAATCGAGGGGGACGAGCTTGCCATTCACCCTGGCGCCATTGCAGCGGTGGCCCACCTCCGAGTGGATGTGGTAGGCGAAGTCCACCGGGGTAGAGCCCTCGGGCAGGTCGATGATCTTCCCCTTGGGCGTAAAGACGTAGACAAGCTCCTCAAGCTCAGGCTTAAGGCTCTCGACAAACTCGCGGGCGTCGGTGAGTTCAATCCGCCAGGAGATCAGCTCCCGCAGCCATTTGATCTTCGCCTCATAGTTCTGGTCGCTGCGGGCGGCGAAGCCCTCCTTGTAGCGCCAGTGGGCGGCGATCCCGTGCTCGGCCACGGTGTGCATCTCCTCCGTGCGGATCTGCACCTCACAGTGGTGCCCCCCGGGGATGATCACCGTCGTATGGAGCGACTGATAGCTGCTCTCCTTAGGCACGGCGATATAATCGTCAAACTCGCTGAGTACCGGCGTCCACATACTATGGACGAGGCCGAGAACCCGATAGCATGTGCCCGTAGCGCGGCTCGGGTCGCTCTCCTGGACGATGACACGGATAGCGAGCTGGTCGAAGATCTGCTCCAGCGAGACGCCCTTGCGCTCCATCTTGCGCCAGATCGAATAGATATGCTTCGGGCGGCCCGTCACCTGGGCGCGGATGCCTTCCTTCTCCAGGGCCTCCTGCATCTTCTTGATCACCCGCTGGATCGTACGCTCGCGAGCCTCCTTGCGCATGGAGAGGCCCCGGGCGATCTCCTTGTAGCGCTCGGGCTCCAGCACCTTGAAGGCCAGATCTTCCAGCTCGGACTTCACCTGCCACATGCCCAGGCGGTGGGCCAGCGGCGCGTAGATATCGAGCGTCTCGCGGGCCACACGCTTCTGCTTTTCTGGCGGGGTAGACCCGAGGGTGCGCACATTGTGCAGCCGGTCGGCCAGCTTAATCAAAATCACTCGCGGATCGTCTGCGGTGGCGATGAACATCTTGCGGTAAGAGCCGGCCTGTAGCTCCTCCTTGGATTTGCTCTCCAGCCCCGACAGCTTGGTGACACCATCGACCAGGTGAGCCAGGGTATCACCGAAGTTCGCCCGGATCACCTCCAGCTTCACACCGGTGTCCTCGACCACATCGTGGAGCAGGGCAGCGGCCAGCGACTCGGTGTCGAGGCGCAGCTCCAGCAGGATCGTCGCCACCGCTACCGGATGGTCGATATACGGCTCGCCGCTCTGGCGGTACTGGCCCGCGTGGGCGATCGTAGCGAGCGCATAGGCCCGGCGCACCATATCGCCGTCGGCGTCGGGGAGATACTGGCTCAGGCGCGCGATCAGCGCCTCGACGGTGGGGCTGTTATACGCCGTCAGGTACAGCTCGCGCACCGTCTCAACGCTGGCTTCCGGCTGGTCCCGCTTGCGGAGTTGCTCAGCGATCGTCTCGATGAAGGGCTGCTGGAGGATGGGGTGGGCGACGAGGACCGGCGGCGGGGGGGCTTCGCCCCGTGGCGGCGCGGGCGGGCGG
>SFCB01000045.1 GCA_004367505.1 Chloroflexi bacterium OHK40 | reverse complement strand
CGTCACGGCTGGGAGCCGCGTTCATGGAGTGAACTGCTTCTGGAAATGCAGGCCGCCGTGGAGGCCAACGCCCCAAAATCCGCCGCCGCCAACCTCGACGCAGCCACGGTGGTGATCGACCAGGGGCACCAGGTGCGCTTTCTGAACCCCCTCGCCTGCGAGATGCTCGAGGCTGCCCCCGACGCCGTGGGCAGTAGCGTGATCGCCCTGCTGCGTGACCACCAGGCCGACGCACTGGTGGCCGAGGTGCTCCGCGATGGCGAGCCCCGCGAGATGGCGATGCGCCCGCTCTTCAGCGGGCGCACGCTGCGGCTCCGCTGCACTCCCCTCAGCAGCGGCGATCTGATCGTCGGAGTACTGCTCCTCATCCGCGATATCACCCAGCTCAGCATGCTCGAGCGCTCACGCCGCGATCTGGTGGCCAACGTCTCCCACGAGCTGCGCACGCCGCTGGCCTCGCTCAAACTGCTGGTCGAGACGGTGCAATCCGAGCCCCCGCCCGAGGTGGCCCGCCGTATGCTCGGCCAGATGGCCCAGGAGATCGATGCCGTTACCCAGTTGGTCGATGAGCTTCACGAGCTTGCCCAGATCGAGTCGGGCCGCGTGACGCTCAAGCTGGCGCCGCTAGAGCTGCGGCCCGTCATCGAGCGCTCACTGGAGCGCATTCGGCCCCAGGCCGACCGCAAGCAGATCGCGGTGAATGCCGAACTCCACGACGCGGGCACGCGGGTGCTCATGGACGCCGACCGCATTGGCCAGGTGATGCTGAACCTGCTCCACAACGCCGTGAAGTTTACCTCCGCCGGTGGAGAGGTGGTTGTGCGCACCGCCCTGATCAATAGCGATGAAGGGCTCACCGGGTCGGATGCCTCCGCCCTTGCGGCAGGCCCCTGGCTGCGGGTGAGTGTGAGCGACACTGGCATCGGCATCCCTGCCCAGGATCTGCCACGGATCTTTGAGCGCTTCTACAAGGTTGACCGCTCGCGCACGCGCAATGCTGGCGGTACCGGGCTGGGCCTGGCGATTTCCAAGCACCTTGTCGAGGGGCACGGTGGGCGGCTGTGGGTGGATAGTGCCGAGGGGCGTGGGAGTACTTTTAGCTTTACCCTGCCCGTGGCGTGAGCGGGGGCGCGCGGCGTGGATGCAGGCGGGCTGCGAGTGAGGCGCCCTGGGGAGGGGCAGGAGGGAACACCAGCGGGGTTGCTCAGGGTGCCTGCGATCCCTGCGCCGGGCTGCCGGGTGGTGGCGTCCGCTTGATCACCACCATCGTGATATCGTCGGCCTGGCTCTGCCCGCCCGCAAACGCCGTGACGGCCGTCAGCACCGCGCTAATGATCTCCTGGGGGCTGCGGTGGTGGTGGGCGCGCAGTACGGCGGCGAGGCGCTCGTCACCGAAGAGCTCGCGCTCCAGGTTCATCGCTTCAGTGACGCCGTCGGTGTAAAGCAGCAAGACATCGCCGGGGGCCATGGTCAGGCTGTGCTGTTCGAACTGCGGCTGGGGCACAATCCCCAGCACGATGCCCTGCGCACGGAGGGGGCGCACCTGGCCGGTGGCAATCTCGTAGAGCAGCGGGTAGTTGTGCCCGCCGTTTGCGTAGGTCACGTGGCCAGTGGCCGTCTCCAGTACCGCGTAGAAGGTCGTCACAAAGAGCCCGGCCCGCGAGTCGGCGATGATCAGTCGGTTGGCGCGCTGTAACACCTCGGCGGGCTGGCGTCCATCGATGGCGGTTGCCCGGAGCAGCGTGCGCGAGAGCGCCATAAAGAGCGCGGCAGGCACGCCCTTGTCGGTCACATCGGCGATCACCACGCCCAGGCGCTGAGCGGTGGAGAGATCGGGCATCTCCGGGGCGGCCAGGCGGCCCCCCCGGAAGACCACGGCTCCGCCCCGGGGTGGTTCGGCCCCTGGTGTATGAGCGGTCTGCCCGGGCGCCGCCGGCAGCTCGATAAAGTCGTAGAAGTCGCCGCCTACCTGGCGGGCAGCCCGGTAGTAAGCCTCGATCTGGAAGCCAGGCACAGTTGGGCAGCTATTCGGCAGAAAGCTCGCCTGGATCTCACGGGCCAGGTCGAGCTCCTGCTCGAGCTTCTCGCGGGCCAGGGCCTCCTGGTGCAGCCGCTCGCGCTCGAGGGTCTGCACAAGCAGGTTGGCGAGGATGCCGAGTAGCTGGGCCTCGTCGTCCAGGAAGTGGCGTGGGCCCCGGGTGTTCACCATAAGGGTGCCCACTGGGGCGCCGGCCAGTTCCACCACAATCCCCATGTGGCTCTGGAAGCCCTGGCGCGCCAGGAGCGCTGGCAGGTCGGCCAGAGCCTCCAGGTGCAGGTCGGCGGTGCGCTCGGGGAGGTACCACAGGTGTGGGCTGGCCGGATCGAGGGGGATGGGCCAGGGCGCGTCGGATGGCAGATGCCAGCCGTAGGCGGCGCGGAGCACGGCACGTCCACCGGGCTCATCGGCCTCCACGAAGGCGCAGGCGTCGGCCTCGAGCAGGCGGGCGCCCACCCGGGCCAGGCGCTGGAGGGCCGGTTCGAGCGACTCGCTCAGGAGCAAGTCTTGCGAGAGCGTGAGCAGGGCCCGCTGCTCCTGCACGCGGCGCACCTTGGCCTGCTCGTAGAGCCGGGCACGGGCGATCGCGGTGCCGAGGATGTGGCCGGCGGCGGCGAGGAGTTGTAGCTCGGGCGGCGAGATCCGGCCCCACTGGGTGGTGGCGACGTTGAGGATGCCAAGCACCTCGTCGCCGCTGCGCAGGCAGACCGAGGCGTGCTGGGCCAGGCCGCGTTTGTCGCCCACGGCGTTGCGCAAGCGCGAGCAGTGCACCATGTTCACGGCCTTCTCAAGCCTGCCGCTCCCGCAGAGCTCCTGGCAATCGCAGTCGTCCTCCCAGGCGGGGCCGGGGTAGCTGATCGCGGGAGGGAGGTTGTGGCGGGCCGCGAGGGTGTAGCTCTCCCCATCGCTGCGCAGAAAGATCCAGCCGGTGCTCAGGCCCATCAGCTCGACGACATTCGCCAGAGCGCTATCGAGCGCCTCGCGCAAGTCGCTCGCGCGATTGAGCGTCTGCGCGAGGGCATTGAGCGTTGTGAGCTCCTTGATGCGCTGCTGGGCGTCGGTGGGTGGCATACTGAGGGTAGAGGGTGTAGAGGGCGGAGGGTAGAGGGTAGAGGGTGAAAATATGGGTGCCGGGTGTAGGGGGTAGGTAACAGCCCGAGCACCGTCGCCTAGCGCCCTGTCCGCTGTCCCCTCTCCCTGTCCGCTGTCCCTGTTCGCTGTCCCCTACTTCTTGCGACAGATCGCGACTCCGTCGCGCAGCGGGATGATCACCGACTCGAGCTGCGAGTGGCTCATAAGCTGGCGGTTGAACTGCTGGATGCCGCGCACCAGCGGGGGCGCATCCTCCTCCAGCACCTGGGCGCTGCAGAGCACATTGTCGGCAATCAGCAGGCCGCCCGGGCGCAGCATCGACACGCACAGCTCCAGGGCCAGCGGCGCCTGATCGGCGTTGGCGGCGCTCCGCAGAATGTCCAGGAAGATCAGGTCGTAGTCGCGGTCCAGGCCCGGCATGATCTCCGTCCACTCGCCCTGGTGGATGGTAATGTAGTTGCTCAGGCCAGCCTGGCCGATCACCTGGGAGGCCAGCTCTACCCGGTTGGCATGGCGCTCGATCGCGGTCAGGTGGCCACCCGTCTGCTGTAGCGCGCGGATCAGGTACATCGCGGCGTAGCCGGTGGTGATGCCTACCTCCAACGCCTTCTTCGCGCCCATGGCCAGGGCTTGCAGGTAGAGAAACTGGCCCTGCACCGGGCCCACCAGCGAGAGCCCTGTCTGCCGGGCACGCTGCTCCAGCTCGGCGAGCACGGCATCGCGTGGGGGCATGAGATCGACCAGATAATCCTCGATCGCGATGTTCGTAATGTCGTAGCGCACGGATCCCCTCCCCTATTTACACCCGCCGCTCGTGGCCTTCCACCGGCACAGATCTGCGCGCCGGGGCCACGAGCGGCGAACTACGCTGTCACGCCTCTGATTCGCGTAGATTGTATCACAAACGGCTGGCCATTTCTGTAGCGCGCATCCCATTCCTGCGCCCTAGGCAGCCCTACCCCAGGTGTGCTATCATAGACGATATTGCAACGGTATAAAGTTCGGCTGGCCGGCACCCCGGCGCCCCATCTGCTAGCCATAAAGGTGTTGCCGTGGCTCCCGTCAGAATCTTGATCGCCGAGGACAACGACCTCGTCTCCCTTACGCTGGAGGAGCAGCTAAAGGGGCTGGGCTACGATGTGATCGGGATCGCCCGTTCAGGGGCCGAGGCGGTGAACCTGGCCACGCGCCTCAAGCCCGACCTGATCATTATGGATATCCGCATGCCGGAGATGGAGGGCACCGAGGCTGCCGCCCGCATCCGCGACATCGCGCCAGTGCCGATCATTATGCTCACGGCCTACGCGGACAAAGAGACGATCAAAAAGGCCGAGGCCGCTGGTGCGCTGGCCTACCTCGTCAAGCCCGTCAACGAGAACGAGTTGCCCCCCGCGATCAATATCGCGATGGCCCGCTTCCGCGAGATCCAGGCTCTGCGCGCCCAGGTGACGGAGCTGGAGGACTCGCTGGAGGCGCGCAAGCTCATCGAGCGTGCCAAAGGCATCCTGATGCAGCGCCTCGGCCTCAACGAGCGTGATGCCTACGAGCGCCTGCGCCAGCGCGCTCGCGACAAGCGCGCCAAGATGCGCGATATCGCCCAGGCGATTATTGAGGCCGAGGAGCTCCTCGGTTCCTAGTGCGCCTTCGGCGCACGGGGCCCGGACGCCCACGAACCACTAGCGGCCCTATTGACGCCCCTCGCCCCCTGTGTTATATTCGACGGCGAAGCGACCCGTTGTAGATGCGGATGTGAAGCGCGATGGCCCCTAGTCGCCACAGCTTTTACTTCTATTTTTACTTTAGCCAGCCACATACGGCCTGGTCGCTTCGCACTGTCTAGGAACTCCGGTCGATAGACAACTCGCTCAGAGGGCGTGAGGCACCAGGCCTCACGCCCTCTCTGTTTGTTCGCCAGATCAGGGAGGCCCTATGCCCGTCTACTGCCGAGGGATCCGCGGCGCAACCACCTGTGAGGCCAACACCCGCGAGGCGATCCTCGCGGCTACCCGCGAGCTGCTCGAGCTGCTGATCGAGCGCAATGGTATCCACCCCGATGATATCGCCAGCGCGATCTTCACCACCACCACGGATCTCGACGCCGAGTTCCCCGCTGTGGCCGCCCGTGCCCTCGGCTGGACCGATACCGCTCTGCTCTGTGGCCACGAGATGGACGTGCCGGGCAGCCTGCGCTGCTGCATTCGCGTGCTCATCCACTGGAACACCGAGCGCCGCGCCGACGAGGTGGCCCATGTCTACATCCGTGGCGCCACCAACCTTCGTCCCGACCGTGCCACCGCCCTTGCCGCCTTCAAGCCCGCCCCGCCCGACCGCGCCGCGTAAGCGGTGCGTTGTGTCAATGCTGCCGTATGTGATGAGTGCGCCCGAGGAGAGCAGGAGATGAGCCCCAAACCCAGCGATTCCACCGCAGCGCTGCGCATGGTGCCGGCGCCTGTTTCGTCCGTCCGTCCCGTGATGCATGGAGAAGGAGTAGAGGCGATGATCGTCGTGATGCAGGCAGGCTCAAACGAGGTCCAGATCCAGGCCGTGATCGAACGGATCGAGGAGCACCAGCTCCGCGGCCACCTGGTGCGCGGTGAGGAGCGCACTGTCATCGGCGTCGTTGGCGCGTCCATCCCCCCGACGTTGCGCGAGGAGCTGGAGCACTTCGCCGGGGTGAAGGAGACGGTGCGCATCACCCAGCCGTACAAGCTCGTTTCCCGCGAATTGCGGCCCGCCGACACCGTGGTGGACGTGCGTGGCGTGCAGGTGGGCGCCGGGCGCTGCGTGGTGATCGCCGGCCCCTGCTCGGTGGAGAGCGAGGAGCAGATCATGGCTGCGGCGCGGGCCGTGCGCGAGGCCGGTGCCACCATGCTGCGCGGTGGTGCCTTCAAGCCCCGCTCTTCGCCCTATACCTTCCGCGGCATGGGTGAGCGGGGCCTGCAGCTCCTGGCCCAGGCCCGCGAGGAGACTGGCCTGCCGATCGTCACCGAGGTGATGACGCCCAACGATGTGGATCTGGTGGCCCGCTACGCCGACGTGCTGCAGATCGGCGCCCGCAACATGCAGAACTACCAACTGCTCGAAGAGGTTGGCCGCACCGGCATGCCCGTGCTGCTCAAGCGCGGCCTCTCCGCCACCATCGAGGAGTGGCTGCTCTCCGCCGAGTACGTGGCCGCCCAGGGTAACCCCAACGTCATCCTCTGCGAGCGCGGCATCCGCACCTTCGAGACCGCCACCCGCAATACGATGGACCTGAACGCCGTGGCGCTCGCCAAGCGTCGCACCCACCTGCCCGTGATTGTCGATCCGAGCCACGGCACTGGCAAGTGGTACCTCGTGCCGCCCCTGGCCCTCGCCGGAATCGCCGCTGGTGCCGACGGGATCATCATCGAGGTGCATCCCGACCCTGACCGCGCCAAGTCGGATGGGGGCCAGTCGCTCAGCCCGGAGAACTTTGCCGCGCTCATGCCGAAGCTCGCCGCCGTGGCGAACGCGGTGGGGCGGCAAGTGTAGCTCACGTGTGAGTCGCGCCCTGGCCCGGGGAGCCGTGAGGCGCTGCCTGTCAGTGGCGACGTAAAAGGTCAGGGGGTTGACAACCGGGCGGCCCCATGGCATCTTGCGGCGTATGCATGAGGAGCCGATCAACCTGCTGGGTATTCCACCGGAAGACTGGGCGAAGACCCCTGAGTCGGTTCGTCTGGCAGTTCACGCGCTCCTCGAGATCGTTCAAAGCCAGAGCACGCAGCTCAAGGACCTCCAAACCCTGGTCAAAGACCTCCAGGCCAAGGTCGGTCAAACCTCGCGCAACTCGTCGAAGCCGCCCTCCTCTGACCCGCCCTCGGCGCCTCCCAAACCACCAAAGGTTCCACGTGGTCGAAAGGCTGGTGGTCAGTCTGGGCACGAAGGCCATCAACGCCCACTCGTTCCGCCTGAACGCGTCGATGAGCCGGTCGAACTCCTGCCTGAGCAGTGTCCCGACTGCCACGCACTCTTTTCTGAGCAGTTGCCGACCCTTGGTGAGCCACGCCGTACTCAGGTCTGGGAACTGCCCGTCATTCGCCCCCACATCACTGAGTACCGCCAGCACACCCGCTGCTGCCCCTGTTGTCGCACCCTGGTAACGGCTGACTTGCCTCCTGATGCTCCACCAGGTGCATTTGGTCCTCGTGCCACGGCCTTGATGGCGGTCTTGCGCGCACGCTACCGTTTCAGTCTCGACGATGCAGCCGAGTTCCTGGCTGATGTCTGTCATCTCCCCCTCAGTGCGGCCAGCGTCGTGACCGGCTGTGAGCGTACGAGTGAGGCCCTGGCTCCGGTCGATGCAGCAATTGCCGCGGTGGTGCGCGAGGCCGAGGTGGTGAATGCCGATGAGACGAGTTGGCCAACCCAGACCCGCAAAGGCTGGCTGTGGGTCGCGGTCTGTGCGATTGCGACCTGCTTTCGCGTGCATCAGAGCCGCAGTGGGCCGGCTCTGCGGCATCTGCTCGGCGAGGCATTCGTGGGCATAGTCGGCTCGGACCGCTTCCGGGCCTACGAGCAGTACCCCGATGAGCGCCGGCAGATCTGTTGGGCTCACCTGCTGCGCAACCTGCAGGCCCTGCTGGACTACTATCGAGAAGAGAGCCTCTGGGCGCAGCGCGTGCTGGAATTGGCGGGGGAGCTGTTCGTTCTCTGGGGCCTGCATAAAGGAGGATGGCTCGACCGTGTCGGCCTCCAACTGGCGCTTATCCCGCTCAAGCAGACCCTGCGAGCCGAGCTCGAGGACGGGGCGGTAAGCCGCTACCCGAAAATCGCCGGCTTCTGCCGAGAGCTGCTCGGGCATTGGGAGGCGCTCTGGACATTCTCGCGAGTGGAAGGGGTGGAACCGACGAACAACGGGGCCGAACGAGCCCTTCGTCACGCCGTGCTCTGGCGCAAGGGCTGTTTCGGTTCGCGGAGTGAAGCCGGCTGCCGGTTTGTCGAGCGGATGCTCAGTGTGCACGCCACCTGTGAGCAGCAGCAGCGTTCGCTGTTCGAATTTGTGACCGAGGCGGTGACGAAGGCCTGGGCAGGCCAACCGGCCCCCCTCCTCGTCCAACCCCTCAAATCTGCCTAATCTATTTTCTACAGTCGCGCTTTCTGCGCTTTATCAAAGGGCCTGACCTTTTACGTGGCGACAGGTGCGCGGGGCGCCACATAGGAACGACGTTTATTGCAGCTCGGAGCCGGAGGGCGGGCCAAATTCGAGATCTGCCAGTGTGCATAGCGCGTCGAAGTCTTCCACCAGTTCGGGGCTCTCGCGGAGGACAAGCTCCCGTGTTATTGCCCGCTCGGCTGCCGGCGCGCTCGCGATCAGCCGCTGCACATCTGCGAGATCCTGCGTGCGCCCGGCTTGGAGTTTCATCAGCGTCAGGTACGGACGACCGAGCACCGGGTAGCCAGCCGGATCGTGACCAGGTGTCAGAAGTGCCTGATCGAGCCAGTTGTCGGCCCGGGTGATGATGTCGATGACCGGCGTCTCCGCGCCGAGCGGCTGTACGGTGAAGCCCCCAATTGTCAGCTCGGCAATGACGTGATAGCCGGCGGCGAGGAACGCCTGCCGCGCCTGCCCCGCGTCACGCTCGTGTACAAGAATGTCGACATCAAGGGTCATGCGTTCGGGAATGTAGGCACGCAGCGCGAGCCCGCCCACAATCACCCACCTGATTGACCCGAGCATCGTCGCCAGATCTGGCACAGGCTGCATAGCGGTTCTCCGTGCGAAGAAGGCGGGCGATGAGCCCGTGCCGCGCGCCGCACGCCGCAGGGCAAGACGTAGAAAGGCTGTTGCTTGCCGTTGGGCCATGCTGACCTCGTGAACTTCGTGTGGCGTATTTCAAACGACGCTCTGAGTACAGTATAGCAGCGCATGTCAGTGGCGACAGGTGCGCGGGGCGCCATGATGAGCTTCCGGTCACCTGCGAGCGGTTGACACTCTGTGCCCCCAACACTATAATGCGGGCGGTTTCCACCTCTAGCGGAGCAGCGTGCCCCGATGAACTCCCGACTACACCTGCGTAACGCTGCGCTCGCTGCCTTCGCTGTCCTCCTCGTCTTCCTCCTCGCTGTCCAGCAGTTCCCCGCGAGCGCCGCGCCGCTTGAAGCGCCCCTTGCGCAGGGGAATGCACTCGATCTGGTGTCGTCCCCGCCGCCGATCCTCCCGGGCCAGACGGGCACGTTCCGGTTTCGTATCACGAATAATAGTGGTAGCGACCGGACATTTACGCTCTCGGCGGGCACCTCAGGTGGGGTGACAATCACCTTCCCGTCCGGAAACCAGGTGACCGTGACCAACGGTGGAAGCACCGAGTTTGACGTCATTGCCACGGTTCCGACCAACGCAGTAGCTGGGAGCTCGCTTCAGCAAACCCTCAGCGCGACGTCGACATCCCCAACCTCGCTCACGCTCTCGCGCCCATTTACGGTGGTTGTTGGTGGAAACACGCCAACCCCTACCGCGTCGGCGACTGCGACGACTGGCCCCACCGCCACCCGTGGCCCAGTCTGCCGCGATGGTTTTGAGAGCGACAACGATTTCCGCTCGGCCCGGGTGATCGACGTGCAGACCTCCCAGGAGCGTACGATCTGCCCCGCCGGCGATGAGGATTGGCTTGTCTTCGGCGGCGTGCAGGGCAAGGTCTATACGATCGATGTCTCGCGTATGGATCCGGGCATCGATCTGAGCCTGGAGCTGTTTGACTCGAATCTCAACAGTATTGCCTTCAACGACGACTTTTTCAACCGCGATCCCTCTAACCCCAACCCCGGCGATATCCGGCCGCGGATTACCATTCGCATTCCTGCCGATGGCCCCTACTACATTCGCGTGCGCGATACGGCGGGCCGTGGCGGGGTGAACTACTTCTATGTGATCGCCCTGCTCGACGAGAGCTACGGCCCCACCCCCACCAATGTGCGCGAGATCTGCCAGGATCTCTTCGAGCCCGATGGGCTCCCCGAGCAGGCGCGCCTGATTACCTCCAACGAGATCCAGGAGGATCGCCGCCTCTGCCCCGCCGGCGACGCTGATTGGGTGACCTTCTTCGGCAAGGCAGGTAAGCGCTACATCATCTACACCGACTCGCGCCGCTACCGTGGCCGCAATGTGGTGAACGGCGAGACGCAGGCCGGCGCCGATACGGTGATGATCCTCACCGATCGGGACGGCGTGAGCCTGATCGATTTTAACGACGATATCCCCGGCGGCAGTAGCCTCGACTCGCAGATCGAGTTTACTCCCGATGTGGACGGCTTCTACTTCGTCCAGGTGAAGAATACTGGCGATATCGGCAACCAGTTCATCCGCTACGATCTGGTGCTGTTGCTCTGCCTCCCCGGTCAGACCGATTGTGGCCGTGCCAGCGTGCCAGGCACGCCGGTGATCCCACTCTCCCCCGGCCCAACCGGCACCCCGGACCAGGAGTTTAATCTTGATCCGTCGCCGACCAGGACGAATACGCCTACGCCTTGAGTGGGGATGGTGAATCCTGGACAGGACTATGCGCTGTCAGCAGCTCTGGCTTTCGTTCCCGCTTTCGCGGGAGCGTGCCTCTCCCGGGCGTCCCTGTGAACGATCTTCCACTTCCGCTTGCGGCTTTCCTGTTCCCGGTTCTTGCTCTACACCCGAGCAGACAGGGATGGCGCCCCCTGAGCGCGCCCGGATGGCCTGAGCGAGCGACACGACGCGCGGTGCAGAGTTGCGGGAGGGAGCCTCGGGTGGGGCACAGCTCACCGCGTCTGGACAATCGGATCAGGCTTTAGACTGCCTGACATCCCATGGACAACGCCACCCGCGACGAGACCCAGGAGATTCAGGCGCTGGTGGATCAGCTGGCCGACCAGGCCGGTCTGAGGCGCCCCACCTCACCCCAAGAGGCGACAGCGGCAGCCTTTGTGAACGCTCGCCTGCGCCGTGCTGGGATGGGTGTGAGCACCTACGAGCTGCGCGTGCTGCCCCGGCCGGGCGGTGCCTATGCGGTGGTAGGGGTGCTGGGCCTCGTGGCGGGGCTGCTCGCCCCGCTTCTGCCGTTTCCCTCGTTCTTGCTCGCTGCCGCGCTGCTCGCCGCGCTGCTCGCCGACGCCCTGCTCACACCCATCCCACCAGTGGGCCCCCGCCGCGCCAGCCAGAATATCGTTGGCACCAGGGCTGTCGCTGGGGCAGCCGGCATTGCCCCGCGCCCACCACGCTGGCGTGTGCTGATCCTTGCTCCCCTTGATACGCCAGTGCAGCACCGTGGGCTCGCTATTATGGTAGGACCCTCGCGCGGTGCCGCCATCGCGCGCATCGGTGGCGCCCTGCTGCTCGCTGGCGCCTGCCTGCTGCTCTGGCTCCTGCCAGGCCCGTGGTGGCCACTCGCACCGGTGGCTGCACTGCCCTTCGGCCTGCTCCTGATCGGCGCGACGCGCCCGCTCACCGTCGCTCCCGGCGACGGCGGCCTGGCCGCGCTGGCCGCCCTGGTGACGGCCGCGAGCCGCCTGGGCACTCTGGATCATGTCGAGCTATGGGCGGTGGCTGTCGGCGCGGCCGGCAGCGACCCGCGTGGGGTGCAGAGCCTGCTGCGGCGCTACCCCTTTGAGCGCTCGAGTACCCGCGTGATCGCGCTGGAGCAACTTGTCGGTGGGCAACTGGTCTATGCCACGCGCGAGGGTGGCCTGCGCGCTCGCCCCGCCGACCCGCTGCTCCTACGCCTGGCCGCTGCTACCGACGCAGCCGACCCGCAGATCGACGCTGAGCCCCGGGCGCTGACCGTGGAAGGAAGTCTGGCAGCCCCGCTGCGTCGCCTCGGCTACGGCGCCATCACCATTGTGGCGAGCCCACCTCCCGCCGGGCCGCCCGCCAACGGGAGCTATCGCCCCGATCCCCAGCTGATCGAGCGCGCCGCGCGCCTCGTCGTCGGGATCGTGCGCGGGCTCGAAGTAGCGTAGGCCCGGGCCTCTTCCTGCTTGCGGTTCACCAGTGAGCGTGGTACCATCCGCATGCCCTGGCTGCCCGTGGGTGGGCATGTGTTTTGAGCCAACACGGTTTCGATGGGAGCCCTGTTCTTACGAGCTGAGCTATGCGGCGGGCCGCAGATGCTCACAGACGGGCACCCACCTGCTCCATGCAGGTTCGAAACTGGTCCATTCACGGCAGCACGGGGCACCATCGAGCGCAAGAACCGGGAACCAGGAATCGGAGAACCGCACGCGGTGGCGTTCTGATGCGCTTCAGCCACCGTAGTGGCTCCATCGTTTCGCACACGCCACGCGCGGGCTGCTCCCTATCGCCTGCGCGACCCGCGCGCTTGCCGGCTCTACCCCCAGCACGTTGTACGCCCCATGCTCTATCTCTTCTTCGGCCCCGACGAGTATAGCCGCAGCGAGGCCCTGGCGCGGCTCCGCGCTGCCGTGCCCGCCGATGTGGCCGAGCTCAATGTGGTGCGGCTGGATGGCCGGCGCCTGAAGCTCGATGCCCTGGCCGCCGCCTGTGAGGCCGCGCCCTTCCTGGCGGAGCGGCGCCTGGTGATCGTGACGGACGCGCTGAAGCATACGAAGGCGGGCAAAGAGCGTGAGGAGCTACGGGCCTACCTCGAGCGGGTACCCGCCACCTGCGACCTCGTCTTTGTTGAGAGCGACGATCTAGACCGGCGGAGCATTCTCTATACGCAGCTCAAGAAGGTTGGCGAGGTGCGGGAGTTCCTCCCTCCCCAGGGCGGCGAGGTGCTGCACTGGCTGGCCGATCTGGCCCGGCGCCTCGGCGCGCGGCTGGAGCCCGCCGCGTCCCAGCGTCTGGCTGAGCTCGTCGGCAACGATACCCGCGCGCTGGCCACCGAGCTCGAAAAGCTTGCCACCTATGTCGGCAAGGGGGGGACGATCACCGTCGATGCGGTGGATACCCTGGTACAGGACAGGCAGGAGCAGAACCTCTTCGCCTTCATCGACGAGCTGAGCGCGCGCCGCATGGGTCCGGCCCTGCGTGGCGCGCGGGCCTTGCTGGAGGAGGGCCAGGCCGCCACCTATGTCCTGTTTATGCTCGCCCGCCAGGTGCGTGTGCTGCTTGGCGTCCAGGAGCTGGCGGCCCGCCGCATGCGCCCTGATGAGATCGCGGCCGAGCTCGGGCAGAAGCCCTTTGTGGTACGCAAGGCCATGGATCAGGCCCGCAGCTTCGCCCGCGGCGAGCTCGAGCGGCTCCACGATCGGCTGCTGGAGCTCGATGTGGCCACCAAGACCGGGCGCATCCAGGCCGATACGGCGCTCGAACTCTTCGTGGCCGAGGTATGCCAGAAACGCCAGTAGGGACGCGGTGTGCCGCATCCCTACTGGCGATCCCGGGTAGGCTACGGACTACTAGGCGGCTGCCGCGTTGAGCTTCTTCATCAGACGCGACTTGCGGCGGGCGGCGTTGTTCTTGTGAATGATGCCTTTGACGGCGGCCTTGTCGAGCGTGCTGATCGCCTCGCGGATCATCGCATCGTCGGGCTTGCCGCTGAAGATCGACTGCTCAGCCTTCTTGATCGCCGTCTTCACGCGCGAGCGGTACATCGTGTTGCGCGCGTGCTTGCGCTCGTTGCTGCGGATGCGCTTCTTTGCCGACTTCGTGTTCGCCAAGGGGGCCTTCCTCCAGTATAATCAACCGCTGTTTGTTGCTCTGATGCGGGTTGTGGCCCGATCGGGACCCCGCGTCCACTAACGCGCAAGTATACCAGAATGGTCTGTTCGGTGCAACTGATCACCGCTCCACGGCAGGGCTGTTGCAACGTCCTGCTCCTCACCCCCGCTTTCGCGGGGGTAGGCCCCGAACCCCCCGCTCCAAGAACGGGAGCGGGGGCCAGAAGGCTTCCCGATGCGGACCCTCCCCGCTCCCCTTGTGGGAGCGGGGCCGGGGGTGCGGGGGAACGGGCGACGGTGCAGCAGCCCCGCGCTCCGCAGGTGGGGCGCCTGGCCCTGCACGGGTCGGCATCTCTGGCACGCTCGGGGCCAGGTGGCTGTGGGGGCTCGGAAGAAGGGTGTTGTGCCCCCGAGGCCCGCTTATGAGTGCCGCGCTCTCCGCGCTGCTGCGGCGTGCCCGCTCAGGCGCGCTCCGCAACAGCCTGATTGTGATGGCCGGCTTCGTGCTCAGCCGCATCACCGGCCTCCTGCGCGACCTCGTCGCCTCCTTTGCCTTCGGCACCTCTCCCGACTACGGTGCCTACGTGCTCGCCTTTCGCATTACCGACTTGCTCTACCTCGTCTTCATCGGCGGGGCGCTCGGCAGCAGCTTCATCCCAGTGTTTATCGAGGTCTGGGAGCGGGATGGCCAGCAGCGTGCCTGGCGCCTGGCCAGCACCGTGGTGACGTGGGCCCTGCTGGCTCTCGCTGTCGCCAGCGCGGTGCTCTTCGTCGCCGCGCCCTGGCTGGCCGGCGCCCTCTACGGCGGCCCCGAGGTGAGCCAGGCTACGCTCGATCTGATCAGCGGCATGGCGCGGCTCTTCCTGTTCTCCCCCCTGCTGCTCGGCCTGGGTGGGCTAGCCATGGCCGCGCTCAACGCCCGCGACCGTTTCGCGCTCCCCGCGCTGGCCCCGACCGTCTACAACCTGGGAATCATCGGCGGGGCGCTCTGCGGCTTGCTGCTGCCTGGGCTGGGGATCTGGGCCATGGCCTGGGGCGTAGTGGTGGGCGCGGCGCTCTACCTGCTGCTGCAGCTCCCTGGCTTGCTGGCGATCGGGATGCGTCTGCGCCCCACGTTGGGCGCTGGCGCGCCTGAAGTGTGGCAGGTCGCCCGGCAGATGGGTCCGCGCGTGCTTGGCCAGGCAGCGGCTCATATCAGCGCGGCGGCCACTCTGGCCCTGGCGGCCCAGCTCCCCGCCGGTGTGGAGAAGGCCGCAGGTCTCAACTACGCCTACCAGCTCATGCTGCTGCCCTACGGTATCTTCTCGCTGAGCCTGAGCACGGTGGCCTTCCCGCGACTCGCCCGCCTGGTGGCAGGCGGCCGCTACGATGAGCTCGCGGCCGATGCGCGCTCAACTCTGGCGACGATCCTCTGGCTCACCCTCCCGGCTGCGTCGGCGCTGCTCACCCTCGGCGTCCCGGTGGCGCGCGCACTCTACGAGCGCGGCGCCTTCGACGAGCGCTCGCTCCAGTTTACGGTCGCGGCGCTGATGGGGTATGCGCTCGCCCTGCCGGCCTTCGCCGCCTCCGAGATCCTCATCCGCTGTTTCTACGCGATGCAGCGCGTCTGGGCGCCCGTGCTCGTGGGCTTGCTGCAGGTGGCGCTGAACCTTGCCGCCGGTGTGGCCCTGGTGCGCGCCGGGGGCGACGTGGGCGCACTCGCTCTGGCTTTCAGCCTTGCCAACAATGTCGAGGCGCTCCTGCTCCTGCTGCTGCTTGGCAGAGTCCTCCCCGGCATCTGGCGCGATCGCCCTACCTGGCGTACGCTGGCTGCCGCGCTCGCCGGGGCGCTCCTCCTTGGCCTGGGCCTCGCCGGGCTGCGCGATGCTTCCACCGGCGTCGTGCCTGCCCTCTCCGCCGCCCATAGGTACCTCTGGACGCGCGACCTGCCCATGCTGCTCGGCTGGCTCGCGCTGGCGGGAGGGCTCGGGTCCGCGTTCTACCTCGCCATCACCGGGGCGCTCGGCGCCACGCCTGCCCGCGCGATCGTTGGGCGCCTGCGGGCGCGCTAAGGTGCGAACCGGGAACCAGGACACAGAACCGCCAGCGGATGGCGTTCTGAGGCGCTCTGACCCTCTGCAAGGCGCTCAACCTTTCCGAACGCTCCTCTCGGCCAGCAGCCGCTCGTAGAGTGCGCGGAACCCGTTCCCGAGCTGATCGTACCCGAAGCAGCGCACCACTTTGGCGCGCCCGTGCTCACCAAAGCGGCGGCGCAGCGCGGCGTCTTCGCCGAGGGCGCGCACCGCCTCGGCGTAGCCGGCAACATCGTCGCGCGTCACCAGCAGGCCGTTCTCCCCGTGGTCCACCACCTCGGGCAGCGCCGAGGCGTTGGTGGTAACGACTGGCCGCCCGCAGGCCAGCGCCTCTGCCGGGGCGATCCCGAAGCCCTCGAGCCGCGAGGGGAAGAGCAGGATGTCGCAGCTCTGGTAGGCCGCCACCAGACCCGCCCGGTCGGGCGAGCCGATCGGCACCATGCGCGGGTGGGGTGGGGTGGTCTCCCTTCCCTGAAAGCCGCCAGTGTAGTAGAGTACATAATCTGCGGGCAACTGGTCCATAATCCGGGGTAGCAGGTCGAAGCCCTTGCGGCGCGTGCGGTTTCCTACAAAGAGCAGGCGGATACGCGCATCGCTCGGCGGCAGTCCGTCATCGCGGCGGACCAACCCGGGGGTCGGCACAAAGATATCGGTGTCGATGCCATCGAAGATGATCAGGCTGTCGGCCCGGCCGTAGGTGGCCTCCACCTGTCGCTGGGTGAAGCGGCTCACGCAGACGACGGCGTCGGCGTTGGCGATTGATAGCCCGTCGTAGCGCGACTCGACCAGGCGGTAGAAGAGCCGTTGGGCGAAGGAGCTGTAGGGCTGTAACTCGGGGTCCGTCGTCAGGTGGTGCACCGTAGTGACAACGGGCAGGCCGGCGGATCGCAGGCTGAAGGCCACCCGGGAGCGCCCCTGGAGGATGTCGAAGCCCCGCCACCAGCCCGGCGGTAGCGCCCTGGGAATGAGCATGGGCAAAAAGTTATACAGCTCGGGCAGGCGCAACAGCTCGGGGCGGAGCCCGGCGGCGCGCACAGAGCGGGCGATGTTCTGGATGCCGAAGTCAACGCCGCCCCGTCCAACCGGGGAAATGTACAGTGGGCGCATTGTCATAGGCGTATCTTCGTGGCCTTCGTGGCCAATCCGCGTCGTCGCCACGGAAAAACACAGCTATCCGTGCCACCGGTTCGAGGCGGGGCGTTGGTAGCCGGTAGGTGGTTGGATGGGGTTGGTAGGGGCGCAGTACGTTGCGCCCCCACGCTCCCCGGGGCTGGCCGGGATCGCTCTGTCACCCCCGGAGGACCGGCAGCCCGACCAGGTAGGGCAGACCGGGCTCACTGTAGGTTGACTCGACGATCGCGAAGTCGGTGCGCCGGATTGCCAGGCCACCAACACTGCCCACGGCCTCCAGGCCCAGCGACTCCTGCATCGCGATGCCGGTCACGCTGGAGGCGCGGGCGTTCTGGATGTACTGCCCCTCCGGCACGGTTATCGTCACATCCAGCAGATCGCCCGGCGCCCCCTGGCCTGCCCGAAAACGCCAGCGCCGGCCCGAGCGCCTGGCCGGCGACGTGTCGGGCACCGCCTGGTACGCCAGCACGCGCACGGCGAGCGGCTGCGCTCCGCTGAAGCTCTCGTGGGTGTACGAGCTGACGTTCCAGGCGCCACGGCCAGTCACCACGGTGAGCGCCCAGACCGTCGCAGCGGCGGTGACAATCTCCCAGCCAGAGACCCAGACATCGGTGTCGTCGGCGAGCGTTGCCGCGAGGGCGAACCAGTGGTGCGAGAAGCCGGGTTGCGCATTCGTCCCGAACGTCGGGCGAATCGTCTGCATATCCAACCGGCCCAGGCCGAGGGGTTGCCCGCCACTGCTGATGGCAACCCAGTCGGCGTAGTAGTCTGACAGGAGGTTGACCGGGACCCCGTTCAAGCTGAAGTTCCCCGAGCTGATCTCGCCATCGCCGCCTTCGGCGATCAGCGGGCCCTGCGGTGCCAGCACCAGGTCGGTCACCGTCAGTTCGGGCGCGGCGACGGAGAGGGCATAGGTCTGGGCCACACTGTCGAGGCGCCAGGTGGCGCTCACGGCCGGATTGTCGGGCGTCGTGAAGCTGTATGTGCCGCTTGCTCCATCGTAGCTCAGCGTGCCACTATACGTCCGGGTGGTATGAGACTGAGCGCCTGTGAACTCCTGGCGCATCACCAGCAGCTCGTTGCGGCTCGTCGTGCTCACGGGCGGCAGCGGGTTGTAGTCGGCCAGAGAGACGACGAAGCCGAAGTCCTCGGCGCTGCGGCTGATCCGCCCGGCGAGGTAGCGCCATTCAAGGGCCACGAAGTCGGGGGGAGTCGGTGCGGCATTGGTGGCCGGGTCCCACCAGGCGAGGCGGTCTGGCTGGGCGGCGGCGGGCCTGGCTCCGGGCAGTCCGGCGGCGCCGGCTGTGGCCAGAGCTCCCATGAGACCGAGGAAATCGCGTCGGCGCATCGTGCTGCTCCTTCGGAACCGAAACGAGGGACCGGTTCATCGCAGCGAGCTGTGTACGGGCCTCCGATCAGAAAAAGTCGCTGCAGAACGGTGCGAGCCCGGCGAACGCCTGCTCAAGCAGCTCGAGGTCGGCCCGCTCAACCACGTCGAGCACCCCGAAGGCGGCGGCGGTGCGGGGGCGCAGATAACGGCTGTAGATCTGGGCGAGAGCGCGTACATCACATTGCAGGCCAGCGGGGGCATCATCGGCGAGCCGGCGCACCTGGCAGCGCCCGTGCTCAAACACGAGCTCGTAGACGCCCTGGTTGGCGCTGATCCAGTCGTCGCGCACGGCGAGCGTCAGGCGGCCACGCGCCTCACGCCCGTAGGTGTAGCCCGCAAAGGCGCCCGCTACATCGAGCAGGCGCAGCATAAAGTGGGGCTCAACGCCGCACTCCAGCGGATCGGGGAAGAGGAGGTTCACCGGCGCATCGGCGGGAGCGGGAAAGCGCACCGTTGCCACCTGGTCCTGGTGCGCGGCGAGAAAGGCGAAGAGTTGCGCGCGCGACTCCGGGTCACACGCTGCGATCTCGCGGCAGAAGAGCCGCTGGCCCTGGCCGTGTTGCTCCAGGCGGTAGACGAGATAGCTACGCCCCTGACCCTGTGTGTCGCGCCAGATGTAGGCGTTCCAGGGGCGGCGCTCCCAGTCGTGCAGCACCTGCTCGCGCCACCAGGTCTCGTCGCGCACGAGCAGGCCGAAGCGCCCGTGGAGCGCGCGGCGGTAGATCCTGTCGAGCTCGGGAATCTCGGCGGCGCTGGCGCGCACAAAGCCGCCGGGGCCGAGCCGGAAGCCCGCGAGGAGCGCCGGGTCGCCCTGATAGATCCGTCGTTCGAAGAAGGTTGCCCAGCCGTAGCGGCCGTAGAACGAGCGCTTGAAGGGGTAGAGGATGGCCAGTGTGACGCCGGCGGCCCGCAGTTCATCCACCAGGTGGCGCAGGAGGGTGGCCACGTGGCCCTGGCGGCGGTACTCCGGCGCGGTGGCCACCGAGCCGATCCCCACGGCGGCAATCTCGCCGAGGCCGGTACGCACGCGCAGGGGGATGCATTCGAGCTGGGTGGCGAGGGTGGGGCCGGCGAAGAGGCCCCGAAAGCGCGCCATCTTCGGGCCATCGAGCCCACTCCGGTCCGGGTTGATGTTGAAGGCGTAGGACTCCAGGGCCAGGTAGGCCTCGATGTCGGCCTCGGTGAGCGGGCGGTAGATCATCACCGTGGCTTCTCCACCAGGATGAAGTAGCTCCCACAGCGCATCCAGCCGAAGAGCCAGAGGTCCAGTTCCATCAGCAGCGTGATCGCCTGCAGCGCCAGATAGACGGGACTTCCGGGGCGGAGTGTGGCCCGCACGCGCCGTCGCGCGCGAATCTCGCGGGCGATACCGGCGGGCGAGGCGAGCGTGCCGTTTGTGCCGGGCGCTCCCCCGGCTTCCCCGTCCTGGTCCTTCTGGCGTTCCGAACTTCCGCGTCCCAGCGCCGCCTCGCCGAGCTTCATGAGCACGTGCTCAACGAAGGTAGTAAAGAGGCTGTTCCAGAAGATCACCCTGACGGGGCGGAGACCGGCGCGCTCGAAGGCCGCCAGGACATCTTCCCACGTCTCCAGGGCCTTCAGATGGTCGGATTTGCGACGGGCCTCGCGGGAGAAGTCGTAGAGGCCGGCGCGCACGAAGAGCCGGCCGAGGCGGCGGCTCAGGTTGATCACCGGCTGGATCGGCGACATCTCGCGGGTATTGGAGAAGGCGAGCATGCGCCCACCGGGCCGCAGCACGCGGGCCGTCTCGGCGAGGTAGGCGTCGATCACCTCGAGCGGGAAGTGCTCGAGGATGTCGATCGCGAAGGCCTTATCAAAGCTGCCCTCGGCGAAAGGCAGACTGCGCGAGTCGGCTTTGGCGAGCGCCACCTCGGCCAGGGCCTGGTCGGCGAAGAGCGTGGCCGGGTCGCTACCGACCATCAGGCGCACCCGATGCGCGTTCCAGACGGCGTGCTTGGCGGTGCCGCAGCCATTGTCGAGCACCACATCGCCCGGGCCGAAGCGCATCAGGCGGCGCAAGGTCCGGTCGCGCACTCCGGCGGCAAGCAGTGGCGGCGCGAGCTCGCGGTAGTCGAGCTCCTCAGCCAGTTCGGCCTCGTCGGTCACATACTTCGAGACGTAGTCGTAGGCCGCATCGCGGGGCATCAGGTCGATGTAGCCGTCACGGAAGGGGTAGCGGTTCGCGCAGCGCGTGCAGTGGACACCGGCATCGGTGACGTACAGATCGCGCGAGTGGCAGGTGGGGCACTGAAGCAGAGGGAAGAGATCGCGGGTGATCATTTAGAGGTAGGTAGCGTCCACGTCGCGGGCCAGGAGCGCATCGAAGAGCAGCAGGAAGGCGCCCTGGGCGGCGATGCCGGCGCCAAGGCCGCTGTGGTCGGGGCGCTCGGCGTAACGGCGGGCGACGAGCAGGCCGGCGATGATGTAGAGCACATCGAGCCCGGCATTGAAGAGCAAGATGTTGCGAAAGCGCTCAGCCTCACGGGTGGCCCGGGCCTCATCGAGGGCGTGGGTGGCCAGGGCCTCTGCCTTGAGCAGGGCCTGGCGCCGCCCGGCGATGGCGAGCACCACATCGATGACGCCCCACGCCACGGCCTGAGCGCCGAAGTGGCGCCAGAATCCGGGGATGGGCAGCATCGCGGCGCCTAGCACGGCGCTACCGATGCCCCAGGCGAGAAGCGGCCGCAGCGCCCGGCGCTGGTAGGTGAAGAAGTTCTCCTCCATAGCGACCCTATCTTACCCGATCTGGGGCGGGCGTCAATTTGCGCCCGGAGCGATGCCGGTCGCGCGCGGAGCTCTCCGTCAGCGCCAGTCGAGCCCGATCGCGTAGCGTGCCAGATCGCCCGCGCGGCGCACGCGCAGCCCAAAGCGGGCCAGCGGTGTGAGCAGGTGCCGGTCGGCGATATGGTCGAGCTGGAGCTGGAAAGGTGCCCGGAACAGTAGGTGCTCGCCCCGGGCAGCGGGTGGTACGTGCTCCTGGGCCCACGCCAGCATGGCGTCGAGGGCGGCCTGGGCTTCAGCGAGCGCTTCGGCGAGCAGCGGGGGCGCTGCCTCGCGGTCGGCCAGTACATAGAGTTTCTGGCGCGCGTGCAAGAAGCCGAGCAGCAACGCGCCGAGTTCCCACTCGCTACGCTCCGGGGCCAGGCCCGGCTCAGCGTTCATGGCGGCATCCCAGGCGGCACGCCCGCGAGCGAGGGCGTCGGCGCCCGTGGCCATCGCGTCGAGTCGCCGCTCCGCGGCTCGCCGGGGCGCCAGAATGGCGTCGAGCACGTCGGCGGGCGGCGTGGCGACGGGGTCGCGTGGGCGGATGGTCTCGCCAGGTGCTTCGGCTGTGGCGCTACGCTCCAGGATGGGCCGCCAGGCGCCAGCGAGCTCGGCGTAGGCCAGGGCGAGATCCGTGGCGGCCCGGGGCGCCCGTGCAGTCGCATAGGCTAGCAGGATCTCAGCCGGATCGCTATCGGGGGCCCATGCCAGCCTGGCGAAGCAGTAGGCATTCGGGGATGCGTAGCACAGGGGCCTATCGCCGGTGAGCAGGGCGTACACGGCGCTCGCGCCCATGCCGTGGTAGGCCCGCAGGTCGGCGGCGATCGTCTGCGCAAGCGGTGGCGGCGCCGACTTGAAGAGGATGCCGTCCAGGTAATACTCGAAGAGCGCCGGGCCAGGGCTCCCGGGCCGCGTGAAGACCGCAGCACACCGGCGCAGCCTGTTGGCCACCGGCGCGTTGGCCGGCCCGCCGATCCCCTCGGCGTAGCTGCGCAGGCGCGGGGCGAAGAGCAGTTGCACGGCAGGGTGGGGGGCAACGGCAGCTGGCGGCTCTTCGGTATCGTGGTAGGCCAGGTAGGCCACCCTGGCCGTACGGCGCCGCTCGGGCAGCGCCTCGGCCAGTGCGTTGATGGCCGTGAGCGCCTGGTCGGCGGGCGAGAGCGCCGCGCAGCGCGGGCAGCGACACCAGCCGCCCACGCGCAGGTCGTCGGGCCAGAGGTGGTAGACCTCGGCCTCCGGGTAGGCCTGGAAGAAGGCGGCAGCCGTCCGGCGCGCGAAGGCCAGCGCCCGGGGGCTGCTCACACAGAGGTTGTGGTCGGCGGTGCGCCGGGCGCCGTCGTGCCGGAAAAGCTCGGGTTCGACGCGGAACAGCCGCCGGGGCAGCAGATCGCGCAGGTGGTGGCCACCGAGCTCAAGCCGCATACCCCGGGCGCGGATGAGCGGTAGCAGGCTGCGCCGGCGGGCGCGCCAGCTGCTGAGGCGACACGCGCCGAAGGCTGGAGCGCGAATCGTCGTGTGGACGACGATCGTGTTGAGGCGATTACGGGCGGCCCAGCTGATCCACTCCTCGGCCCGGGCGAGGGCGTGATCATGGCCGATCACCAGGCCGCGCCGCTCCAGGGCAGGCCGATCGGCGATGGCATGCGTGGGGAGGAGTACGCGGGTGTAGCGGGGGATGCGCTCGGCCCCCGGCGCGGGCCAGCGGCAGCCGAGTGCCTCAAGCAGATCATAGACGGCGTAGAGCAGACCGCGTGGGCCATCGCCCCGGAGCGTCAGGCCGTGGTCGCTCGGGGCGCGTACGAAGCCATCCCCGTCGGGACCGTGCTCCAGGGCGATTCGCGGCCCGCTGGTGGTGGTGCCGATCGGCAACTCCGGCGCGCCGAGACGCGCCAGCATGGCACGCAGTTCCTCGGCTGCGTGCCTGGCAACCTGGTCATTGCTCGCCAGGGTGATCGACCATGCGGGTGTGAGCTCCAAACCGTCGTCCGTGGGCTACTGGTTCGCGTTCGTCCTGTCCCCGTCAGCGGGCGCCGGCGAGGCGCCGCAGCCAGCCGAGCGCGCCTGTCGGGCTGCGCGACTCGCCGTCCTCGCCGGCCTGCTCGCGGCGCCGGGCCGCATCCTCGCGGCGGGCCTCGCGAACCAGGCGTGCCGCCTCGGCCTCTTCCTGTCGCCGGCGTGTCTCAGCTTTTGCCAGAAAATAGTCACGTTCCGGGATCATCTATGGCCTCGCTCTCTTCGCTCGCTTGTTTACACTGCAAGCTGATCATAGCGAAGCGAGGCCCGGGGCACATCGTTGGGATCAGGTATTCCTGGCCAGTTGTTCGCGCCGGCAGCTCCTCCTCTAGTCCTAAGGGGAATCAGGTAGCGCTCGGGTACGTGGTGCGGTGCCTCATGCTCACGGCTCACACAGGTTCTGGACGCACCCCCCATTGCTTCAGGCGCTCAAGGTCGCGGCACCTGCCATTCTACTCCGGCCATGGGCACCCCGTGCAGGGTCCGGCGCTACGCCGACCTGGCGACGATCCCGCGCTCGACGGCGTAGGTTGCGGCCTGGGTCCGGGAGCTAAAGCCGAGCTTCCCGAGGATGTTGCGTACGTGCACCTCGGCGGTCTTCTCGGAGATCACCAGGATCTCGGCGATCGCGCGATTGGAGAGGCCCCGGGTGATCAGGGCCAGCACTTCGAGCTCGCGGGGGGTGAGCCCATCCAGAGGTCGTGCGCTTCTCGTGCTGCTCGTAGCGCGGGCAGGCGCGAGCTCCTCCTCAAGGGCGGCGATGCGGGCGAGCTCGAAGCCAAAGCCAAGCGATTCGGCGGCAACACGGGCAGCCCGCAGCTCTTCCCGGGCGGCGGCCCTGGCGTCGGGGGTGCCCAGGCGCAGGAGCGCCCCCACACGCCTGCGCCGGTTGCTGATCACGTCGGGCAGGCTCACCAGCCGCTCACAGTGGGCGATCGCCTGGGCAAAATAGTCAGCCGCCGCTGCTGGCTGATCCTCCAGAGCCACCATCCCGCGCAGCTGGGTCAGGTCTGCCGCCTCCTCCTCCCAGATCGCGTTGCTCCCCAGGGCCGCCTCCTGAGCCGCCAGGATCTCCAGCGCCTCGGCGCGGCGCCCGTGCTCCAGGTAGAGCTCGGCAATCCGGCTCAGTTTGAAGGCGTGGTGACCCAGGGTCGTGAGCGGAGCGCCGGGGGCGAGCAGGCCCCGCATATGCTCCATCACCCGGTCAGCCGTGGCCAGCGCCTGCTCGATCTCGCCCATGGCGGCGTAGACAGCGCTTTGCAGCTCCTCAATGCTGAAGATCTCGTCACTATCGGTGGTGGCCGCGCGCAGGCCGGTGAGGATGGCGCAGGCCTCTGCCGGCTGGCCACGGGCGTAGAGCAGGAGGGCCTGAAAATAGGGGAAGAGCGTGCGCTCCTCGCTGGCGCCGGGGAATCCCGGCCGCAGCGCCTCGGCAAGGTGCTCCTCCAGGCGCTGCCACTCGCCCACTTGCAGCTCGCTGTAGCAGATGCTGATGAGCAGCTTATTCGAGCCGCGAATGTAGCCGAGGCGGGTCGCGTAGGCGTAGCCCTCACGCTGAAGGGCGAGGCCCTCGGGTCGCCGGCCCACCTTGCAGAGCTTGGCGCCGAGATTAATGTAGGCGCGCACAGCGTCGGCGGGCAAATCCGCGGCGCGGGCAATCGCCAGGCTGCGCTCAAGGTACGCCAGACCCTCCGCGGCCCGGCCTGAGTCCACCAGGGCCACGCCGATATTGTTCAGGGCGTGCGTACGCACCTGGTCGTCGCCAAGCGCATCGGCAAGCGCCAGGGCTCGTTCGCCGAGGGCAATACACTCTGCTGTGGCGCCTGGCACATGCTCGAAGATCTGAAACATGTGGAGGTGCGAGAGCGCGCTGTAGGCCATGGCCAACTCGCGGCTCGGCCCCTCACCCTCCAGGGTGGCGAGGGCCGCTCGTGTCTGCGCGAAGGCCTCCTCGACGGCGCCGGTGTCCCAGGCGGTGCGGCCGAGCCAGCGGCGGATGTCGGCGACACGGCGTGGCTGGTTCAGGGCCTCGAAGCAGGCCAGGGCCTCGCGCCAGACGTCGGCGGCCCGGCGTGGCTCGCCGAGCAGATAGGCGGTGTGGCCCAGGCGGGCCAGCAGTTCGCCACGGCGCTGCTCATCCAGTGTGCCCGCCTGCTCCCCCGCCTCCAGGGCAGCCTCGTAATGACCCAGGGCCTCGCGGTAGGCATGGACACGGCTCGCCCGGTCGCCGGCCAGTTCGCTGTAGCGGGCCGCCTCTGGCAGGGCCCGCGCGCTGAGGGCGTGGTAGGCAAGCTGGTCCACGTTCGCCGCCGGGTTGGCGGCGTGAAGCTCCTCGAGGGCCCGCAGCACCTCCAGGTGGCGCAGGCGCCGTTCGCGGCGCAGCATCTCCTCGTACAGGGCGGCGCGGATCAGCTCGTGGCGAAACCGGTAGCGGTCCTCGGGGCCGCCTGGCTCCTCGGCGATGAGCTGGCGTTCCACCAGCACGGCCAGGCTGCGCAGCAGTTCGGCCTCACGTATGCCGCTCAGGCGCAGCAGCAGTTCGAAGTCGAAGCTCCGACCGATCACCGCCGCGGCCCGCAGGGCCAGCGCCGTGGACTCGTCGAGCTCGGCGGCCCGGCGCAGCACACTGTCCTTGATTGAGATCGGAATCGTCAGCGTGAGTTTGCCGGCGTCGGGCGCGCGGCCCTCTGCCAGCAAGCCCTCCAATACCTCCTCGGCGAAGAAGGGGTTGCCTTCGGTACGCTCGTAGAGCGCCGCCAGTAGTTCGGGCGCGGGGGCCTCGCCCAGGGTTGCGGCGAGCATTTCGGCCAGTTCGGCGCGGCTCAGCGGCTGCAGGCGCAGCTCCACGGAGCGGCGGTCGCGGGCGAAGCGGGCGATCAGCCCGGCCAGCGGGTGCAGCCGGTGCATCTCGTCGCTGCGGTAGCTGCCCACGATCAGCATCCGATCGCTTGCGGTGACCCGCGCCAGGTAGAGTAGCAGATCCCGGCTCGCCTCGTCCGACCAGTGCAGATCCTCCAGGAGCAGCACATGGGTCCGCGTTCCTGTCGGGCGGAGCGCCTGGTGGATGGCATGGAAGAGCCGGCGTCGCTCGGCCTGCGGGTCGCCGGCGTCGGCCCCGGCGGGGGCCAGGCTGGCCAGCAGCCGCCGTAGTTCGGCGATGGCCGGGGTGCTCGGCACTTCCCGCCGGAGTATCTCGGCGAAGGGGCCGTAGGGTGGCGCCGGGTGCTCGTCGTAGCAGTAGCCAGTGAAGACGCTCAGTCCCTCGTCGTTTGCCAGCGAGCGCACGAACTCCCGGAGCAAACGCGTCTTGCCGACGCCGGCCTCCCCCGCGATGAAGATCACCTGGCCTTGCCCGGCGCGGGCCTGGGCGAGCAGGTTGTGCAGCTCGGCGAGCTGTGGCTCGCGGCCGATCATCAGCGGAGCAAGGGCGCGCTGGCGCATGGGCATCCTCCTGAGGACGACGGTGGTCACACTATACCACGCGCCCGTCCGTGGCGGAGGAGTCCTCAGGCGGAGATCATCGATGAGGCCCAGCCCCTCCACCGAGGCCTCTCCACCTGATCGCGGCCCCGCGCCATCACCGTGGTGATCCCCTAGCTCCTCCGGGTGAGCAGCACCCCGCCGATGATCAGCGCGCCGCCAGCGGCCTGGAGCCAGGTAGGCTGCTCACCCAGCAGGGGCCAGGCGAAGAGCGCGGCGCAGAGCGGGATGGCGCACCCGTAGACGGCGGTACGGTTGGTGCCAACCACCCGCACGCTGTTGTTCCACAGCACGTAGGCCAGCACGAGCGCCAGCAGGGTGGCGTAGCCCAGGCAGGCCCAGGTGGTAAGGCTGAGCGCGGCCCAGTCCACCCGCAGGATGTCGGGCAGGCTCACCAGCAGCAGGCCCGGCGCGCCCGTCACCATCGTCCAGGTGGTGATCGCCAGGGGCGAGAGCCCGCTGCCCACGGTGCGGACGCCGAGCGTATAGATCGTCCAGCAGACGGCACAGCCTAGCAGCATCAGGTCGCCAACGATTCCGCCAGCGGTGAAGTGCAAGCCACGAGCGGCGAGCACCAGGGCCGCGCCGCCGAAGGCGAGGGCAATGCCGTAGATCGTGTTGCGCCGCAGCGGCTCGATCCCCAGCAGGGCTCCAAACCCCGCTACCAGGGCCGGGGTGGCGGCGATCAGGAGCGCGGCGTTGGCGGCACTGGTAAGCTTGAGCCCATAGGTGAACCCGACCTGGTAGAACGTGTTGCCTACGATCCCGATCCAGGTGAGCTTCCAGAGGGCGCCAGGGGGGAGTGGCCGAGGCGGCTCCAGGCGCCGGAGCAAGAGCCAGAGTAGCACGGCCCCGGCGCTGAAGCGTAGCGCCGCAAACGGCAGTGGCGGGAGCTCCTGCAAGGCGATCTTTGAGAGGCTGAAGTTCATGCCCCAGATCAGCACCACCGCGATCATCGCCAGATCGGTCATGGGCAGGCCCAGCCGTGCCACTCCCTCTGCCCGTGTTGGTGTTACCATCATTCGCTGCTTTCTGCTTCGATACCCCCGTCCGGTATCCTAACAGCCGGGGAAGCCCTGCGCCAGGGACAATTGGCCGATCTCGACGTGCGGTTTGGCTGGCGCTATTCTCAGCCCGCCCCGCTGGTGGTATCCTGGAGGCGCGGCATAGCGATCCCGCTTTGCTCTTCGATGGAGGTGCGCTGCGGATCGTGGTAGCAAGCTTGCTCTTGCGCTCGTTGAAACCCCGCGCTTTCGGTACTTCGTCGATGCAGTATGCTGCGATCCGGCGCATGCGACCGAAGGAAAATGGTGGTTCCACGAAGGTTCACAGGCTGCAAGAAAGGAGTGCACCATGTCGCCAATCGTCTTTGTCATCGGGCTGCTGCTCATCGCCGCCGTGGTGATTGTCGGTGGGCTGCTCGCCTGGCGCGACGCGCGCTAAGTGCCGCCTGCGTGCGTTCGTATCGTTCCCGTGCCCCTGTGCAGCCAGGGGCGCGGGAACTCTCTTCCTATCTGGCGGGGGCCGTCCGCGCAGCCACGTTCGGCACGTGCCAGCGGTTCCGCATTGACGGCCCAGCGCTCTCGTGCTACCGTACGGGCACTTCCAGTGTTACGCACCCGAGAGCCCTCGGCACACGCCTGAGCAGGAGTTCTCCATGGCCACTCACCCGCTGGCCGGTCTTCCGGCGCCCCGTGAGCTGCTGATCAACGTTCCCCGGCTCGTCTCTGCGTACTACACCGACAAGCCCGATGCCACGATCCCCGTGCAGCAGGTTGCCTTCGGCACCTCGGGCCATCGTGGCTCGTCGCTGCAGGTTTCTTTCAACGAGGATCATATCCTCGCCATCTGCCAGGCGATCTGTGAGTGGCGCCAGGCCCAGGCCATCAGCGGGCCGCTCTACCTGGGCATGGATACCCACGCACTCTCCGAGCCCGCGCTCGCTACGGCGATCGAGGTCTTCGCCGCCAACGGCGTGACGCTCTGCGTCCAGGCCGGTCTGGGCTATACCCCTACCCCCGCCGTCTCCCATGCCATCCTTAGCTATAATCGCGGTCGCAGCGCCGGCCTGGCCGATGGCGTGGTGATCACCCCTTCCCACAATCCGCCCGAAGACGGCGGTTTTAAGTACAACCCACCCTCCGGCGGCCCGGCCGATACCAGCACCACGAAGTGGGTGCAGGACCGCGCGAACCAGTTGCTCCTCGCCGGGCTGCGCGAGGTGCGCCGCATGCCGCTGCGGCGCGCCCTGGCCGCCGAGACGACTATCCAGCACGATTATGTTGGCCCCTACGTGGAGGATCTGGCCCGGGTGATCGACATGGAGGCGATCGCCGCTGCCGGCCTGCGCATTGGCGTCGACCCGATGGGCGGCGCTTCGTTGCCCTACTGGGCGCCGATCGCCGAGCGCTACGGGCTCGATCTGACCGTGGTGAACGATGCGGTGGATCCCACCTTTGCCTTCATGCGTGTGGACAAGGACGGCAAGATCCGCATGGATTGCTCGTCACCCGCTGCGATGGCCGGGCTGATCGACCTCAAAGACCGTTTCGCGATCGCCTTTGGCAACGACCCCGATAGCGATCGGCACGGGATTGTCACGCCCAGTGTGGGCCTGATGAACCCCAACCACTACCTTGCGGTGGCAGTCTGGTACCTCTTCCAGCACCGCCCCGCCTGGCGCCCCGACGCGGCTGTAGGCAAGACGCTGGTCTCCAGTTCGATCATCGACCGCGTTGCCGCGCATCTGGGCCGCCGTCTCGCCGAGGTGCCTGTGGGCTTCAAGTGGTTTGTGGACGGCTTGCTGGACGGTTCCTTCGGCTTTGGGGGTGAAGAGAGTGCCGGCGCTTCGTTCCTTCGCCGCGATGGTACCGTCTGGACGACCGACAAGGATGGGATCATCCTCGACCTGCTGGCCGCCGAGATCACGGCCGTGACGGGGCGAGACCCCGGGGAGCACTACCGGGCCCTGGAGGAGCAGTTCGGCCGCTCGGTCTACGCGCGGATGGATGCGCCGGCTACTCCGGCCCAGAAGGCGGCGCTGAGCAACCTTTCTCCGGAACTGGTGGCGGCTAGCGAGCTCGCCGGCGAGCCGATCACGGCGAAGCTTACCCGCGCGCCGGGCAACAATGCGCCGATCGGTGGGCTCAAGGTTGTGGCGGAGAATGGCTGGTTCGCGGCACGCCCCTCCGGTACCGAGCACATCTACAAGATCTACGCGGAGAGCTTCAAGGGTGAGGCGCACCTGGCGGCGATCCAGGCCGAGGCTCAGGCGATCGTCGCGACGGCCCTCGCCGCCGCCGGGGTGTGAGCCGCTCCGCTGGCCTCGACGCGGCTGGTTTGGAAGCGTAGCGCGCCGCTATCTGCCGGTCTGGTTCCATACGCAACCGTTCCGCTTGCCGCTGCGCGTAGGGTCCCGATTGGCCGTGCACGGTCCGGTGTCTGCCCCACCGCGCGCCAGTCCCCGCGCCAGGCGCGGCGGAGCAGGATGTGGGTGTTGAGCGCATGGGGTGCCATCACGCCGATCCGGGATGCGCAGGCGCTCTACTGGAGCTCGCCGATGCGCCGCGCTACGGCCACCAGTAGTGGGGTGTCGTCCTCGGTGAGCCCGAGCTCCGCCGCCGCGCGCGCGGCGCCGCCGATGAGCGGTTCGGCTGGCGCGAGTACCTGGCTCGCCGCGCGGCGTTCGCCCGGGGCGCTGGCGTTCACCCCTCCGGCTGCCGCTGCGCCTGGCCTGCCTTCCCCTCGGTGCGCGCGCTCCTCCAGCGTCCACAGCGGTTGCTCATGGTAGCGCGCGAGCGCTGGCCAGCCGTAGAGCCGGGCGAGAAAGCGGGCGTAGCCGAGGGCCGCCCGCTCAAGGCTGTGCTCGGCGGCCACGTAGGCGCGGGCTCGAGCCCCCAGGGCGGCGGCGAGCTCCGGCCGGCCCAGCAACAACTGACAGTAGGCGAGGATCTGCTCACCCTCGGCGGGCCCGGGGTCTACCTGGGCGGCTACGCCGGGGGGGAGCTCGGCGAAGGAGCCAACGGCGCTCACGAGGGTGGGGCGTCCGGCGCCAAGCAGACGCAGCAGGCTCGCGCTCGTCTCGCCGCCGGTGGGGTAACGCAGGTTGACACAGAGATCGGCAGCCGCGACATAGGCCTCGAACTGCTCGCGTGGCGCGTAGCCGGTCACCGTTACTGCATCCCCGAGGCGGGTTCGAGCGATCAGGCCTCGCAGGTCGTAGTTGGGGGAGACGCTCCCAACCAGAATGTAACGAGCGTCGTGGCCTTCGGCGCGGAGGGTAGCCAGTGCCCGCAGAGTGGACTCAACCCGCTTCCAGGCATTGATGTGGCCGAAGCTAGCGAGTACGGGTGCCTCCGGCGGTAGGCCCAACCCGGCGCGGGCCGTGGCCCGGTCGATCAGTGGCGGGAGCGGCACGCCCATGGGCACCACCGCCGACGGCAGCTCGGGCCGGATAGTGGCGGCTCGCGCCTGGACGTAGCGGCTATGGGTGATCAGCCCGCGGGCGGCCTCCAGCGCTGGCTCGCAGCAGGGAAAATCGAAGGCGGCGTCGGTAAAGCGCGAGCGGATCATCAGTTGGGCCATGTGGGCGCCTGCCTCACCGTAGCGCTCGCCCATCGCCCGCACATAGCGCTGGATGTCGTGCTCGACATTGGCCGCGTACCAGAGCATAAAGTGGTGCAGCACAAAATCGTGCAGGACCACCACGCCCGGCAGGCGCTGGGCCGCTCGCCAGATGCCCGCATGGGCCGGGCTGTTGCCAAGATGGTAGACGATCCCGTCATAGCGCCGGCGCCGTAGCTCGCGTTCCAGTCGTCGCAGCGGCAGCACCTCCAGGTGCTCGGCGAGCCGTGGGTTGGATGGGCGCAGCCCATCTTCCACAAAGAGCGTGATCGCCGCATACTGCCCCAGGTAGGGCAGCAACTCCTCCGAATAGTCGGAGATGCCCGTCGAGGCCGGGTTCACCGGCGAGCAGTAGGCGATCCGTGGCGGTTGCATGGCGTCGCCATTCTACCATGGGCCTTCGCTGGCAGCGCTGAAGGCCGCCCCTTGGATAAAATATACAAATAGGCTTGACAGAACTTAGACAGGTACGGTATAGTACCCGTCAATACCAACTTGCGCTTAACCCAGAAGCGCGCGGAGCGCAACGACGCCGCCTGACGCTCAACGACTGGAGCTCAGGGGCGCTTTTTCGCATCCGGTCTTCCTTTCGGCCCGCGGTGTTCTTCCAGGCCCGCTCCCCCGGCCCTCCCGGCCGGACGGGCGCCCGATCGCCCGAACCAGCCTCCGCCGGCGCGCCGCAGCGCCGTGGGGGCCGCACCCGTATCCGCCCCCGTGGCGGCTATATCCGAGAATGGCGCTCGCCCCACCCTCAGCCCCCTGAGGGCGCGGCGAGCGTCTGCCGTTTCAAGTACTGTTTTGAGGTGGTACGCGATGCATCTCCCCCCGCGAGACGCCCACGGCCTGTACGACCCGCGCTTCGAGCACGATGCCTGCGGGATCGGCTTTGTCGCCCGGATCGACGGTCAGCCCGGCCATGCCATCCTCGCGATGGCCCTGGAGGCCCTCAGCAACCTTGAGCATCGTGGCGCCGTCGCCGACGACGCCAGGACGGGCGATGGCGCCGGTGTGCTTACTCAGCTCCCCCGTGAGCTGTTGCGGCGGGAGTTGCAGGCCCGTGGGATCGTCGCCCCCGCCCCCGGCGACCTGGCGGCAGGTGTCTTCTTCCTGCCGCAGGACGAGGCCGCCCGTGCCGCAGCGTGTACCATCGTCGCCCAGGCGCTCGCCGCCCGTGGCGCGGCCGTGCTCGCCTGGCGCGACGTACCGCTCAACCCCGAGGCCCTTGGCCAGCGCGCCCGTGAGGCCATGCCCTTCATCCGCCAGGCGATCATCGCTCGCCCCGCCGGCCTCGACGATACGGCCTTCGAGCGTACCCTCTACCTGGCCCGCAAGGCGATCGAGGCCGCGTTCCACACGCACGCCATTGCCGCCTACGTGCCCTCACTCTCCGCCCGGACGATCGTGTATAAGGGCCTGCTGCTCGGGACGAACCTCGCCGATTTCTACCCCGACTTGCGCGATCCGGCCTATACCACGGCCCTTGCGGTCTACCACCAGCGCTATTCGACCAATACCTTCCCCACCTGGGAGCGGGCCCAGCCTTTCCGGATGCTCTCCCACAACGGTGAGATCAATACGGTGCAGGGCAACATCAATTGGATGCGCGCCCGCTACGCCAACCTCCAGTTGCCCGAGGGCTGGCTGCCAGCCGAGCTCCTGGCCGAGACGCCGATCACGCCCGTGCTCGACGAGCGTGGCTCCGACTCGGCGATCCTGGATAACGTGCTCGAGTTGCTCGTGCTCGGCGGCCGCGATATCCGCCATGCCCTGGCCATGCTTGTGCCCGAGGCCTGGGAGAAGGTGCGCGATCTTAGCCCCGCACTGCGCGCTTTCTACCGCTACCACGCCTGCCTTATGGAGCCGTGGGATGGTCCCGCCGCGCTGACCTTCTCCGATGGCCGGGTGGTTGGCACCGCCCTCGACCGCAATGGCCTGCGGCCTGCCCGCTATATTGTGACCGACGATGGTCTCGTCATCTCCGGCTCGGAGGTTGGCGCTGTGGCCGTCGCTGAGGAGCGCATCGTCCATAAGGGCAAGCTCGGCCCGGGCCAGATGATCGCCGTGGATACCGTCGCCGGTCGCCTCTTCACCGATGAGGATGTCAAGGAGTTCCTCGCGGCCCGCCAGCCCTACGAGGCCTGGGTCGGCCAGCATCTGCGCCAGCTTGCCGATGGCCGGGCGCATGGTGCCGAGGTGTCCCCCACTGCCGCTGATCTCCAGGCGCCCAGCGCTCATCTGCCAGCGCTCCAGATGGCGTTCGGCTATACCTCCGAGGAACTTAACGTAATCCTCAAGCCTATGGCCACCACCGGCCAGGAGCCCGTCGGTTCCATGGGCGACGATACGCCCGTGGCGGTGCTCTCTCAGCTGGAGCTCGGCCGCCCGCTCTTCCAGTACTTCAAGCAGCGTTTCGCCGAGGTGACCAATCCGCCGATCGACTCGCTCCGCGAGGAGTTGGTCATGTCGCTCAGCGTGGCTGTGGGCCGGCGCTACAACATCCTCCTGGAGACGCCCGAGCACGCGCATCTGCTCCAGCTTAGCTCGCCCGTGCTCACCGATGCCCAGCTCGCGGCCCTCCGCGCCTACCCCGATCCGCTGCTGCGCGCTGCTACCGTTGATGCAACCTTCCCCGTTGGGGAGGTGGGCGCTCTGCCCCACGCCGTCGCGCGTCTTTGTGGCGAGGCCGAGGCCGCCGTCCGCGCTGGCGCCGCGATCGTCATCGTGAGCGACCGTGCCGTCGATGCTGCCCGCGCGCCCATCCCCGCTTTGCTCGCCGTGAGCGCGGTACATCACCACCTGATCCGCGCTGGCCTGCGGACGCTCTGCTCCCTGCTCAGCGAAACGGGTGAGCTGCGTGAGGTGCATCACCTTGCCTGCCTTGTGGGCTATGGCGCCGAGGCCGTAAACCCCTACCTGGCCCTCGCCAGCGTGCGCCAGCTCGCCGTCGATCGCGATGCGGTCAAGCAGAAGGCCGCCGGCGCCGTTGAGAAGCTCGCCGATGACCCGCGCTCGCTGACCCTCGCCGAGGAGGCTGAGCATCACTTCGTCCACGCCCTGGAAAAGGGCCTGCTAAAGACGATGTCGAAGATGGGCATCGCCAGCCTGGATAGCTACTGCGGCGCCCAGATCTTCGAGGCGATCGGCCTCGACCAGGATCTCGTCGAGCGCTGCTTCACCGGCACTCCCTCGCGGATCGGTGGCGTGGGCTTCGCCAGGATCGAGCAGGACGTTCTGGCGCGCCATGGGCGGGCCTTTGGCGAGGTGGTAGCCGCCCGGCGCGCGGCTGCGCTCCCGCACCCCGGCTTCTACAAGTTCAAGAAGGACGGCGAGTACCACGCCTTTAGCCCCCAGGTGGTGCACGCGCTCCACAAGGCGGTGCAAGGCCCCCACGCGCTCAACGGCGATAGCCACGGCCCCGGGGTGAGCGCCGAGGGCTACGCGGCCTACCGCGAGTACGCGACCCTGGTTCAGAGCCGTACGCCCACCGAGCCGCGCGATCTGCTCGAGATCCTCCCCGCTGCGCCCCCCGTCCCCCTCGATGAGGTGGAGCCGATCGAGCAGATCGTTCGCCGCTTCAGCACCGCCGCCATGAGCCACGGTTCGACCAGCCTGGAGGCCCATCAGACGCTCTCGATCGCGATGAATCGCCTGGGCGGCATGGCCAACAGCGGTGAGGGCGGCGAGGCTCCCGAGCGCTACAAAGACGAGCGCAACTCCAGGATCAAGCAGGTGGCTTCGGGGCGTTTCGGGGTGACGCCCGCGTACCTCGCCAGCGCCAGCGAGCTGCAGATTAAGATGGCCCAGGGCGCCAAGCCCGGCGAGGGTGGCCAGCTCCCTGGCCACAAGGTCAACGAGGAGATCGCCCGCATTCGCCATACGGTGCCCGGTGTGGCCCTGATCTCGCCGCCGCCACACCACGATATCTATAGCATCGAAGACCTGGCCCAGCTGATCTACGACCTGCGCCAGGCTAATCCGAACGCCGTCATCTCGGTCAAGCTGGTGGCCACTGCAGGCGTCGGGACGATCGCCGCCGGTGTGGCCAAGGGCTACGCCGACTGCATCCTGATCAGTGGCCACGCCGGCGGTACGGGCGCTTCGCCCCTGAGCAGCATCAAGAATGCCGGTGTGCCCTGGGAGCTCGGCCTCGCCGAGACCCAGCAAACCCTGGTGCTCAATGGGCTTCGCGCCCGGGTGCGCCTGCGTGCCGATGGCGGCCTGAAGACCGGGCGCGATGTGCTCGTGGCCGCCCTGCTCGGTGCCGATGAGTTCTCCTTCGGCACTGCGGCCCTCGTCGCGGAGGGCTGCATTATGGCTCGCGCCTGCCACAACAACACGTGCCCCGTTGGCATCGCGACCCAGCGCCAGGATTTGCGGGCCAAGTTCCCCGGTAAGCCCGAGATGGTGATGGCCTTCTTCCGCTATCTGGCTCAGGAGGTGCGCGAGTTGCTCGCTGCCAATGGCCTGCGCTCGATCGACGAGGCGATCGGCCGTACCGATCTGCTGCGTCAGCGCGCCAGCGGTCTGCCGGGCGCCGATGATCTCGACCTCACGCCGCTGCTCGGCGCCGCACGCATGATCGCCGGTAACGAGATTCGCCACAACGGACGGCGTAACCCGCTACCCCCCGAGGAGAGCCTCAATGAGCGGATCATGCACGATACTCGTGGCGCCCTGGCCGCGCGTGGCCCCGTGACGCTCAGCTACGCCATCCGCAACCGCGACCGCAGCGTCGGTACGCGCCTCGCCGGTACGATCGGCCAGCTCTACGGCGATAAAGGATTGCCCGCCGGTACGATCGTGATCAAGCTGCACGGTAGCGCTGGGCAGAGCTTCGGCGCCTTCAATGCCCCCGGTATGGAGTTGCACCTCACGGGCGACGCCAACGACTATGTTGGCAAGGGGATGGCCGGTGGCTTGATTGCGATCACGCCCGGTCCCGGGGCCCGCTTCGCCTGGCACGAGAACACCATCGCCGGCAATACGCTGCTCTATGGCGCCACCGGCGGCGAGCTCTATGCCGCCGGACAGGTTGGCGAGCGCTTTGCCGTGCGCAACAGTGGCGCCAATGCCGTTGTGGAAGGCGTTGGCGACCACGGCTGCGAGTATATGACGGGTGGCACCGTGGTGATCCTTGGCGCTACCGGGCGCAATTTCGGCGCCGGGATGACGGGCGGCACCGCCTATGTGCTCGACGAAGCCGGCACCTTTGCCCAGCGCTATAACCCCCAGCTCGTCGAGATGCAGCCGCTCACATCTCGTGATGAGGCCCGCATCCAGGCGCTCCTCCGCCGGCACGTTGAGCTTACCGGTAGCCCTCGCGGCGCCGAGATCCTCTCACGCTGGGAGAACTACCGAGGGCGCTTCTGGGCCGTTGTGCCGCGCGATGCGGTGGCCAGGATCGAAAATGCCGCCGAGGGCACCGTCGATGAGCCGAAGGCCACGGCCCGGGCCGCCTGAGTGCCGTTCGTAGCGCGCTCTGGGGGCAACCAGCGGTTGATCTTAGCTCAAGCCTGGTATGGTGGTGTGCATTGATGGGAAGGCGCGAAGGGGCCACAGGCCCCTTCGCGCCATGTTTGCCTTGCACCCTGATCAACCAGGGCTTGACCTTATTCCCCCAGCTTCCGCAACTCACGCCACGGCTGTAACAGGGGGAACTGCCCCGCTGCCGGCGGAGCCATCAGGTTGTAGGTGGTCATCTGCGTGTTGAGATCGCGGAGCTTCTGCTCGAACTCAGCCCGCAACCGGGCCCGCTCGATCGCTCCGCAGCCATGCCAGCGCCGATTGACCCGTGCCAGCCAGGCTTCGAGCTCGGCCTGCTCCTCGCGGATGCTCTTCTGCAGTTCGATCCACGGCGGAGCGTACCCCGCACTCTTGAGCATGCGGAAGCCGGCCCGTAGCTCCTCGGGCACATCGTCGTCGTCCCGGAGGTTGAGCGGCTTGCCTGCCCCGGGCAGGTTGCGGAACAGCCCCGCCGCCTCGGCCGCGCGGATCTGCTGGTCTACCAGGCTCTCGAAGGCACGCGGCCCAACTCGCCGTGGTGGCGGGGTCTCGTCGCCGTCGGCTGGTTGATCACTCATGGGGGCCTCCTCAGGGTGATGTGCCAACTATGTGAATAGTAGCACAAACAGGGTTCCCGGTAAAGACGCCAGCGGGTGTCGCTCCTCAGGGGCGCCCGGTCTCCAGCCCTCACTGTAACTTCAGACGAGCGGGTAACTCAGGCCGATTCCAGCCTTCTATCAGCTTGCGCTCGTCCGAGCTGTGGTAGCATAGGTCGCCTCTCGATGGCGCGAGGGCCGTGCCAGGCATCCAGTACACACGGCGCTGGCGCCTGTGTGCGTTGGCCTGGATCTTGCTCAGAGGGGCGGTGGCCCGGCCTGTCGTCGCACAAATGCCGCGTATCCCTGGACGCACCCCGAGGTAGTGAGCCTATGGTCTGGCTTGGTCTTCTTGCCCTGATGTTGCTTGTGTCGGCTGCGCCCGGCGCCCTGATGTTCCTGGAGCACGTGCGCGCCGCGCGTGTGGAGCCGGGCGATGGGATCGGCGATAGCTCGCCGATGGCCTAACGCCATCCTCATGAAGTCTACGGCCGGTGACGCCTGCCACCGCCGTAACAAGGCTACTCCATTCTCTCATCCGCCTGCTAGCGCCGCGCCATTGGTAGGCGTGGCGTTTATGGTACAATCGGCCAGGCATGGCTGTACGATGCAGCAGGTGCGGAGGTAGCGCGGGGAGAGCGGGATGGACAGCAGCATTCATCGGACCGCCGGGCCGACGCTGGCCGTGGACACACCGCAGTGGACGGCCCGACGCAGCCGGCGCTTTGCTGCCCTTGGCCTCTTGCTCTGGGACCAGGCCCTGATCTTCGCCGGCTTCGCGATCGCCTACTGGCTCCGCTACGAGGCCGACTGGCCCGAACCCTTCGACCGGATCGTCTTCGAGGTGACCACCCAGAACCAGGTGGCCTTCGGCGCGTTCCTCCCCATCCTCCTGCCCCTCATGCTCCTGCTGGCGCTACGGTTCGCCGCTCGGGGCCTCTACCGGCTGCCGCCGCGCGTCGGCCTCTATGATCAGCTCAGCAATATCGTCGGTAGTACGCTCACCGGGATTTCGCTGCTGATCGTCTTCGTGTTCCTCTATAAGCCCTTCTACTACTCGCGCCTGATCTTCATCTTTGCTGGCGCCGCGATTATCATCCTCCTGAGCGCCTGGCGCCTGTTGCTCGCCGGGGTGCGCCACTGGCAGTGGTCGCGGGGGATCGGGCGGGAGCGCGTGCTCGTGGTTGGCGGTACCGGCCTCGGCCAGGAGGTGATGAGCGCGATCGCCGCTTCGCCTGGCCTCGGGTACAGCCTGGTGGGCTACCTCGACGATCGCCCGATCGTCGAGAATGGCCGCGCGACGCACGTCTTTCGGCACCTCGGCCATGTCGATGAGCTCGCGCGCGCGATCGCCCACAGCGGCGCTCAGCAAGTCATCCTCGCCCTGCCCTTCTGGGAGCAGGGCCGCCTGCCCGAGCTCGTGGCCACCTGCCAGCGCCTCGGCGTGGGCTACCAGTTGGCGCCGGATTTCTACCAGCTGAGCTTCGACCGGGTGGATATGCTCCAGATCTGCGGCGTTCCGCTCCTGCGCCCGAAGGAGATCCGCCTGCGCGGGGCGAACTTGCTCATCAAGCGGGCCACCGACGTTGGGGTGGTGCTGCTCACCGCGCCCTTTACGCTGCCGCTAGCTCTGCTGATCGCGCTGATCGTGCGGCTGGACTCGCCTGGCCCCGTGCTCTTTCGCCAGACGCGCGTCGGTAAGGATGGCCAGCTATTTACCTGTCTCAAGTTTCGTACGATGGTGCCCGACGCCGAGGCCCGTAAGGCCGATCTGGTGGCCCACAATGAGGCCGACGGCCCGCTCTTCAAGATGCGCGATGATCCGCGCATTACCCGCGTGGGCCGCTTTTTGCGGCGCAGTAGCCTGGACGAGCTCCCCCAGCTCTGGAATGTGCTGCGCGGTGAGATGAGTCTGATCGGCCCGCGCCCCGCCCTCCCCGAGGAGGTGGCCAGCTATGAGCCCTGGCATCGCCGCCGCCTGGAGGTGATGCCGGGCTGTGCGGGGCTCGCGCAGGCCCTCGGGCGCAGCGATATGTCTTTCGATGAGCAAGTGCGCCTGGATATCTACTACGCCGAGAACTGGTCGACGGGGATGGATCTGCGCATCCTGCTGATGATCATCCCGGCGGTCATTGGTGGGCGTGGGGCCTACTGAGATGCAGTGTGGGCCATGGTGAGCCCTCCGGAGCAGCCGATCCCCGTGGCTCCTGGCCGCGTGGTGGCGGTCGGTTGCCTGCTGGCCCTGGGCGCGGCGATCGCGTGGCTTCCCCTGCCCCAGGCTGCGATCCTGGTTCTGGGCCTCGGCGCGACGGCGATCGCCTTGCTGCACCCGGCTGGTGCCGTCGGGCTGGCGCTGCTCTCAGTACCTGTCCAGGAGTTGGTGCAGCTCCCGGGCGGTCTCAGCGTTACCCAGGCAGCGCTGCTGCTCGTTGCGGCAAGCCTGGCCCCGCATGTGCTCGCCTTTCCCGAGCGACGGTTCGTCGTCGGGGCGCTCTTCGTCCCGCTGGCGCTCTTCGTCTGGGCGCTGGCCCTCTCGGCGGTCCTTACGCCCTTCAGCCGTGCCGAGGGTCTCCGGGAGACGGCACGCTGGGCCACGGTGCCGCTGATCTACCTGGCGGCGCTGCGCGCGGTGGGGGCCGGCGGACAGGAGCCGGGAACGCGGTGGGGGCAGAAGGGGGAGGTGGCCCCCTTGCCGAGCCCCGCACCCGGGGCGCTGCCGCCAGGATCTTGGCCTGTCTGGTCTCTGCTCGCCTGCCTGCTCCTCGCACCGGCTGCGGCGGCCGTGGTGGGCCTCGTGCAGTACTGGTTCGGCCTTGGCCCAGAGAGCTTCGGGATCGGCGGTGGACGTGTGCGTGCCTATGGTACGATCGGGCAGCCAAACTCGTTTGCCGGCTACATGAACCAGGGATGGCCCCTGGCCGCCGGGGTGGCGCTCTTCGCGCTCCGGGGCCTATGTGATGGTGCGCCCCGCCGTCATGCCCTGCCTGCGCTCCTCGGTGCCGGCGCCGCCGCCACTCTCATGCTCGCTGCCCTGCTGGCCAGCTTCTCACGCGGTGGGTGGGTCGGGGGTATGGCCGGTGGCGCGGTGCTCGTGGTGGTGGCGGTAGCCACCCTGCCGGCCCGCCTGCGTCCCCTCGCCCGCCAGGCGCTCGTAGCGGCTGTCGCCGGGGGCCTCATCCTGGCCCTGCTCGGTGGCGGCGGCCTGCTCCCGACCGCGCTGGCGACGCGCCTGAACAGTCTGGCGTCCAATCTGCGCCTCTTCGATGCGCGCGGCGCCGATATCACCCCGGCGAACTTTGCGGTGGTGGAGCGGATGGCACATCTGCAGGCTGGCTGGAACATGCTGCGCAGCCGTCCGCTGATCGGCGTGGGTCCCGGGAACTTCACCCTGGTCTATGAACGGCCCCCGGCGGCCGGTGAGCGCCCGATCAGCGTGCGGCCCTGGTACGAGTCGCGCGGCCACGCCCACAACTACTACCTCCACGTCGCGGCCGAGGCGGGCCTGTTCGGGCTGGGCGCCTACCTCCTGCTGATTGGCCTGGTGGCGGTCCAGGCCCTGCGCGCGGTGCGGGCCGCCCGTGGCTGGATGTGGCGCGGCATTGCCGCCGGGGGCGCCGGGGTCGTCGCGGCGGTGGCCGCCCATAACCTTTTTGAAAACCTGCACGTCCTGAATATGGGCCTGCAACTTGGTACAATCTGGGCATTGCTCGTCGCGGCGGAGTTGACAGGCGGAGAGGAGCCACGATCATGACCTACCTTGTCACTGGTGGCGCCGGCTTTATCGGGAGTCACGTCGTCGATGCGCTGCTGCGCCGTGGCGAGCGCGTCGTTGCGGTCGACAACTTCATCGCCTACTACGACCCTGCGCGTAAGCGGCGTAACCTTGCCCCTGCCCTCGCGCACCCTGGCTTCACCCTCGCGGAGGCCGATATCCGCGATGCCGAGGCTCTGGCGGCCATCTTCACGGCCCATCGCCCGCAGCGGGTGATCCACCTTGCCGCCATGCCTGGCCCTCGCCCGTCGATCGCGAACCCGGCCCTCTATGAAGCCGTGAACGTTGGGGGTACGGTGCACCTGCTCGAGCTCGCCCGGCGCTTCGATGTCCTGGGCTTCTTGCTCGCCTCGACCTCATCCGTGTATGGGCGCGCCGCGCAGTTGCCCTTTGTGGAGGAGGCCTCCACCGATCGCCCGCTCTCGCCCTATGCCGCCACCAAGAAGGCCGCCGAAGTGCTGGCCTACACCTTCCACAGCCTCTACGGCACCCCGATGAGCGTGGTGCGCTTCTTTACCGTGTACGGGCCCCGTGGCAGGCCCGATATGACACCGTACCTATTTGTTGATAAAATGGTGCGTGGCCAGCCCATCACGCTCTTTCAGGGCGGCGTCGAGCTCTACCGCGACTACACCTACGTCGACGATATTGTCGCCGGGGTGCTGGCCGCGGTCGACCGGGCTAGCGGCTACGAGATCTTTAACCTTGGCAACTCCCAGCCCGTCGAGCTGCGGCGCTTTGTTGGCCTGCTCGAGGCGATCACCGGTAGGCCGGCGCTGATCGAGGCCGCCCCGCTCCCCGCCACCGAGCCCCCCATTACGTTCGCCAGCACCGAAAAGGCCGGCCGGCTGCTCGGGTTCGAGCCGCACACCAACGTCGAGGAGGGCCTGGCCCATTTCTGGGATTGGTATCGCGCTGAGGTGCTCGCCGGGGACGGCGGACGGTAAGGGCTGGCGCAGGGCGGCTCGCCTTGGCCGCTGAGAGGCTATCGATCGATGATGCTTGATGAAACCAAAGGCTCGCTGGCGGGGGAGGTGCCCGAAGAGCCAGAGCTGCCCATCGAGGCCGAGGTTGAGCGTGAGGGTTTCTCGCTCTGGCAGCGTCTACGCAGCCCGCGCACGCTGATCTCCTTCGGGCTGGCGCTGGCCATCGTAATCTTCGCCCTGCGGAGCCTCGAGATCGACCTGGCCACAACCTGGCAGTACATACGTCAGGCGAACCCCTGGATGCTCCTGCTCGGCCTTGCTGTCTTCTACACCACTTTCCCGCTCCGGGCGTTGCGCTGGCGCATGCTGCTGCGCAACGCCGGGGTGCCCGTCGATGCGGGCCGGCAGACCTGGGCCTCTATGCCCGCGCTGATGGAGTACATCTACCTCTCCTGGTTCGCCAACTGTATCGTCCCCGCCAAGCTTGGCGATGCCTATCGCGGCTATCTACTCAAGCACAACGGGCGGGTGTCGTTCTCCAGCGCCTTTGGCACGATCTTCGCCGAGCGCCTGCTAGACATGCTCGGGCTCTTCGGCCTGCTGGTGCTCTCGGCCTGGTTCACCTTCGGCGCCCGCATGCCCGAGGGCACCCGGATCGTCTTCGTCTTTGGGGCGCTGCTCGTGCTCTTGATCCTCGGGGGGCTGGCGGGTATGCGCTGGCTCGGGCCGATCATCCGGCGATTCATTCCCCGCCGCCTCCACGAATTTTACGGCCGCTTTGAGCACGCGGCCCTGCGCTCTTTCAGCCCGGCTATCCTCCCCCGCCTCATCCTGCTCACCGCTGGCGTCTGGCTGCTCGAAGGCTTCCGGCTCTTCTTCGTGATCGAGGCCCTTGGCCCCGAGATGGCGACCCTCTCCCTCTCCGCGATCATTTTCGTGGCCCTCGCCTCCTCCCTGCTCACGGCGCTCCCGATCACTCCCGCCGGCCTCGGTGTCGTTGAGGGCACCATCACGGTGGTGCTCACCCTCTTCGGCATCGATAAGCACCTGGGGATCGCCGTGACCTTCCTCGATCGCCTGATCAACTTCTGGAGCATCGTGGTCGGGGGCTTTCTCCTGTACCTCGTCAGCAAGCGCAAGTAGCTGGCCCACCCGATGATCATCGCCGTCGATTACACCGCGGCTGTGTGGCAGGGCGCCGGGATCGGTCGCTACACCCGCGAGTTGATCCAGGCGGCGGTGAGGCTCGACCAGGGTCTGCGCTATACACTCTTCTACGCTGCTGGCGGTCTGCCCGCCGCCTCGCCCCATCTGGCCGACCTGCGCGCCCTTTGCGCCACCTACCCCAATGTCCGCGCCCGGCCGATTCCCCTCACCCCCCGCGCGCTCACCATCCTCTGGCAGCGCCTGCGTCTCCCGCTTCCCGCTGAGGCCCTCGTGGGGAAGACCGATCTGCTCCATGCGCCGGACTTCGTGCTCCCGCCCACACGCGCCCGTACCCTGCTTACCGTCCACGACCTGACCTTCCTGGTGCGGCCCGAGTGCGCCGAGGCAGGCCTGCGCCGCTACCTCACGCGGGCTGTCCCTCGGGCCCTGCGCCGCGCCGATCTGGTACTGGTGGACTCTCAGGCGACCGCCAACGATCTTGCCCGGCTGCTCGGCGTGGCTGGCCCACGGGTGCGCCTCGTCTACCCCGGCGTGGACCCGCGATTCCGTCCACTGGCTGCGGCCGAGGTGGAGCCGGTGCGTGCCGCGCTCGGGCTCCCGGAGCAGTTCTTGCTCTTCGTCGGCACGCTCGAGCCGCGCAAGAATCTCGTTCGTTTGATCGAGGCCTTTGCACGCCTCTCGGAGCCCGGGCTGAGCCTGCTGATCGCCGGGCGGAAGGGCTGGCTCTACGAGGAGGTCTTCGCCGCCGCCGAACGGCTCGATCCGGGCGGACGGGTTCATTTTCTGGACTTCGTCGACGATCGATACCTTCCGGCGTTGTATAATCTGGCGCGGGCCTTCGTCTACCCGTCGCTCTACGAAGGCTTCGGCCTGCCTGTTCTGGAGGCCCTTGCATGCGGCACACCAGTGGTGACTGCGGACGTGTCGAGCTTGCCCGAGGTGGCCGGTGAGGCCGCTGTGCTTGTGGACCCGCAGGACGTGGGGGCGATCGCCGAGGGTATTCGGCTGGCCCTTGACCGGCACCAGCGGCTGCGCGCCGCCGGGCCCACGCAGGCGCGGCGCTTCGGCTGGCCTGCGGCGGCGCGCCAGTTACTTGCATGCTACGACGCGCTGCGGCCCGTGGCGCGCCCACGATAGGAAGCCCCATGCGACAACAGCACGACCTTGTGGCCGAGGCGGTGCGGCGCGGGGCGGCCCCCGGCCGTGGCTACGCCCTCGCCCGCACCATCTCGCAGGTGTTACACCCCGTGGTGCTCGGTATCGTGAGCATCGTGATCGTTGGGCTGCTCGGTGTGGAGCCGCTGCGGGTTGGCGCGCTCTGGGCCCTCGTCTGCACAGGGTTACAGATCGTGCCGCCGATGCTCTTCTTCACCGTGCGCCTGCGCCAGGGTGCCTATTCTGACGATGATGTTTCCGTGCGCTCCCAGCGGAACGAGCTCTACCTCTTCGGCCTTGCCAATGTCTTCGCCGGGCTGCTCATCCTGCGGCTCACCGGCGCGCCCCTCCCCTTCCAGGCCATCCTCGTGGCTGGCGGCCTGATCAACCTGACCGCCTGGCTGATCAATCTCTCGTGGAAGATCAGCGTCCACGCGGCCAGTATGGGCTCGGCTGCGACCCTCGGAGCACTCTACTCCGAGCCCCTGGGCCTGGTACTCTGGCTCTGCGCGCTCGGCCTCGGGTGGGCCCGCGTGCGTACCCGCAACCACACGCCCGCCCAGGTGATCGCTGGCCTGGCCCTCGCCGCCGCCTGTGTGCTCGCGACCTTCACGGCGATGGGCTTGCTCTGAGCATCACCCGTGGCTCCCGGATTGAGCCCTCACTGGCGCAGTGTGGCCAGCAGAATCCCGGCCACAATCAGGGCGATACCGATGGCATGGAAGGGTGCGAAGCGCTCGCCGAGGAAGATCATTGCCAGCACCACCCCGAAGGCGGGCTGCAGGTGGAAGAAGTGCCCGGCCCGGTTGGCGCCCAGGAGCTCCACGCTGCGGTTGAAGCAGAGATAGGCCAGGATGGCCGGGAAGATCGCCACATATGCCACCGCGCCCAGCGTGACCGGGGTGGGCTGCATCGGCCGACCAGACAGCCCCTCGGCGATGTACAGCGGTAGCAGTAGCACAACGCCGACGGTGAAGGTGGCCAGCAGAAAGCTGAGCGGGTGGATGGGCGGTCGGCGGCGCAACAGCGCGGTGTAGGCGGCGTACGCGACGATCGCGACGAGCACCAGTAGATCGCCGCTGTTGAAGGCGAGCGCCGTTAGCGCCCGCAGGTCGCCCCGGGCGATAATGGTCACCACGCCGAGCAGGGAGACAGCGACGGCCAGGGCCTGCCGCATGCCGATGGTGTCGCGGAAGATGAGGTACGAGAAGATGATGATCACCACCGGCTGGATGGACTGAAGCAGTAAGGCGTTGATCGCGGTGGTGCGGGCGAGGCCGGCGTAGATCAGGGTGTTGAAGACAGCGATACCCAGAAAGCCGAGCAGGAGCAGGGTACGCCAGGATGTCCGCACGGCCGGCCAGTCGCGACGCAGATAGGGCAGGGCGAATGGCGCGACGATCAGGGCGCCGCCGAACCAGCGCCAGAAGGCCAGGCCCACCGGGGGCACCTCGCCGCTCACTGCTCGCCCGAGCACGAAGTTGCCCGCCCAGAAGAGGGTGGCCAGGCTGATCAGCAGGTAGGGCCGGTCGTAGAGACGCCGGGCCGCCGGCCTGGCCGGCTCGCGAATCACTGGCGCTCCAGCCAGGCGAAGAGCTCCTGGAACACCCGCTCGCGTACCGGGCGAGGCGAGAGCACCAGGTCGTGCAGGCCCCCCTCGATCGCCACGAGTGTCACGTCGCGGCCAAGCCCCGGGCCGTAGCGGCGCATATGAGCCACGTCCAGCACCGCGTCGCCTCGGAGTAGGTCATCGCTCCAGCTCGTTGCGCGAACGGAGCGGGCCGAGTGCAGGATCAGCACGGGCTTGTCGATGGCAAGGCCAGCTTGCAGCCGCCGCTGGCCCTCGACAATCGCTCGCAGCCAGCCGGCATAGGCCTGGAAGCCATTGATCGGTTTCCAGGCAGTATTGAACTCCCACTCGCCGTGGTAGTCACGGTGGACACTCTGGGCATAGAGGGGCGAAAGCCCGCCACCGAGGGGGAGGCGGGGGATGCGGGCGCCGAGCCGGGTGACAACGGCGGCCTGGGCGCGCTGGGCGCGGGTGATGTTCAGGTCGAAGAAGGGGCTATTGAGGAAGAGCGCGTGTACCCTGGCGCGCCGGGTGCCCTCGTGGGCGTAGAGCGCGGCGGTGAGGCCGCCGGTAGAGTGGCCGTTGAGCAGCAGCCAGGGGGAGCCATCGGCCTGTGGCCCGGCGATCAGGTCGATCGCGGCATCGATCTCCGCATAGTACTCGCGCAGATCGCGGCAGAAGTTCGGCGTCTGCCATGGGCGCAGGGAGCGCCCGTACTTGCGCAGATCGAGGGCATAGAAGTCGTAGCCCTGAGCGTTGTAGGCCTCGGCGAGGTGGGCCTGGAAGAAGTAGTCGTTGAAACCATGCAGGTAGAGCACAGCTCTGCCGCAGGGCGTGGTGGCCCGGCGGCGCACCAGCGTGGCCACCACCGGGCCTTCGTCGTCGGGCGGAAAGCCGATGGTGGCCGCCTCGAACCCTTCAAGGGCACTGTCGGGCGTCCAGGCGGGCGCAGTGGCTGGTGGTGCGGTGAGCATGGATCACGAAGGAACAGCGTGCAGAACACCTCTGTAGTAAAGACCACAGACTTTCCGGGCAGGCCGCAGGCATCGGCCCGAGGGCGCATCCTGGGGTGCGGCCGATCAGGTAGGGGGCATAGCGCTGATCATAGCCCCGATCTGGGCGCCGATCCGCCGCAGCGGGTTGCCGCTGTGATAGGTGCGGCAGAGGATAATCCCGCCCTCAACCGCTGCGGTGAGCAACTCGGCGAGCTCGGTGGCCCGGGCCGCAGGGTAACCGGCCATGGCGAGACGCTCGGCGAAAGCGGCCTGCAGGCGGCTATAGGCCTCGCGGCAGGCCTGGTTCAGGCGCGGGCTGGTAGTGGCCGTCTCCATTGCCACAGTTGTGAGAGGGCTGCCGGCGCGGAAGCCGGAGCGTTCGATCGCGTCGGCGATCTGTGCGGTGAAGGCGGCAAAGGCAGCGCCGACGCCGCCGTCAGCGGTGAGGTTGGCGCGAATGCGCTCGGCCACCACTTCGCCGGTGCGGGCGATAGCCTCAGCCGCGAGGCCCTCTTTGCCGTCGGGAAAGTAGTAATAAAGTGAGCCCCGGGGCGCGCCGCTGGCCTTGATAATCTCGGCCAGGCCGGTGGCGTGAAAACCCTGGGCCTCCATCAGGTCGCAGGTGGCGGCGAGGATCTGGTCGCGCGTGCTGCGGCCCGCCGCTGTCCTGGCTGTTTCCATGCCGGATATGATACCAATAACGCGGTGGGCGGTCAATCCGCGCCGGTTCGCGCATGTTCGCCGCGCGGCGAATGGTGACGGCCACGCAGCGGAACGGGCGGCGGCGCTCCGCTGTGTGGCCGGTGTGCATTTCGGGGCCTGCGCTATTCCGTGTGGCTGGCCCTGGGGCGAGCTGCGGGCCGCCTGGCCGGCCTGGTGGCTGGCTTGGGCGCGCTACCGCGTGGGAGATCGGGAGGTGGCGCAGGGCTGTAGTGCTCACAGAAGAAGCCGCGCAGGGGGCCGCGATCGGGGCTGGGGCAGCTCTCCACCGCCTGGAGCACCGGTCCACGGAAGTCAACCATAATCGTCTGCTCGCGACCCGGGCCGTTCGAGTCGTACAGATAGATCGTGCCCGTGCCGTCGCCAGGATCGTCAACGCCGATCGCCAGGACCTGGTGGTTGTTGAAGGGCGATGTCGAGCTGCCGATCAGGCAGAGGGGCCAGGGCCAGCCGTGGGCCAGGAAGGTCTTCAGGTTGGCGAACTGCTCGCGGCTGCGGTCGCGCAGCCAGGTCGGGCCGGCGAAGGGGAGCGGCAGGTGCAGCATCGCCATCCACGAGAGGAGTACCGGTGCATTTGGGCCAAGACTCTCGATCTGTCGCTGCCAGAGATAGTCGCGGAGGGCCTTGTCTACCGGATCGTCGCTGTTAGGGGTCGTGGCGGGGTCGAGACCATGGGGCACCGGCTTGCCAGCGCGGAAGTGGTCGGCGGCGGCGAAGGCCATTCCACCACAGAGGCCGTAGTAGTCGGGCAGCGCGGCGTTGATCCAGCTCCCAACGGTTGAGGTGACCATCGAGCGCACTACGCCGAACGGGTCGTTGCCGAGCGATCCAGCGGCCTGCTCGGTGGACGCGACCAGTGTTTGGCGCAACTGGCTCCGCTCGGTGGGGTGCATCGTCCAGGCGTTCAGAAACGCGAAACCGTGCTCGGCCGGCTTGAAGTTCGTCTTCGGCATCTCCCTTCCCCTCTCGCACCGCTTGCCAGAGCAGGAGCAGTATAGCACGGGGTAGAGGGTCCGCCACTGCACCAGGCGTGTGTATGGTGTGACGGACGTTGTTGCACGAGCCGCCCCTGCGCCGGTGGTGGTTCCCGCCATGCGGCCCTGATCGGGACGCCCAGGGGCGCCACGCTCCCGGCGATGGTGTGCCAGGGCCACTGTCGCAGCCTTGGTATGTCCGCCTGGACGTGCCTGTTCTTGCGCAGGTGAGGGTGCCGGTTCCGCTTACCTGCCCCCCGCGCAAGCGATGACGGAAAGAACGTCTGGTTGGAGCCATGGTTCACGGCGTTGGGACGCGCTGCTGGCCCTCACCCCCGCTTTCGCGGGGGCAGGCCCCTGGCCCCCTCTCCCAGAGCGGGAGCTGGGAACGCCGCCCGTCAGGATGTGGTGAACCGCTGATCGATCACGGGTTCTGTCCGCTCCTGAACCCGCGCAAGCGGGGATGCGGGAACGATACCCGATCATGCGCTCCCAGGCCCGGCTGCACGACCCGTAGAAGCTTACTGTCGTACAGGCGTGCGGAGCCGACCCTGCGCGCCAGGGCACGCTGTTACGGCACCCCCGGTGTGTGCTGGCGGTTGCGGGTGGCTTGCCACGGCCAGTTATCCCCGTCGCACCGTAGCGACGAGGTGCTGGCCGGCGATGATCGGGCGGTGCTGGCGCTGGGCCTCGGCCCGGTCGTGCCAGAACGAGAGCGCGCCCTGCCCGGCGTAGGCCGCCCGTAGCACCGCGAGGAAAATGAAGACCGGCTGTGCCAGCAGAGCCACGGTGCGAACACTGGTCACCACGTCACCTGGATCTCCGCATTCCCGCCAGCCACGGCCACGGCCACGTAGGGCGTCTCACCGGCCAGGTCGATCCGGGTGGGCAGCTCGGCGCCATTGAGGGTCACCCGCAGTGGCAGCTGGGCGATCTCTTTGGGGATGAGGATCCGCACGTAGGCGCTCGCGGCGCTGCTGGTGAGGCTAAGGTTCACAGCACGCTCGCTGCGGCGCCAGCGGTAGGCGGCGTAGCCGTCGGAGGCGGCGTAGCGCGCTACGGCGTAGACCTCGCGAAAGGAGGGGTCGGCGGCCCAGCGCGGCGTAAGGATGAGGTCCTCGTAGCGGCTAGCCCGGTCGGTGAAGCCGGCGGCACCCTCGAAGAGCGCCCCGAGCATGGCACCGGCGCCCCAGCCATCAGTGGCGAGCGTATCAGGGCCCTGGATACCCGGGCTCCCGTCGGGGTAGTACCAGAGGTAAGTGGCCTCGGTGAGCGCGGTGAGCGCGGCGTACCGGCGCAGAATGTCGAAGCCGTAGAGCTCCATGCCGTAGCGGAACGCGCCCCGGGCGAGCTCGCCGCCGACCAGCGGCATAATCCCGCCATTCACATACTCGCCGGGGTTCTCGCCTTTGCCGCCGGCCATGCCATAGCTCCCCGCCGGAAAGGGTGGGTCGATGCTGTACCACTCGGCAAAGGCGCGCGTGAAGTCCCGGCGCCGAAAGTACTCCTCGACGATCCGCTGCCCTTGCCGGTCGTCCAGCACCCCCCGGTTGAGGGCATAGGCGTTCGAGAGGCTTAGCTGGGTCATCGGGTCAACGCCAGCCGGCGCGAAAGCCGGGTCCTCAGGCACGAAGTGGGTGTAGAAGCGGCCATTCCAGCTCAGTTCGTTGAGCCGGCGCATGATCTCGCTGGCTTGGGCACGCCATTTGGCGGCCAGGGCCGGGTCGCCGACGCGCTCCTCGGTCCGTGCCAGCAGTTCGAGGGCGTGGGCCAGACCGGTGTTGTCGCCGTGAAAGGTCCCCCAGATCGTATCGGATTCGATCCAGTGGCGCGGCGCAGGCTTTCCGTCGGGACTCGTGGTGGTGGGGCCGTAGGCGAAGTCCCAGGTGTCGATCGTGTAGGGGCGGCGCACCAGGCCGCGCTCTGCATCCCACCGCAGCGGATCGGAGGTCAGATAGCGCAGGCCGCGGCGCATGGCGTCGAGGTTCTCCCGCAGCCAGGCATCGTCGCCGGTCATCTGCCAGGCCTCGTAGACGCCCTGCACGAAGAGGAACTCCAGATCGCTTTCGGGCTCTTTCCGGAAGGCCGTCACGTAGCGCTCGGGGTAGTCGAGCACGTCGGGGAAGCTGCCATCGGGCCGTTGGGCGGCGCGGAAGGCGTCGAGCAGGCTGGTGACATCCTGCTCGAAGTAGCGGAAGCCCCGGCCCTGGTAGACGTGGTCGCGCAGCCAGAGGAGCGGGTTGTCCGGCGAGCGGTAGCCCCGCACGCTACGACCGTTGAGCTGATAGCTCACGACGTTGCTTGCCATAAAGCCGCGCAGGCGAGGGTAGAGCGCATCGAGATCGGGCTGGCCGGTGGCGAGGCTGCTGGTTGCATCCAGGGTGAAGAGGGCGCTGCGCGCGCCCGCGATCTGGCCGTCGATCGTGAGCAGGGCCCACTGGGGGCCGAGGTGCCCACGCGGCAGCACCGTGGTGGTTGTCTGTCCGCTGGTGAGCACAACGCTAGCCTCACCTGCAGGGCGAAGATGGCTGTCGTAGAGGTGCAAACGGGCCGGGCCGCCGTAGCCGGGGGCCGCTATCGTCACGGTGAGCGGCGCAAGGGGCACCGCGATGGTCGTCTGGTCATGGGCGAGCCCGAGCGAGGCCCGCAGCGGCGAAGCGGGCAGGGCTAGCAGGTCAGGGGGGATGGTCGCTTCCCAGCCCTGCGGCAATGGCTCGGCCACGGCCTCGCGCTCGTCCACGGCGGCGAGTAGCAGGTTTTCGAACAACTGCACCTGCCGGTCGTCGATCCAGAGGGGTGGAGTCCGTGGGGGACCTACGGCGGCGCCTCCGGCGCGCTGCCAGGCGCTGAGAAATGGCTCGCTGAGGTTGTGGGGAGCGGTGGATGGCGTGGCGGGATCAGCAGCGCCCGGCTGAGGAGTCGCCACAGGCCCCGACGGGGTGTCGGTCCGGGCGACACATGCTACCAGGGTGGCTGTGAGGAGCAGAGTGATGCATGCGCGAGCGAAGGGTCCCATTGGGACGATTATACCAGAGGCCTGGTAGTGCCGGAGCCAACGCTGACGCTCTGGGGCGGGGCGATGCGGCGGATGAGGGCGAGAAGGTCGTCCAATGCGAAGGGCTTGCTGAGCACCGAGAGGGCCCCAAGCTCAAGCATACGGTCCACCTGGGCGGCGCCAGTCTGGCCTGTCATCACCAGCACCCGGGCCTGGGGGTCGTAGCTACGGAGCTGTTGGAGCATCGCTACCCCATCGCCGCCGGGGATGATCGCATCGCAGAGCACGAGATCGAAGGGATGGGCGCGGTAGCGCTCCACTCCCTGCCTGGTGTCGTAGGCTACTTCCACCAGATGGCCGTGGCGCTCGAGGCCGCGCCGTAGCCACTCGGCCACATCAACCTCATCATCGATGATCAGGATGTGCAGAGGGTGCATCTCCGGGAGCGATCCATCGGGCTCTTCCCCGGTGGGCAAGGTGGCCACCGGCAGGCTGACAATCATCGTCGTGCCCTGGCCAACCGTACTACACACCCGGATGCTGCCCCCGTGGCGCTCGATGATCCCGTGGCTGATCGCCAGGCCCAGCCCGGTACCCGCCGTGGTGCTGCCGCCGAGGGCGCCCTTGGTGGTGGTGAAAGGCTGGAAGATGTGTGGCAGCAGCTCGGCCGGGATCCCGCTACCAGTATCGGTGACGGCGATCTCCACGCTGTTTGTTGTAGCGCTCAGGTTGATCTCGATCCTCCCACCCTGCTGACCGGCCATGGCGTCGCGCGCGTTGGTAAGTAAGTTGATCAGCACTTGAGCGATCTGGCCGCTATCGCACACCACGGTGGGAACCGACTGCAGGCGCTGCTCGATCGTGACATTGACCTTCGCAAACTCTCGCTGCACCAGGGTCACCGTCTCGGCCACCAGGTCGGCCAGATTGCACGTCTCGCGGCGGGGGTCGCGCCGTCGGGCGAAGGTGAGCAGGCCACTGGTGATGCTCCGGCCACGCAGGCAGGCCCGCATCGCCACCTCCAGGGCCTCATTCTTCTCGGCCACATCGTCTGTGCTGAGCGCGAGCTGGGCGTAGCCGAGGATGGCGGCGAGCAGATTGTTGAACTCGTGGGCAATTCCGGCCGCGAAGGTCCCCAGGGCCGCCAGCTTCGAGGAGCGCACCAGTTCGTCCTGATGGGCTCGGAGTTGCTCGACGAGCGCGGTGGCCTGCGTGGCGAGCTCCCGGTTGCGCCGACTCTCCTCCTGCCAGCTGGCCATCGCCTGGAAGGAGCGCTGGGCCATCAGCAGCGGCACCATGGCGGGGAGGATGAGCCAGGGGTTGGTCTGCCAGAGGTAAGCGAGGACCGCGCCGTAGGGCATCGTGATGAAGTGTACCCAGTGGGCCTGGCGGTAGCTATCGGCGTAGATCTGGAGCAGGGGGCGGCCGCTAGCCAGCGCCACGATCGTGGACACGAGGAAGGTGTTGAGCAGGTAGTAGCTGACCGTGAGAGCCAGGAAGGCCGTGAGGCCGTGTGGCCCGCTGAAGGCCGGGGCGCCCGGCAGGCTGAGGGCCTGATAGAGCAGCAGCATGACCACGAAGATGATCACCCGCTGGGCGACATTAAAGAGCGCCTTGAACCACGGCCGGTCGCGCAGCATGTCGACCGCCAGGCTCCCGACGACGATTACGCCCAGGCCGTATGGGCCCGTGATGGGTACAAGGAAGATCGCCACCGCATCGACGATCGTCATCGCAACCCGGTCCCGGCCGTTGATCCCGTAGCCAACCTCAAAATAGTCGGCCAGGATGTAGATCAGCGTGGTGAAGCCTAGCAGAGCCAGGTGCGCCGGTGGGCCAGAAAGGCGCCAGAGGGTGGCGGCTGCCAGCACGAGCGCAAGGAGCCAGAGCGTATACAAATACCAGCGGGCTGCGCGGGGGAGGGCGTACATCGCGGATGTCCGTCTTGTGGTAGTGATCCTGACAGTGGGGACGACAACAGACCCTGCCGTGAGGGCCTGCTGCGAACCGGAGATCATCCCGGTGGCCGAATGCCTCACCCTTGCCGCATCCGCCACGGTCGTTATTTGAGCCCACGCAGTATAACGCCAGTTTGTATCGGAAACGAGTCGTTACGTTCCGCAAACGCAACAAGGGCAGGAAGGCGCTTGTCCTTCCTGCCCTGTGGGGATCGGCGACAATCTACTTTAGATCCACTTGCCTTCGGCGCCGGCCGCCAGAAGCAGCGCGGTGAGCGCGCTCAGCAGCAGAGTGACCTTGACGTAGAGGTTCATGGCGTGCCACTTCATTGGGAGACCCCTTTCTTCGCAGTGTGTTGCTACGCTCTGGCATTGCTGCCGTCGGGTCCCCTCAGCTCCGCTTCGGGCAAATGCCCATCCCACCAGACGTGTCACCCGATGCCGATCCCACACCTATACTACCATATTTTCACCACCGCGCAAGTCGGGGTTTTTGCTGGAGATCCACGCTTTGGCTGGTTGGATTTGCTCGTCCTATAGCTGTCCTGGCCACGTTAGATCCTGCGGCAGGCATGTGGGCAAAGGTGACAATTTCCTGAAATCACGCTCCTGCCAGTTTACAATATTTTCATCTTTCCGCGCCAGCGTGTCTCAGCCGGGCGCAGCTGACGACGTGCCGGCCACGAGGAGGTTAGGTCCCGCATCGCACGTGGCGTGCGCATAGGCACGACGTGCCTGGTGGGGCGTCGTGGTGACCGGAGCGAATCGGAAGCTTAGCGCGACGCGTGGGCCGTACGATGGGGCGCCTCGGCGAGCAGGCGCTCGATCCGGCGGTTGCCCGCATCGAGCACCGCCTTGGCTACAGCCAGGAGCTCGTCGCCCCGCAGCATACTGATCCCGAGCAGCGTCTCGACACCCCCCTCGCTTTCCAGCGCAAGCTGCGCGAGGTAGACCTCCAGCGCGCCGAAGGGCTGCCGTTGTAGCTGCTCGAGCTGCACCCGGTAGCTCGGCCGGACCCAGTTCTCCAGGGCGTTGACGGTGGCCTGCGCGGCCAGGCGTGGCAGGTCGGCTGGCTGGCCCGGGGGCTGCGCGCCCACGCCCTGCGCTTGCTCATCACGCAGGCTCAGCGTCACCACCACCATCGGGCCGTCGTCCCGGTTGTGGGCCACGACGTCGATCAGCTGAGGGCGCGAGCTCCCCCCCTGGATGGCGCCCTCAGCCACCTGCACCAGGCTGATCTTGCGGTAATCCAGGCGCACCCCGCCCCGGACATAGAGGATCGACTCGATATCGCGCACGATCTGCTTCGCACTGCGCTGTGGCGTACCGACCACGTGAACTTCGTTGATCGTGCCATTGTTAGTCACAAGCCGTGCCGCGTGGACGCCACGCACCTGATAGATCAGTTGCTCCAGGGCCGCGCCGTCGTGCTGGTTGATGGCTTCACTCATCTCCGCTCCTTGGATTTCGGTTGGCGCTCACGCGGAGCGCTGGTTGGTCACCACGGTGATGTCGCTGGAACACGATCCTGCGGAGACGCCCCGGTGGGGCGTCTTTACGGCGTACGCTCCCGATGAGCCGCCCCGGTGGGGGGCGGTGCGGCGTAGGGTCTTGGGGAGCCGCCCCGGTGGGGGGCGGTGCGGCGTAGGGTCTTGGGGAGACGCCCCGGTGGGGGCGGTGCGGCGTAGGATCCTGGGGAGACGCCCCGGTGGGG
>SFCB01000141.1 GCA_004367505.1 Chloroflexi bacterium OHK40 | reverse complement strand
GGATTATGGAGCAAGAGTCGCCTCTTAGGCAGCGGACGAAGACATACGCCTTGCGGATCATCAAGCTTTATGGCGCTCTACCGAAGAAGCCGGAGTCGCAGGTCATCGGGCAGCAACTCTTGCGCTCTGGCACCTCAGTCGGGGCCAACTACGGCGAAGGTAGCCGTGGACGAAGCAATGCCGAGATGGCTGCCAAGTTTGATGTTTGCATTCAAGAGTTGGACGAAACCGCGTACTGGCTGGAGCTCTTGATCGAGGCCAGTCTGGTCGCCGAATCGCTCCTCGCCCCACTCCTGGATGAAACCAACCAGTTGATTGCGATGTTCACCTCGGCTGTTCGGAAGCTCCGGCGCAAAGGCCTTGCGTAGTGGCGATGAGAAGGAGGAACAACATCAGCCCTCCGCCCTCCGCCCTCAGCCCTCAGCGTTCCGCCCTCAGCGTTCGGAAGCTCCGGCGCAAAGGCATTGAGTAGTGGTGATGAGAAGGAGGAACAACATCAGCCTTCAGCCCTCAGCTCTCAGCCCTGAGCGTTCCGCCCTCAGCCCTGAGCGTTCCGCCTTCAGCCCTCCTCCCTCCGCCCTCGAACGCGATGCGTTCGGCGCGATGCAGGCACGACTGGTGGCCTTGCTGTTGCGCTACGACGAGGCCGGCTTCGGACGGCACATCGGTGCCAGGGCGAGCTACACCGCCGAGCGGATGGATGCCGCGTTGCAGCGCTACCGCGACCTGGGCGCGGTCTTCGTGCTGCGCGACGAGCTGTTCGAGGATATCCTGCCGCGAATCGTGCGGCGGCTGAGCTTCGAGTCGCCACGCTCCGTGATCGTCGAGGAGCCCCCCGCGCGGGGCCGGATCGACTGGAGCCGCAGCATCGACGCGGCCTGGGCCGAGCGCCCCGGCGAGGCGCCGCTGCTGCTCCACACCCGCCAGCGCCGGCGCGACTTCGCCACCCCCGAGAACCTGCTCGCCGTGGTGACGCTCCTGGGGTTCCGGGCAGAGGCGGAGCGGCTGCTCTGGGACGAGCAGCTCATTGCCGGCAGCGCGGCCCTGCGCCACCCCCTCAATGAGCTCATCGAGCGCTGTGAGCGCGAGCTGGCCTTTCCCCAGTTCGCGGGTATCAGGGGCGCGGCGCAGCAGATCCTCGACGGCGCCCAGGGCGGCCCCGAGGGGCTGGAGCACCGCGTCCAGGAGCGGCTCATCCCCGGCGGCAACAGCGCCTACGAAGATCTCCTCGCCTGGCGAGCGAGGCTGCGCGCCCTCCGGCTCCTGCAACGCAACCAGGCATCCGCCGACGATGTCCTGGGGGCCGACCCCGAGCGCGATAACTACCTCTACCAGATCTGGATCTTCTTTGAGCTCGCCGACCTGCTGCGCGAGCGGGGTTGTCTGGAGCACATCAACCCCCGGCAGGGTCAGATGGCCTTGCGCTTCCGCTGGGGCCTTGGCAACGACGAGCGAACCTACGAGCTCCGCCACGACCAGGGTGTACCGTTCCCGCCAGCGCGCTGGGGTGCCCAGCCGCTCAAGAAGTACGCGGTGCCGGGCGTGCGCCCCGACTTCTACCTCTGGCGAGTTGACCCGCCACCGGCGCGGGTAGAGCACGGCACGGAGCTGTTCTGGCGCGAGCCCGGCGTCGTGTGGGACGCGAAGTACTACCGCGAGCGGGAAAGCCCGAACGCGCCCTCGTCGCCGATCAAGCGCATGATTGCCGACCTCGCCCTGCTCGGTGAGGGACACGGGACATTGCTCTTCGCGTTCCTGGCTGGCGCCGGGGCAGCTACAACAGGCGATGGGAGCTACCGGCTCGGCCCTGCCGACCGTGACCAGACGATCGTGCCGGACCAGCAGGTCGTGGTGCAGCCACTCTGCCCGGACACCGGCCTCCAGGGGCTACGGGTGACGCTTACCGGGCTGCTAGATAGCGCGCACGCTCGGCTCCGCATGCCGCGTATCCCGCGCTGCCAGGGCGTATTCCTCGACACCTTGAGTCTGGCCGAGCGCGGGGCGCTGATGGGGCGGTACGGCGACACCCTCGCCCCGGACGACCTGCTGGTTTGCCCGAAACCGCACATCGGCCCCTGGCGCGTCGACCTGGTGAGCCGCGCCGAGCACTGTTGTCGCGATGGCCGCCTGTGCCATATCATCGGGCAGGCGGGGGCAGCGCCACCGATGCGTCCGCCACGCAGCGTAGACGAGTTGCTCAAAGAGCTCCAGCAGCTGTTCGACCCGCGCGACCCGGACAGCCTGGATGAGGAGGAATCGATCGACGCCGTCGCCCGCCAGATCGAAGCCCTGACCCGCCAGTTTGCCCGCATCACCGGGGCGCTCAAAAACCTCAGCGCGTATGACAAGCAGCTCGGCGACGTCGGGTTTGACCGGACGCTGACGATCCTCGGCGTAGCCGAGCGCGAGTCGCTCGCCCTGGCGATCTACCTGCGCGACCAGCTCGATGCGGTGAACGCGCCGGACTACTCCGCGCCGATCATCCACGTCGCGCGGGCCCTTGAGCGCGAGCTCCAGCGGCGCATCCTGGCGATCCCCGGCGTGAGCGCAAGCGACTTCCCGTTCGGCAAGCCCACGCTGGGCTCACTGGCTGGTGTGCGCAGTAAGAACCCCGCGCTCTGGGCGACGATCCGGAACCATGTGCTGAGCGTCTGGAATGGCGCGGTTGACCCCGAGGACCCGGCGTTCACCGTGGACCTTGACCACTTTGTCGAGCAGCTTGACCCGGTGGTGAAGGTGCGGAACAGAGCCGCCCACACCACGCCTGTGCCGCGCGATCAGTACCGCTACATCTTCCGCCACGTGTGCAATGCCGGGCCGCTCCGCGTTGGTGTCTTAAACGCGCTCCTGCTCGCCTGGCCCGTGTCGTAGCGCGCACGGGTGAACCGCCCCCTGGCGCCACTGGCGCCACGGCGCGGGGTGATGCCGGCTGCGCCACCGAGGGGCTCATCCAGAGTGGTGCGGGCCGCTCCAGCCCACGATTGCTCTTGAAATGTTAGACACGCTGCGATACAGTAGGGGGGAAGGATCTGCCGGCTCGACCGGGTAGCGTGCAATGGCGCGAACAACTCCAGTGGTGGAGGGGGATCGGCTCGTTGGCTGTGAGCGAAACGGACAGCCAATGATCGTCGGTACCCCGTTGTGGTATGCGTGGCTTACGGAAGCCACGTCGTTTGCGGTTGCCGGTGCAGGCGGGCGCTATACGGCGCGCAAGGAGCGGCGGGGGCGTGCCGATGGCTACTGGCGCGCCTATCGCAGGCGTGGGCAGAAGCTGGTGAGTGTCTACCTCGGCCGGAGCGCCGAGCTCTCGCTCGAACGCCTGCAACAGGTCGCGGTGGCCCTCGGTGTCTTGCCGGGCGATTCCCAGCGGCCCGTGGCCGGGCTACCAGGCGCCCAGCGCGGCGCTTCGGGAACCTTGACGTTCCTCCTCGTGTGCGATCGCGAAGCGCCGGCTGGCCCAACCGCGCCGTGCGCCGCCGACTCCGAACGTCGCGCGCGGATCCTCGCCGAGTCGCTGGCGGCTGCCGGAGGCCAACCATTCGCGAGCGCCTCGCCGATCATCGGCGGGGTCTTCGGCAACGCGCTTGATGCGGTTGGCGCGGCGTTGACGATGCTGCGCTTGTTGTGCGCCGCCGCGCCCGGCCATGGCGGGCCACCGCTTCCGTGCGTGGTCATCCATACCGGTGTGCTCACCGAGCACGTCGATATCCATGCCAGCCAGCCCGTGCAGTGGGGGCTCCAGCTGCTGGCGAGTGTCCATCCGGGGCAGATCGTCCTCTCCCAGATCACCCGGGCGCTGATCGCCATCCATCTGCCGGGTGGGCTCAGCCTGCGGGCGCTCGGCGCCTACTGTGTCGGCGCGCTATCTCAACCCGAGTACCTCTATCAGCTGGTGGCGGCGGATCTCCCCGCTCCAGATCTGCCGCTCCGGCTGCCCGCCCGTCGCCCGCATAATCTGCCCGCCCCGACGATGCCGCTGATCGGGCGTGAGCACGATCTCGCCGCCATGTGTGCTGCGCTCAGCTCCGATGCCACACGGCTCCTCACGCTCACCGGGCCTGGCGGTGTCGGGAAGACCCGCCTTGCCCTCGCCGTTGCGAGTGAGCTGTGTGCCACCTTTGCCGATGGCGTCTTTCTAGTTGAGTTGAGCGCCATCCGCGATCCTGGCCTGGTTCTCCCGACCATTGCCAGAACCCTCGGGGTGGTTGAGAATCGACAGCCAGCGCTCGAGGACGGCCTGAAGGCCTACCTGGCTCCGAAGCACATGCTCCTGGTTCTCGACAACTTCGAGCAGGTGCTACCGGCCGCCGCCGCTCTCGCCGGGCTCCTGGCCAGCGCGCCCCGGCTCGCGCTCCTCGTCACGAGCAGGGCGGCGCTGCGGCTCACCGGCGAGCACGAGTATGCGCTCGCTCCGCTGGAGCTCCCCGAGGCCGGCGCTGCCTTATCTGATGAACAGCTCACGGCCTGTGGCGCGGTCGCTCTCTTTCTCCAGCGAGCGCAGGCGGTACGCCCGGGGTTGCAGCCTACCTCCGAGACGCTGGCGCTCGTGGCGGAGATTTGCCGGCGGCTCGATGGGCTGCCGCTGGCTATTGAACTCGCGGCGGCCCGCAGCCGCCATTTTCCGCCGGATGTCCTCTTGAGCCGGCTGGCGCGGCGGCTCACGCTGCTCACCGGAGGTGCGCGCGACCTCCCCGCTCGCCAGCAGACCATTCGCGATACGCTGGACTGGAGCTACCAACTCTTAACGCCGGCGCTCCAGGGCGTCTTCAATCAACTGGCGGTCTTTGCCGGTGGTTTCACCCTCGCGGCCGCGCAGGCCGTCTGTGGTATGCCGGAGGAGGCGCTGATCGATGCCCTGGACGCGCTGATCGACCAGAGTCTGCTCGGCTCTGGCGGCGACGAGGCCGGCGAGTTGCGCTTCGTGATGCTGGAACTGATTAACGAGTATGCGCTCGATCGCCTCCAGGCGAGTGGTCAGGAGGGTGCCGTTCGCGCGCGCCATGCGGCCTACTTCCTGCGCCTGGCGGAGTCGCTGGAGCCAGTGCTCCAGAGCGGGGCGCCCCATGCTGCCCTCGACCGGCTCGACTCTGAGCTGCCGAACATGCGCCTTGCGCTGCGCTGGCTGCTGGCCGAGGGTGGCCCCGACGACGCGGCGCGGCTGGCTGCCGCGCTGCAGGTCTTCTGGGATGTGCGCCCCCATCGTCGTGAGGGGCGTGCATGGCTGGCCGACGCCCTCGCCAGGGGTGAGTCGATGAGCCTGGCCACGCGGGCGCGCGCCCTGCGGGCTGCCGGGCACCTTGCCCGGGCGCTCTACGATCGCGAGGGCGCCCTGGCCTATCAGGAAGAGCATTTGGCCATCGTACACTCCCTGGGTGATCCGGTGGCGTATGCGGCGGCACTCACCAGTATCGGCTGGACGATGACCATGCTCGGCGGCGAGCTTCAGAATGCGGCGCTGAAGGCGCATGAAGGATTGGCGTGCTACCGCGCCCTGCAGGACGCCTCCGGCCTGGCCTGGGCGCTCCAGACCCTGGGCTGGATCGAGTTCCAGCGCGCGCTTGGCGCGCGGAAAGGGAGCCTGGTACCCTTCAGCGGGCTGAACCAGGTTGCACGCCAACCGAGCAGCCTCGATGGTGCGCGGGCGATGCACCTGGAAAGCCTGGCGCTGCGGCGGAAGGCCGGCAATCTGTATGAAGTTGGCTGGTCGCTGGTGAGTCTGTCGATCGTTGCTGCCGCTGCGGGCGATTACGATGCGGCGCAGGCCTATGAGGGTGAGCGCCTGGAGATCGAGCGCTCGCTCAAGAACTATCACGGAGTTTCCAGCGCGCTGCTGCAACTCGGCGTAATCGCGCTGCGTCAGGGCAATCTCGCGACTGCGCGGGCCCGGGTCGAAGAGGGCCTGGCGATGGCGCGTATGGCCGGTGAAGTCAATATTATCGGGGGCGCACTGGTCAATCTGAGTGAGATCGCCGTGATCGAGGGTGAGTACCAGCGCGCCCGGGGCCTGCTCAGCGAGGCATTGCAGCACTTCGGCGATCTGAGCGATCACTACCGGATTGCGCGGGTCTATGCGATGCAGGCCCAGCTGGCGTTGGCGCGCGGCGATGAGCAGGCGCTCATGGATCTGGCGCAGCGGTGTTTCCAGTTGGCCCGGGCGCTCGGTGAGGAAGGGTTGATCGCCGACTGCCTCGCGGGCCTGGCCGACAGCGCGGCACGCCGGCAGGCGTTTGTCCGGGCGATGCGGCTCTGGAGCGCCGCCGAAGCGCAGGTCGAAGCGGCCCGGTTGCCGTGCATTCCCGTGCCCTCGCCGGATCGCGCGCGGCTCCAGGCCGCCGCTCGCGCTGCCCTCGGCGCCCAGCACGCTCTGACAATCTGGCATGAAGGTGCGCGGCTCTCCCCTGAGGCGGCCCTCCAGCTTCCCTCCGCTCCAGAGTCTGGCGCCATCCCGGCTGGACGTATGCCAGCCGACCGTCCGGCTATGCTCACGCGCCGTGAACTCGAGGTGCTCCGCCTGATCAGTGCGGGCCTGACCAATAGCCAGATCGCCGAACGGCTGGTGATCAGCGTTGCCACGGTCAAGACCTACCTCAGCACGATCTATGACAAGCTCGGCGTTCACTCCCGTACGGCGGCGATGCGCTATGCCATCGATCGGCAGCTGTAGGGCACGAACCGAGCACCAGGAAGCGAAGAACGGCGATGCAGCGCGTGCCTGCGCTGTGCTCGCCCATGTCCGTTCATTCGCTTCGTGTCTAACATTTGTGCTTCCACCGCACAAACGCCACCGCGCGCTGCCCCCCGGATCACCAACTTTTTCCCGATAACCCCGCGCGCTGATGCTGCCTACACTACGGACATTCAATCGGTTACGCAATCGGTTCCGCAGTGCAGGCACCCTATGGCCACGATGCGTGATGTCGCCAATCATGCCGGGGTCTCGACCGCGACGGTCTCGCATGTGCTCAACGGGACGCGCTTTGTAGAGCCGGAGACGCGGGCGCGGGTGGAACGGGCGATCGCCGAACTGCACTATCGCCCGAATCTGCTCGCGCGCAGCTTGCGCCGGCACGAGACGCTGACGATCGGGCTGATCACGCCGAACATCGCCAACCCCTTCTGGGCGGAACTGGGGAGCGAAGTGGAGCGGGCAGGGCGCGCGGCGGGCTACACCGTGCTCCTCTGCAACACGAACTGGTCGGTCGAGCAGGAGCGGGCCTACGTACACACCCTGCTCGCCCGCCAGATCGACGGGATCGTGCTGGTCCCCTCGACTACGGGCATGAATGCGGCCGGCGACCTGCAGGCGGCGGGCGTAGCAACGGTGATTGTCGGCCAGCAGCCGCAGCACGCGGGGATGAGCGCGGTCATGGTGGACGACTTCCAGGGCGGCTACCTCGCCGGGAAGCACCTGCACTCACTTGGTCACCGGCGTGTGGGCTGTATCACACCGCCTACGGGGATCGAGAGCGCCGGCCTGCGGGTTACCGGCTTCCGCCAGGCCTTCCGTGATGCGGGCACACTCCTTCCCGCCGGGGCCTTCGCGGACGGCGACTTCGAGTACGCCAGCGGCGCGGCGGCGGCCCACACGCTCCTGGCGTACGATCCCACCCTCACCGCGATCTTCGCGGTCAACGATCAGATGGCCATCGGCGCGCTCGGAGCCCTGCGGCGGCTCGGGCGCCGCGTTCCCGACGATATTTCGGTGATCGGCTTCGACAATATCAGCTACGCTGCCTTGCACGTCCCGGCACTCACGACTGTCGGCCAGCCCATGGTCGAGCTCGGCCGCCAGGCCGTTGAGCTGTTGCTCCGGCAGATCAGCGAACCCGGCAGCCCCCCCGAGGTACGCAAGCTGGAACCCACGCTGATCGTGCGCGAAACCTGTCGCAGGCTCGCCTGAACTGGGCGCGGCTAAGCGTGAGACGCCGCAGCGACGAGCACCCGGGCGTCTCCCATCTGGCCCCGGCTTCGCCGGCCACACCCCTGCTCTTCCGAGGGCGCCTGCATGGTGCTGGCGCCCCATCAACCCGTGGACACAGACAGTCTTGGAATCGCAATGGAGGCACACGATGGACGAGCAGCAGCGACGGACGATCAGTCGGCGGCAGTTTCTCACGGGGCTGGGGGTAGGCGCGGGAGCGCTGGTGCTCGCGGCCTGCGGCGCCCAGCCGGGCGCCTCGGGGGGCGCCAGCACGGCCCCCACAGCTGGCAGCGCGGCCTCCGCAGCGAGCGGCGAAGTGCAGTTCTGGGACATGGTCTGGGGCCCACCTGAGTACATCGACACCGCCAAGCGCGTGGCTGAGCAGGACTTCACCGCGGCCAACCCCGGCATCACCGTCAGCTACCAATCCAACCCCTGGAGCTCGTGGCCACAGGTCTTCACCACGGCGGTCGGCTCGGGCACGGCACCCGATGTCAGCACTGGCGGCGGCTACCAGGCCATCCAGTTCTACCCCCAGGACGCCATCCTCGAGATCGACGATCTGGTTGCCGAGATCGGCGTCGATGCCTTCCTGCCGGGCCAGATCGACGGCATGTACTACAACGGCCACTATATCGCCCTCCCCTGGGGAATCGACATCCGCATCCCCTTCTACCGCAAGGATCTCTTTGAGCAGGCCGGGGTCGCGCCGCCCACTACGCTGGAGGAGTTGCGCGCCGCGCTCAAGGCGCTCACCCGGGGCGAGCAGTACGGCATCGCCTTCGCGGGGGCGAGCCCGCTCGGCTGGCAGAGCATCGTCTCGCTGATGTACATGTTCGGCGGCGGCTTCTTCACCGCCGACAACCAGCTTGACGTAATGAACGATCGCAACATCGAGGGGCTGACCTTCGTCGCCGACCTGATCAAGGACGGGGTGGTCCATCCTGGCAGCGCCGGCTTCCAGGACGCCGATCTCTCCAGGGCATTCGGCACGGGCAGCGCTGCAGTGATGTTCTTCTCGCCCTCCGCCGAGGAGCGGGTGCCCGAGATCAAAGATCAGGTCGGCATTCTCTCGCCGATGACCGGGCCCCACGGCGACAAGGCGACGTTGATGTTCGCCAACAACCTGATGATCTACAAGCAGACGCGGAACCCCGACGCTACCAAGGCCTTCCTGAAGTGGTGGTCAGAGAACTCCCTGCCGATCTGGACCGAGGGCCACGCTGGCAATCTGCCCGCCCGCAGGTCGATCGCCGCCGACCCATACTTCCAGGAGAACCCCTTCATCAAGCCGATTATCGACGAGTGGGTTCCGGTTGGCAGGCTCACCGGCAATCATTCCACGGGCACCTTCCCGGCGCTGGCCGATATTGACGCAGGGGGCATGCTCAACACGCTGGCAACCGATCTGCTCCAGGGGCGGGACGTCACCGAGACTCTCCAGAAGCTCGAAACGACCCTCAAGGGCCTGAAATCGCTCCAGGCCTGAGTGCTACGGGCATGGGCGTGGGGTGGGCGCATGGCTCGCCCCACGTTCCTGCGAAGGAGAGACGTGTGAGCATCAAGACGGCTTCTTCATCCTCCAGCGAGCTGCGCGTCGTGCTGCGCCGCCGGCGCTTGGACCTCTTCCCGATCTACCTGCTCATCCCCTCGCTGGTGCTGATCACGCTGATCAACCTCTATCCTTTCGCCGCCGGATTCTACTACAGCCTCCAGGACGGCACTCTGCTCCAGACTGGCGCCTTTGTGGGGCTGCAAAACTACCTTGACCTGATGACGCGGCCCGAGTTTCACAACGCCCTGCGCTTCAGTGCCATCTTTGCGCTCTTCGGCGTTTTCGGGAGCTGGGCGGTGGGGCTGGGCCTGGCTCTGCTATTGAACCGCGACATCCCCGGGCGCGGGTTCTTCCGCGTGGCCCTGCTGTTGCCGTGGATCTTGCCCTCGATCGTCTCGATCGTCAGTTGGCGCTGGATGATCGGCGACCAGACTGGCCTGGTCAACGTCGTGCTCGGCTTCTTCGGCATCCGACCGATCTACTTCCTCTCCACCGGCGAGTGGGCAACCTTCTCGATCATCATCGTCAAGATCTGGCGCAGCTTCCCCTTCATGATGCTCTCGCTGCTGGCCGCGCTCCAGACGATCAGCCTGGAGATCTATGAGGCGGCCAGTATCGATGGTGCCTCGCCCTGGCAATCCTTCCGCTACATCACCCTGCCCCAGCTACTACCGATCTCGGTGGTGCTGTGGATCCTGATGACGATCTGGAGCGTGAACGACTTCGAAACGCCCTGGCTGCTAACCCAGGGCGGGCCCTCCAACGCCACTGAAAATCTGAGCGTGCTCTCCTACCGCTACACCTTCCTCTTGAACAACGTGGGCCTTGGCGCGGCGGTGGCCTTCTTCACGATGCTGATCCTGATGATCTTTGCGCTAATCCTGCTGCGCCGCCAGCAGAGGGAGCCCTGACGATGACACGCCATCAACGCCGGCTCGTGATGCGCTGGAGCCTGTTCGTTCTGATGCTCGTGCTGGTGACCGTCGTCAACCTGCCGATCATCTCGCTCATCCTCAACTCGTTCCGCAGCACCTCGGAGATCCTCAGTTCGCGCTCGTTCCTACCCGAGGCGCCCACGCTGGAGAACTACGCTTTCGTCACGCAGCGTACCTCGTTTGGCCAGTGGCTGCTCAACAGCCTGATCATGGCCGGCGGTGGCATGGCCCTGAGCATCATGGCCGCGACGCTGGCGGGCTACGTACTCTCGCGCTTCCGCACGCGCTTTGTGACGGCCTACGGCACCGGGCTATTTATGGTGCAGATGTTCCCCATTCTGCTCGCACTGATCCCGCTGTTCATCTTCTTCCGCACCCTGGGGCTGGTGAACACCTACTACTCGGTGATCATCCTCTATACGGTGGCCCAACTGCCCTTCGCCACCTCGATGTTCCGCGCCTTCTTCGATGGCATCCCGGTGGACCTGGAGGAGGCAGCAAAGATCGACGGCGCGAATCGCTTCCAGGCGTTCACCCTGGTAGTTCTGCCACTGGCCGGGCCAGCGATTGCGGCGGTGGCGATCTTCGCTTTCCTGTTCTCGTACAACGAATACCTGATCGCCTCGGTCTTCCTGCGACGCGAGGAGCTGTTCACCGTGCCGATCGGCATCCAACAGTTCATCCAGCAGTTCTCGACCGACTGGGGAAGCCTGATGGCTGCTGCGGTGCTGGCGATGCTCCCGACGTTCATCCTCTTCCTCTTCATCCAGAAGTACATGATGTATGGCGCGATTGGCAGTGGGGTCAAGGGATAGGAGGACAGCGTATGTCGCAGCAAGAAGCCGTCTTGCCCATTGCCGTGCAGCTCTATACCCTGCGCACCCTGCCCGGACGTTTCGACGAGTTGCTCGGCCAGGTCGCGGCCGCAGGGTATACCGCCGTGGAGACCGTGGGCGATCATGGGTGCACAGCCGAGGAGATGGGTGCCCTGCTCGCGAGGCACGGGCTGCGGGTGATCTCCACCCATCTCCAGCTCGACGCACTACGCGAGCGGACTGACGCGATCATCGCCTTTAACCGGGCCATTGGCAACACGACTCTGGTGGTGCCCTACATCCCTGAGCTGCGCGCGGCCACCGACGCCGGACCATACCGCGCCTACGGCCAGATCCTCGGTGAGTTGGCCCGACGCTGCCGTGATGCCGGGATGGTCCTGCTCTACCACAACCATAGCTGGGAGCTGCAGCGCTTTGACGGTCAGCTTGCCCTTGACCTGCTCTTCGCGGCCGCTGGCCCCGAGTTGGGCCTGGAGCCCGACCTGGCCTGGAGCGCCGCAGGCGGCCTCGACCCGACTACGCTACTGCGCCACTACGCTGGGCGTTGCCCGCGCGTCCACATCAAAGACCTGGCTGCGCCGGGTGAGCGGCCCGAGGACGCCCTCTTCGACGGTATCGTGATGGCCGATGTCGGTGCGGGCATCCTGGATTGGCCAACCCTGATCCCCGCAGCCCGGGCCGCTGGCGCCGAGTGGTTCATCGTTGAGCACGACAACCCTCGCGATCCCATCGTCAGTATCTCGCACAGCCTCCAGTACCTACGGGGCTTGTCTTGAACTCGCCCCGTTGTCCAGAGGAGAAACGTCTATGAAACAGCTTCGCGTCGGCATCATCGGCTGTGGCGAGGTGACCCAGATCGCGCACCTGCCGAGCCTGCGGCAGCTGGCTGGCCAGTTCGCCGTCACGGCGCTGTGTGATGTGAGCGAGCACGTCGTTCAGACGGTCGGTGAGCAGTGGCAGGTCGCCCGGCGCTTCCGCGACGAGCGCGAGCTCCTGGCGCTGGACGATCTCGACGCGGTGCTGGTTGCCAACCCCGACGCCTACCATGCCGAAAGCGCGCTTGCGGCGATCGCGGCCGGCAAGCACGTGCTCATCGAGAAGCCGATGTGCATGACCCTGCGTGAGGCCGACGCGCTCCGCGCGGCACAGGAGCGTGCGGGGGTGGTGGTGCAGGTGGGTTATATGCGCCGCTATGCACCGGCCTTCGTGGAGGCATGCCGCCTCATACCTGAGCTCGGCCCTGTTCGTCTGGCCCGCGTACACGATGTGCTGGGCTGGAATGCCCTATTTATCAAACCCACCTCGTCCGTTGTTCGTGGCGATGACGTACCGCCCGATCTGCGCGCCGAAGGCCAGGCCAGGCGTGAACGGCTCCTCGACGAGGCAATCGGTGAGGCGCTCGGTGAGGCCCACGAGGGGCTGCGGGGCGTCTATGGCTTGCTCCTTGGCCTCAGCACCCACGACCTCTCGGCCATGCGTGAGCTTCTGGGCATGCCGAAGCGGGTGCTCTCTGCCACCCAGCGTGGCGGCCTCTATCTGACGGCGACGTTCGACTATGGCGACTTCGTCTGCCAGTTCGAGACGGGCATCAATGCGATTCCACGCTTCGATGCCCACCTTGAGGTCTATGGGGAGCAGCGGATCGTGCGGGTGCAGTATGATACGCCCTACGTGCGCAATCTGCCCATCCGCCTGAGCATCGTCGAGGCCAATGACCGGGGTGGTGTGGTCGAGCGGTGTGAGCACCCGGCCTGGGGTGATCCCTTTGTCGCCGAGTGGCAGGCCTTCTACACCAATGTGGTGGAGGGGCGCCAGCCCAAAACGAGCCCCGCCGATTTCCGCCACGATCTGGAGCTGTTCCGCGACATGCTCGCGTTCATGCGCTGATGTGCCAGGAGCGCGGCGTGCAGTGAAGAGGAAGACAACCCATGACGGAGACCGCATTAGGGACAACAACGGTCATGCAGGTGGGCCTGATCGTGCGCGACATCGAGGCCAGAGCACGGGCCTGGTCGCAGATCCTGGGCCTGCCCATGCCTGAGATCATGATCACCGACACCTACGAGCGTGCGCAGACCGAGTATCAGGGCCAGCGCTCGGATGCACGGGCCAGGCTCGCCTTCTTTCACCTCGGACAGGTGGATCTGGAGCTGATCGAGCCGCTGGGTGAGCCCAGCACCTGGAACGATCAGCTGACTGCCCACGGCGATAGCCTGCATCATATCGCCTTTGTGATCAAGGGCATGGAGGAGAAGCGCGCCTACCTGAATGCCGCAGGGCTCCCGCTGATCCAGCGTGGGGAGTATCCCGGCGGTCGCTACGCCTACTTCGACGGGGTCGCGCAGCTGGGGGCGATCATCGAGTTGCTCGAAAACGATGCTGTGACTGGAGAGGAGCACACCGCGTGAGCGAGCCAACAACGTCTGAAACCAGCCGTGTCGATGCCTTGCTGGAGCAGCTGAGCCTTGCCGAACAGGTGGCGCTGCTCGCGGGCGCCGACTTCTGGACCACGGTGCCTATTCCACGGCTGAACATTCCGGCCCTCAAGGTGACCGATGGCCCGGCCGGCGCCCGTGGCGGTGGGGCACTGGTTGGGGGCAAGCACACCGCCGCCTTCCCGGTCGGGATCAGTCTTGGGGCGAGCTGGAATGTCGAGCTGCTGCGCGAGGTTGGCCGCCTGCTCGCGCGTGAAGCTCGGGACAAGGGCGCCGGGGTGTTGCTGGCGCCCACCGTGAACCTGTTCCGCAGTTCGCTCAACGGCCGTAACTTTGAGGGTTATGCCGAGGACCCCATTCTGGCCGGGAAGCTTGCCGCGGCCTACATCCAGGGGCTCCAGGGCGCCGGCGTTGCCGCGACGGTCAAGCACTTCGCGGGCAACGAGTCGGAGTATCAGCGCGGCACGATCAGCAGCGACATTCCCCCCCGCGTCTTCCGCGAGCTCTACCTGCGGCCCTTCGAGTTGGCCGTCACCGAGGGCGGGAGCTGGGCCGTGATGAGCGCGTACAACCGCATCGATGGCACCTACGCCAGCGAGCACCCCTGGCTGCTGTGCGATCTGCTGCGCGGCGAGTGGGGCTTCGATGGGCTGGTGATGAGCGACTGGGGCGGCACCCATTCGGCGGGGAAGAGTGTGCGCGCCGGCCTTGACCTGGAGATGCCCGGGCCGGCCCGGGCACGCGCCAGCTTGCTTGCCGAGGCCGAGGCTGATGAGGCCGTTCGCGCGGCTGTGCGCCGTGCGGCCAGGAATGTGCTGCGGCTGCTTGAGCGCACCGGTACCCTCGATCACCCGCGCGATGTGAGCCTGGAGGCCGAGCGTGACGAAGAGTACGCCGATACGCGCGCCCTGATCCGCCGTGCCGGCGCTGAGGGGATGGTGCTGCTGAAGAATGCCGGAGATCTCCTGCCACTCCCCGCAGGCGCCACGGTTGCGGTCGTTGGGCCGAATGCCGCCACCGCCCAGGTGATGGGTGGCGGCAGTGCCCAGATCAACGCCCACCGCCGGGTCTCACCGCTGGAGGGGCTGCGTGAGGCGCTCGGCGCCGAACGGGTCCGCTACGCGCAGGGCTGTGAGAACGACCGGCTGCTGCCGGTCTACCCCTTCCCGCTTCAGGTTGCGTATCGTGCCACCGCAGATGGCGCGGTGCTGCTGCGCGAGGAGCGACCCTTCGGTGAAGTGATGTGGTTACAGCCGCCCGAAGGTCTCCCGGGGGAGTTTCACGCCCGCCTGACCACTACCCTCACGGTCAGTGAGGACGAGGCTGGACCCTACGAGTTCAGCCTGGCCAGTGCCGGCCTGAGCCGCTTGAGCCTCGATGGTGCGCAGATAATCGACAACTGGGAGCAGTTCAAGCCTGGCGATACCTACTTCGGCTTCGGCAGTGGCGAACTGCGCACTCGCCAGGAGCTGGCTCCCGGCACGCACGAACTGGTGATCGATTTTACGCCCCACCGTGTGGAGGTGGGAATCGCTACGATCAGCGCCCTGCGCTTCGGCGCCCGCAAGCCGTTGCCAGCGGACAGTGTGGCGGAGGCGGCGCGGATCGCGGCGACAGCCGATTACGCCGTGGTTTGCGTGGGCACCAACGGCGACTGGGAAACCGAAGGCATAGACCGCTGGGGGCTTACGCTGCCGGGCCGTCAGGACGAACTGGTGCGGGCAGTCGCAGCCGCAAATCCGCATACGGTGGTGCTCCTGCAGACTGGTGGCCCGGTGCTGATGCCCTGGCTCAACGAGGTGCCGGCTGTGGTGCAGGCCTGGTTCCCCGGGCAGGAGGCTGGGTACGCGATCGCCGATGTGCTGACCGGCCAGGCCGACCCGGGTGGTCGGCTACCGCAGACCTTCCCGGCGCGCCTGGAGGACGATCCGGTGCATCCCGAGACGCCGGATCGCCAGTATCCCGGCGAAGATGGACACGTCGAGTACCGTGAGGGCCTGTACATCGGCTATCGCCACGTTGACCGTGCCGGCCTCACGCCGCTCTTCCCCTTCGGATTCGGGCTCTCGTACAGCCGTTTTGCCCTGGGCGAGCCTCGCGCGAGCGCGGTGACGCTCCAGCCCGGTGAGACACTCGTGGTGAGCGTGCCAGTAACGAATACCGGGGCGCGGGTTGGGCAGACGGTTGTGCAGCTCTATGTGCGCGACATCGAGGCGGCGGTTGAGCGTCCCGAGAAAGAGCTCAGGGCCTTCGGCAAAGTGACGCTGCAACCTGGTGAGATGAGCGAGGTCGATCTGCGGCTGGACATGCGCGCCTTTGCCTACTACGACGAGGCGCGCCGGGCCTGGGTGGCCGATGCGGGCGAGTTCGATCTCCTGATCGGTACCAGCAGTGTTGATCTGCCCTGGACGCTGCGGGTGCGCCTGACAGCGGAGTGGACGCAACCGGCGAGCGCTGGGAGTAACGTCGCGCTGCCTGTGTCGTAGTGCGTGCCAGGCTGGGCACGTAACCATCCTGCGGGCGCTCAGGGGCAAGCGGTGCTCTCCCTTGAGCGCCTTGCAGTGCCGCGCGCTCCCGCTCCGCGCGGCTCCGTTGATGCACAGGATCAAGCCGAGCGTACAATGCTGGCCACGGCATCCCCAGCGACGGGGACGAGCGGCAGCACAATGTGTGAGGGTCGTGCCGGGTCGCAGAAGATAGCATTGTCGGCGACCTGCTGGAAGGTGTGACGGCCAACTGGCTCGCCGGTGTTGGGATTCAGGTCGAAGCGCGGGAAGTTGCTGCTGGAAACGTCTACCCGGATCCGGTGGCCAGCCGCGAACAGGTTGCTGGTCGGCGGGAGCGTGATTATTACCTTGTAGACCTGCCCGGGCTCCATGAGCACCTCGTGCTCAAAGCCCTCGCGGTAACGACAGCGAATGATCCCGTCGGCCAGATACAGATGGTAGCCCTCGGGGTAATCGGCGCTGGGTGGGTAGACGTCGATCAGTTTGGCAGTGAAGTCCGTGTCGGGCGCCGATGAGGCCACGTACAGCGTCACGGTGATTGGCCCCGTCACCTCCACTGGCTCCGGCAGTCGTCTGGTCTGAAAGACCAGCACATCGGGGCGCATGCTCAGCGGCAGGAAGGGCGGGCGGCAGCCTACCAGGCCGGGGCGCTCCTGCTGGTGGGCGGGGCCGTCAGGCACGATGCTGCGCATCAACGTCCAGGGGGGAAGGTAGCGCACCCAGAATGGATCGAGGCCGCCTTCAGGGGCAACAAACTCGAAGAAGCCCGTCACTGGCCCACCGATCGTCGGTACCGGATGGCCGGGGTCGTAGCGGAAACGCAGCGGCGCAGCGGGCGCCCGGGGTGGCGTGGGGTCAAGCCCGCCGTCGGATTGCAGGTAGAGTGGCGTCGGCACGGCCCGGGCCAGAGGCCACTCGCGCTCGACCCGCCAGCGCCCCCCGTGGTCTAGCCGGCCCTGGGTAGTGCGGCGCCCGCTCCCGCCACCCATCACAAAGATCTGGACCGGCGGGTCCGCCTCGACACCGGTCGGCTCGTCGCGCAGCCAGCGGGCAAAGAAGCGCAGCTGCTCCGCGTTGAAGCGTGCGAAGCCCCACTGGGCCTCGGGTCCGAACTCGACATCATTGGCGACGTAGCTCGCGCCGTCGGTACGCATCCCCTGGTGGGTCCACGGCCCCATGATCAGCCGCTGCGGGGCGCGGTTCCGGGACGACATGGCCGTGTAGTGGGCCGTAGTGGCGATGGCGTATGGGTCGAACCAGCCCCCGCTGAAGGTAGCGGGCACGTCGGCGTGGCGCGCGAAATGGGCGGCGAGGTCGTTGCATTCAGCGGACCAGAACTCGTCGTAGGCGCCGCGCGTGTAGTAATCGAGCAGGGTCGCTTCGAGCGAGGGCACGGCCGCCAGCGGGGTGTGCCCCGGCTTGAACGGCGTGGCGTAGACCAGTTCGCGCATGCGGCCCATGGCCGCGAGAAGCCCCGCGCGCAGCGTCGGGTCGCCCAGGGCCTCCTGGGAGTCCTGGGCGTGCAGGAAGAGCGCCCCGAACATGTGCAGCTGCATGGCGCCGCCCCAGCGCACCTGGTGGGCATAGCTGTTGATAGGCGCCACGTCGGGCCAGATCGCCGCCAGGTGTGGCGGCCGGTAGAGGGCGGCGTGGGTCTGTACCAGCCCGGGGTGCGAGCTGCCGACCATGCCGACGCGCCCGTTCGACCAGGGCTGGGCGGCGATCCACTCGATCGTGTCGTAGCCGTCTGGGCCCTCGTTGGGGTTGGCTGTGTGGCGGTACCCGCCGCGACCCTCCGAGGCGTAGCGGCCGCGCAGATCCTGCTGTACGGTGACGAAGCCGCGTGGTGTGAAGAACTCGGCGATCGTCCCGACGTAGCGCTGGGCCCGCTTGTCGTACGAAGTCCGCAGCAGGATGGTCGGGAAGGGGCCGGGCAGCGGCTCGCCGTCGCGGGCGGGGCGGTAGATGTCGGTTGCGAGCCGCGTCCCATCGCGCATGGGGACCATCACGTCACGGGCGACGACGATGCCGAAGGGGGCCGCTCCGTTCATGCAGAGACCTCTTCCTGGCAGTGCGGATCCGGTCCATCGCGGGAACCGGCGGTGGTGTTCATCGGTTTCTCTTCCGCGCCGGCGCGGATGGCGGCAACGAGGTGGTAGCGTATCGTGCCTCACGCCGGGATGAGCGGCAACAGCAGGTGCGATGGGTAGTCGGTGGAGTGGAGCACCGTCTGGCGGGCCACCTCCATGCGTGTACCGGTCGCGATATGTTCGCCGGTATTCAAGTTGCGGTCGAAGCGGGGGAAGTTTGAGGAAGAGACCTCCAGCCGGAGGCGGTGGCCGCGTCGGAACAGGTTGCTGGTGGAGGCAAGCTCGATCCGGTAGTGTGCGACTTCGCCGGGCTCCGGAACGTCGAGACGGTCGAGGCCTGAGCGGTGGCGCGCCCTGATGATCCCCTCGGCGATATGGATGGCGTAGCCATTGGGGTGGACATCCACCAGCTTGGCGGTGAAGTCGGTGTCGCGGGCGGAGGTGGCCGCATACAGGATCAGCTCGACAGGGCCAGTCACCTCCAGGTCCTGTTCGAGGGGTGCCGAGGTGTAGCAGAGCACATCGTCGCGGCGCTCGATCGGGCGCTGGTCGATGGGGCCAGGGTAGACGGGCTCAGCGGCAAACTTGATCAGGCTCCAGAGGGAGTGGTTGCCGCCGAGGGTCGGCACGGGGTCTGCCGGGTCGTAGCTGAAGCGGTCGGCGGGTTCGGCACCGGGAGGCTCGGGGCTGAGCATGCCATCGCCGTAGAGCGTATTGGCGCGGCCGCCGCTGTGAAGGTAGTAGGGGGTGAAGGCCGTGCGGGCGAGGGGCCATTCGTGCTCGTAGCGCCACCTGTTGGCGCCCATCACGAAGATCTTGATCGGCGGCTCCTCCATCAGTCCCGTATCAACGCCCTTGAGCCAGTGGTCGAACCAGCGCAGGTCCTCGTGGTTCAGGTCCACGCAGGCAGAGGGGCCGAAGTCCAGATCGCCGAGTCGCGAACCCTCAGGGATGTGGTGGGTCCACGGCACGATAACGATCTTCTGGGCGGCGCGCGCGAGGTCGGTGGCGCCCTGCTCGCGGACGCCGTTGTAGAGGCGGAACATCGCCTCGGTGTAGGGGTCGTACCAGGCGCCTTGCTGGCAGACGGGCACGCCGATCCTGGCGATGGCGCGGTGCGTATCGAGCGCGGCCCAGTAGTCGTCGTAGAGGCTGTGCTGGAGCCAGTCGCGGAAGTAGGGAATGGGCCGGCCGATCAGGGCTTCGTCGGCGGTGATCAGGGGGAGGTGGCGGTAGAAGCGCTGGTTGCCGAAGATCTGGGCGCAGCCTCGCTGGGTGAGGGCTACCGCTGAGGCGAAGGTGACGGCGGCGAGGGCCGTTAGCGCCCACTGCACTGCGCCGCCAATGCGGTGGTACTCGCCGAAGTAGTCACCCATGATCACCTGGGGTGCCATAGCGGTCAGCGGGATATCGCCCTGGGCTGCCGCCTGCCACTGCACGATCCCGCCGTAGGAGCGCCCGCTCATGCCGATGTTGCCATTGCACCAGGGCTGCTCGGCGAGCCAGCGCAGCGTGTCGGCGCCGTCAGGCCCGTCGTCGCGGTAGGCGTAGAACTGGCCCTCCGACTCGAACTTGCCACGACAGTCCTGCACGACGGCGGCATAGCCGCGCCGCGCCCACCAGACCGCCCAGTCGATGTGCTGGTCGCGCGTGCTCTCGTAAGGCGTGCGCAGGAGGATTGCCGGGAAGCGCCCGCCGCCAGCAGGCAGGTAGACATCGGTGGAGAGCCGCACGCCGTCGCGCATGGGTGCCCTGAGGTCGTAGAGGAAGCGTACGTCGTGGACAGGCTGAGAGAGCATCACGGGCCTCCTCGCGGGCGATCGCAACGGGGTTCTGCAGGTAGCGCTGGGATGGGGTCAGTATAGGGCTATGCCACAAGATTGTCAACAATCTACAATCTTCAATTGACAAAGCTAGAAAGCTATGCTACCGTACGCAGCACCATGACCAACGGACCACCACTTCCTCAGCTCGGCCCGGCATTGCTGCGCCAGCGTGTGCTCACCACGCTGCGCGACGCGATCATTTGCGGGCGCTTTCGCCCCGGCGATCGGTTGGTCGAAGAGGAGCTCTGCCAGCAACTGGGGGTGAGCCGTGGGCCAGTGCGCGAGGCGCTGCGCCAGCTAGAGCAGGAGGGCCTGGTGCTCTCCTTCCCCTACCGGGCCACCGAGGTGATCGGCGTGTCGCTGGAGGAGGTCCGCGAGGTTCTGATCCCCATCCGGCTCACGCTGGAGCGCTTCGCCTTTCGCCATGCCCTGCCGCGCCTGACACCTGCGGATGTCGCTGAGCTGGAGCGGCTGATCGCGACGATGGCCGAGGCAGCAGGAGGGGGCAACCTGGCGCCGATCGTCGAGGCCGACGTGCGCTTCCACGAGCTGGTTTTGCTACGCTCCGAGCAACCCCATTGCCTCCAGATCTGGCGGGCGATCTCTCCCCGCGTGCGGGCCTTCTTCTACCGCAGTGGGCCTCGCCACGCCTCGCTGGCCGAGATCGCCGACGAGCACCGCGAGCTTCTCGCCGCCATGCGCACCGGCGACGTTGAGCATACGCTCGCGGTGCTGGAGCCGCACATCCTGGTGGATGCGTTGCTCGGTGCGCTCGCAAAGAGCTCAGAAGGATAGGTGGGGCTGGCACCATCCCGCGCGCCTGCGACACGATCAGCACTCATCATTGTGGGCGGATGCGCGCGCCATCTGCGTTGCGGTCGTGCACGGCTGCCTGCCGTACTGGAGCACCTCGATGAAGATTCAGCAGATCCGCGCCTTCGGTCTGCGCGGCGCCACCCCCGAGGGTGGCTGGAGCAACGAACTGCGTCCGGACGATTGTGTCCACACCCTGGTGATCGTCCGCACCGACGCCGGCCTGGCGGGAGTGGGCAGCGTCTTCACGAGCGATCACCTGGTGCACGCCGCCCTGCGGACGCTAGAGCCGCTCTACCGTGGCGAGAACGCGCTGGAGCCGGAGCGGGTCTGCGAGAAGCTGCACCAGCATACCTTCTGGCAGGGTCGCGGCGGCACGCTCACCCACGCCATCAGCGGGATCGATATCGCGCTGTGGGACATTCTGGGCAAGGCGACGGGCCAGCCCGTGGGCAGGCTTCTCGGTGGGCGTTACCGCGAGCGGGTGCGGCCTTACGCCTCGGTGCTGATGCGTGAGCCCCCCGAGCTCGTCGAGGAACTGCTGGGCCTCAAAGCGCGCGGCTTCCGCGCCTTCAAGATGGGCTGGGGGCCGTTTGGCCGCGTCAGCGATGCCCTGGACGAGGCGATCGTCCGTGCCGCCCGTGACGCCGTAGGTGATGACTGCGCGCTGATGGTGGACGCCGGCGGCAGCGACGCTCACTGGGGCAACCGCTACAAGTGGGCGCTGCGAACCGCCGAGATGCTCGCGAGCTACGGCGTCGCGTGGTTCGAGGAGCCGCTCCACCCCGACGCCCTCGATGAGTATGTGCTGTTGCGCCGCTCGGCGCCGCTGCCGATCGCGGGCGGTGAGGTGCTCACTCGCCGCCAGGCCTTCTTGCCCTGGCTGCGCGCCGGGGCCTTCGATATCGTGCAGCCCGATGTGACCAAGGTCGGCGGGATCAGCGAGGAGCGGCGGGTTGCCTACATGGCGGAGGAGTATGGGGCGCGTTTCATCCCCCACGGCTGGAACACCGCCGTTGGTCTCGCCGCCGACTTGCAGCTCGCCTCAGCCTTCGCCGACACCGATCTGGTAGAGTACATCGGTGGTTCGCCGTATGTGGACGATCTCCCGGCGGGCGGCTGGTCGCTCGATGCCGATGGCATGCTTGCCATTCCCGCTAAGCCTGGCCTTGGTATCACGCTCGACCCCGAGGCTCTGCGCCGCCACACTGGCGGCGACGATGCCGCAGCGCTGCTGCGCGATGCGTAAGGCGCGGTTCTCGGAACGGTTGAGCCAGCGGAGGGCTGAAGCGTCTCAGAGCGCCATCCGCTAATCGACCCGGTAGCGTGCCACGAGGGCCTCGTCGAGCTCAACACCCAGGCCAGGGCGTTCCAGGGGCCGGGCGGAGCCCGCGCTGATCGGCAGGGGCTCGGCGAGCACGTCGCCTTCGTAGAAGAACGGTCCGAGGATATCGCAGGGGAACTCTTCCGCTCCGATCCCGGGGGTGGCCATCGCGAGGTGGATCATCGCGGCGCTCGCCACGCCGAGCTCCAGGTTGCTGCCGACGGTGCAGGTGAGGCCCGCCGCCTCGGCCAGGGCCGCCACCTTGCGGCCCGCCCCGATCCCCCCACCCTTGCCCACATAGATCGAGAGCACGTCGGCGGCACTCGCGCGAGCCAGGGCCATCGCGTCCTGGAGCGTGAAGAGGCTCTCGTCGGCCATGACCGGCACTGGCACCTGCCGGCGCACATCGGCCATCCAGGCCACATCGAGCGGCGCGACGGGCTGCTCCACGAAGAAGATGCCGAATTCGCAGAGCCGGCGGATCGTCTGCACGGCCACCCGTGGCGCCCAGCCGCCGTTGGCATCCACCCCGAGCCGCACATCGGGGCCGATCGCCTCACGGACGGCCCGCACGCGGGCGATATCCTGCTCTGGCTCGATCCCGACCTTGACCTTCATGGTGCGGAAGCCCTGCTCCACGGCCCACGCGGCGATCGCGGCCGCCCTGGCCGGCTCCTGCCCGGACACCGAGAACTTGGTCGGGACATAATCGCGGACGGCCCCGCCCAGGATGCGGTAGAGCGGCAGCCCCACCGCCTTGCCCAGCAGATCCCAGAGCGCCATCTCTACCCCCGCCTTCGTAAAGATGTTGCCCGCCAGCACGCGATGCATGCCGGCACAGAGCCGTTCCACGCCGGTGGGGTCGGCTCCGATGAGCAGCGGGGCGAGGTATGTCGCGATACAATGGGCCGCCGTTACCTGATCCTCGCCGCTCCAGAGCGGCGTACACGAGACCTCGCCGAGCCCGACGAGGCCTTCGTCGGTGTGGAGGCGCACGAGCAGGAAGGGGGAGATGGTATGGGCGCCGCGCCCGCCGCGCACCGCCCGCTCCTGGTTGATCGGAACCTGCACCGGGATCGTCTCGACGTGGGTGATCTTCATGGCTGCTCCTCGCCCTGGGCTGCGGTGGCGCGGGTGTAGAAGGAGTTGAGCGCCTCGGCCACGCCCTCGATCGCGGCCGCCAGGAAGCGCTCTCCGTCGTGGCGGCTGCCCCGGGCCGGGCTATCCGAGTAGCCGTCGATGCGCTGCCAGAAGCCGTGGATCTCGGTCCGGTAGGGGTCGGCTGGCATCGGCGGGTTCGTGTGCGGGCCGAGCTCGCGCTCTGGCCGTGGCTCGCGCACCAACTCGGGCCGCAGCGCCGCGACGAGCGAGGTCTCGAAGGCGCCGGCGTGCCCGGGGAGGTGCCCAACCTGGCCGGCACCGGCGGCCGTCAGGTGTGCCCAGGCGATTGTCCAGTAGCTCCCCGCGCCGATGGCCACATCGTGGCGCAGGGCCATGTCGCGGGCCGCCAGTTGCACCAGTTCGCTGTTGCCTCCGTGGCCATTGACGATGAAGATCCGCCGGAACCCACCCTGGGCAAGTGACGCGATCAGGTCGCAGAGCAGCCGGTAGTAGGTCTCCGTGGTGACCGACATGGTGCCGCCGAACGGCAGGTGATGGGGCGACGAGCCGAAGGGGAGGGTCGGGGCTAGCAGCGCTGGCACCGCAGGCCGCACCAGGGCTGCGGCACCACGGGCCACCGCCTCCACGGCCATGCTGTCCGTACCGACCGGAAGGTGGGGGCCGTGCTGCTCGGTGGCGCCCGTGGGCAGCACCACCAGGGCGCGTGCCGCCAGTTCGCGCGCCTGGGCGCGGGTGAGCTCGCTCAGCAAGAGAGGCGGTTCCATGGCGTTTCACGCCTCCAGAAAGCGGTTGAGCACGTTCAGCGTAATGCGGGAGATCGCCGCATCGACCAGCAGTGACGAGACGTAGGTGATCGAGCCGGCAGCAAAGACCGCGCCGCCGCCGGGCCGCTCGTGGTAGACGATCTCGGCGCCGCCATTGTCGGGATTGAGGCCTTTGGCCAGCACTACGGCGCCTGGCGGGGCGTGCTCACTGAGCTTATCGGTCTCGTGGCCCGAGGCGCCGCCGCTACAGCGCTCGTGCAGACTCGCCGCGCCGAAGATCGCGCCGTTTTGCAGCCCGGTGCCCGCGAAGACCCAGTGGTCGGCGCGCAGGGCGTGGTAGGGCGCCGCCGTCATGATCCCGGTCTCGGTGGTGACCACGCCGAGCAGGCTCGCCTCTGGCGCCACAGTGCGGTGAAAGCGGCTCTCGTAGAAGCGCGTGGGATCGGCGGGGTCACGCATCCCAAGGCTGCCGCCCTCGGCGCGCAGGTGGGTCTTGCAGCGCATCGTGTCGGGCGTGGGTAACTCGACTTCGCAGTTGATCCCGTTGCCGCCGAGGTACATCAGGCGGCCCCCGCGATCGGCCCAGTCGCGAACACGCTCGAACATGCGCCGCGTCCAGTACTCGGGGTGCACCGAGAGGATCAGCACCCGGTACGCGTCGAGATCGAGGGTGCCGTCGTGGAGCTGGGCCTCGGCGTAGTAGTCGTAGCGATGGCCCTCGCGTTCGAGCCAGGCGAGGAGGCGCCACTCGGCGGGGGCGAGACTGCTGGCGAGGCGGCCGGCGATCGGGTCAGTGGGGCGTGCCCCGGCTGGGACGCAGTTGTCGGGCTCGGGGCGCTCAAACGAGAGCGGCGGGAAGGCGTCGTCCAGGGCTGCGCCCCACTCGCTGAAGGCGCCATCGGTGTAGCGCGGCAGCTCCAGCCGCGCATTGACGACGGGCGTCGGTGGCAGGCCCGCCGCGTTGACGTAGTTGCTGCGGCCGCCGAAGTTGTTGTAGGCGTTCCAGGTGTTGGTTGAGGCGAGCACGGCGACTTGAGCGGAGGGCCCCGCCGGCGCAACGACCCACGGGAACGAGAAGAACTCGCCGCGTTCGTTCTCGGCGTGCAGGTAGTAGAGCCCCGAGCGGGCGGGCCCCTCGGCAAACTGCGTGTGGTGCGGGCTGCTGCTGTAGCCGCGCCGGTTCCATTGAACCCCGACCCGGGTGTAGTCGCCGTCCGGCGTGACCTGCATGGTAGCGCGCGGGCCGTGCTCGTCGAACCAGCCCAGAGTGCGTACGAACTCCCGGGTCTGGCCGTAGCGCCAGAGACTCAGGCGGTAGGGCGCCACGGAGTGGACCCGGAACTCTGAGCGCTCGCCTGAGCGCACCCAGCGCGGCCACATGTAGCCGAGCAGCCGATCCGAGAGCAAACGTAGTTGGTGCGGCTCGCCCGTCCCGACTTCCAGGTTGACCACTTTTGCGCCGTAGCCTGGCTTCACCAGCGTCACGCGGTAGTGGCCCGGGGCCAGTTCGGCGTAGATCCCGCCGCGTGGGGTCGAGCGCGCCACGGCGACGCTGCGACCGTTGCGCTCGAACTCTACCGCCACATCGCAGAGGGCGACGTAACGCTCGTCGCTGACATACCCGATCAGCACGCTACTTCCTCCAGGCTCTCAGCACTGGCTCCTGCTCCGTAGTCCGGGTGCCTCACGCGCGCTGGTTACAGCGGCACTTCGACGATCTCCGAGCGCAAGGTCCCGTCGGCAATCGTGACGATCCGGTAGTGGGGCGGCTGCAGGCAGCGCAGCAGCGGGCCCGCAAGCGGCGCGAACTGGAAGCAGGTCGAGCACAGGCCGAGCACGGGCACCCCGGCGAGTTCGCGCTCGAAGGTGGCGTGGGTATGCCCGGAGAGGATGGCGAGCACGTTACGGTCGGCGATCCGCTCGGCAAAGGCCGCCACATCGGCGGGGGTCAGGGCATCGAGGCGGGCGTGGCCCACCGGGACGATGTGGTGGTGCATCAGGATCACGGCGGGGGTTCCGTCGAGGGCCGCCTCCAGAAAGCCCGGCAGGTCGGGTGTGGCCTCTGCCTTGTTGGCAGGCCCCCAGTCCACACAGACGAAGCGCACCCCGCCGAGCTCGAAGTGGGCGTAGAGCCGCTCGGCAGGCGCGCTGGCCGGGAAGAGGCTACGCAACATGGCGGGGCGCGGGTCGTGGTTGCCCGGCAGGGCGTAGAGCGGCACCCCGGGCAACCCCTGGACACGGGCGATCAGCGGGCCCGGGTAGTGGCCGGCGGGCTCTGCGCCAACCAGATCGAGAAAGATCCGGTACTCGGCCTCGGCGCCGTGCTCCGTCAGGTCGCCCGTGCTCACCAGAAAGTCCAGCGGACCAGCGTGATCGGCGATATGCCGTAGCACCGAGCGCAGGGCGTGCCAGGTGGAGTAGCCCCAGAGCAGGTCGCCCTCCGCCAGGTGGTGATCAGTGATCTGAGCGAAGCGCAGGCTCATGGCTCGCCGTCCTGATAATGGCCGCGCAGCGGCGGGTGGCCGATCGTCCAGCCCCCGTCCACACACAGATTCTGGCCGGTAACGTAGGAGGCATCGTCGGAGGCCAGGAACAGCACAGCGCCAGCCACCTCCTCCGGTTGGCCCATACGGTCGAGCACGGTCATATCGCGCCAGAACCGCATCACGGCGGGGTCGGCCTTCAGGCGCTCGATATCGGGGCGGCCCGCATCGATGATCCCGGGGCTCACCGCGTTAACCCTGATGCCTCGGGCGCCAAAGTCGATCGCCATCGAGCGCGTCAGGCCGAAGATCGCGCTCTTGCCGGTGACGTAGGCCACGTGGCTCGCCGCGCCCAGCACTCCCTCCACCGACGCGATACTGACGATCGCTCCGCCGCCGGTCTTGAACATCTCCTGGGCCGCATACTTCGAGCAGTAGAAGACACCATCGAGGGTCACGGCCAGAACCGCGCGCCACTCTTCCTCACTCATAGCTGCGGCATCGTGGTAGCCACCGAGGTGGGCGGCGGCATTGACGAGGATGTCGAGGCGCCCGTAGCGTGCCACGGTTTCGGCAACCGCCGCACGGCACTGATCGGCGCGGCTGGTATCGCAGGCAATGAAGTGGCCGCCGGCGGCGATGGCGGTGCGCAGGCCGCCCTCCCGGTTGATGTCGGCGATCGCCACGCGCGCCCCTTCCTCGGCAAAGCGCCGGGCACAGGCGGCCCCGATCCCTGTGGCGCCGCCCGTAATCAGGGCAACCTTGCCGCTCAGTCGCATCAGTCTTGCTCCAATCCAGGCGCCTCTCTGCGGCCTATCTCCGCGCCCTCTCGACGCGCAACGCTCGCAGCCCGCTGTCCACCGCTACCACGCCGGGCGTGATCTCGTGGGCGGCCATCAGTGGCCTCCCGCCGCCAGGGCGCGCAGGAGGGCCAGGCTCCCCTCGACCACCATCGTCGCGGCCTCGGGGGCGAAGGGCGTGATCTCCACCTCGTAGCCGCCGAAGGGATAGGCGTCGGCGGTGGGGATGTAGGCCCAGCCGACGTTCGCGTAGCCAGCGAAGAGCGTGTGAGGGAAGGGCGAGCCGGCCTTCACCTGCAGGCCGATCTGGCAGAACGGTTCGCCGGGAACGGCGGGCAACGCGACCTGATCGCCGATGGTGAAGGTCTGGAGGGTGACGGCGCGGTGGGTGTGGCCCTCGTTGCGCCGGGCGAGGTCGGCGCGCATGGCGGCGCGCTTGGCGAGCATCGTCTCGGCGCGGATGGCCTCGGGGTCGGCGCCAGCGGCCCGTAGCTGGTCGAGGCGCGCGACGTGTGTCGCCGTGGCTGCGCTCAGCTCCGCCGACGGAGCGAAGGGCTTCAGGGGCAGGCGGAGCTCGCGGGTGCCCACGCGCAGGGTGGCGTCGAGATCGGGCAGCGCCTCATCCGCGTAGAGCGCCAGGGGCGAGCCAGACTCGAGGGTGCCGGCGTAGCGCTCGCGGCGTTGCCGTGGTTCCAGCTCCCACCAGATCCGGCTGGCCTCGTGGCCGAGGATGCTACCGAGGCGCCGGTACTCCGCCAGCCCGCCCCGGGCACAGCCCTGGATCGGTCCAAGGTCTCCGGTGGCGCCCTGCAGGAAGAGGCAGGTGGCGCCGGTGGCCTGCTCCACCACACGCTTCATCACGCCGGGGTAGTCGGGCGTCACCAGGTCGCAGTCGGGGCCGACGGTGATGGGATGGCAGGCGTAGTTGACGAGGACAGCCAGGGGCGCGCCATCAGCGCCGTCGATCCGCAGCACTTGCACCTGGCGATCCACGGGGCCTTCCCAGTTGCGCCCGCAGATCACCGCGCCGTCTTCGGGGCGCTGAAAACGGCGGTTGACGTTAATGCGCGCCTCGCCAGAGCCCGTGGCAAAGCGGGCAGGTCGTAGCTGCCGGATCGCCTGGCGGGCGACGCCGGCGATGTGCTGTTCCAGGATCGCGTCGTAGGCTGGCACCATCTCGGCGCCATCCTTGACCCAGGTGCTCCAGGTGGCGCCGTTGACCGGCCCCGAGTGGGTGTGGGTGTAGGCGAGGCGGATGTGGGAGGCCGGGAGGCCGGTGGCGCGCTCGACGGCGCGCAGCACACCGGGCGCCTCGGTGTCCCAGAGGTAGATCAGATCAAGATCGACGATCACGACGGTCTCGACGCCATCGGATAGCGCGAGGGCGGTCGCCCAGAGGGGGAGGTCCACCCCGGCGGCGCGCTGGTGGGTCTGGGCGCCCCAGCCGGCGTGGGCGATCCCGTGGGGTGGGGTGATGTCGGCGCGGGCGACGCCCGCGAGGAGCTGGCGGGCCATGGAGTTCCTCTTCGAGAGACTGCGGTCACAGCGACGCGAATGGCACAGGCACAGCGCCGGCTCCGCCGGGGCGCTACGGAGCCATCCGGCTCGGAACGCCCGTTGGGATCCTAGCCCGCATCGTCCAACAGAGACGGCACAAGGCCAGTGTAGGCGGTGACGATCGGATCGTTGGCGTGCGCGCGCTCGTACGCAGCGCGGATCTGCATTGTCTCGCGCTCGACACGGCGGAAGGCCTCCTCATCGTCCTTGAGCAGCCAGCGCAGCCAGCGACCATTCTTGACGTGGGGCACCTCATCGGCGTGGACGAAGTCGTTGAGCAGGGCGTAGTGGGCATCGCCACGGGCGCGGGCCTCCTCGCGATAGCGGATCAGGTCGGGCATACCGAGCTTTTCGCCGCGCAGGTGCAGGTCGTAGAGCCTGTGGGGGAAGTCAAGACCAATGCGATAGGCGTAGTTGCCGGGGATCACCGGGAAGTCGCCAAGCCTGGCGCCGAGTTGCTCAAGGTAGCGCTGGTAGAGCACCGCGTGGCGTACCTCGTCCCAGAGCTGCCGGGCCATATCGACGTGGTACTCCCAGGGCATCTCGGGGTGCTCGTAGAGGCTGCGGCCGAGCAACTCGGCGGCGTGCATCTCGTTGTCGGCGTCGCGGTGGGCCATAAGCATCGCCAGCTCGCGGGCGTCGGCGGGCGGCCTGTCGGCGGCGCGTTCCCCGAGGCGGAAGCGCGCATCGCGAGCAGCCACGGGTGGGGCGGGCCGCACAGCCTGGCCCTCGAACGAGCCATCGGCCTCGCGTTCAGCGGCTGTAGCCGGATCGGCCAGGCTGCCCACAGCCTCACAGGCATCCGCCACAAGGGCCTCGTAGGGGCGGGCTGCCGTCCGTTCCGTCGCGGGGAGCGACTCCAGCAGGGCCAGGCCCTGGCGCACCTGCTCCTCCTCGTCCACGATAGCGCGGCCGAGGAGCTCCCAGGTAGGCTCATCGGCGAGGGGGGCACAGGCGGCACGGTGGGCGGTGTAGGCGGCGATCAGGCGCGGCTTGACCTGGCGGTAGACGGCGGCGAGGAAGGCCGCGCTGCCGGGCGCATCGTCGAGCAGGGCCATCAGGCGGCGTGTCGGCTCGCCGGGGCTGAGGGGCGCGCGGCGGGGCCAGCGCAGATCGATCAGGCGGGTGAGCCAGGCGTCGGCGTGGAGCGAATCCTGCCAGAGGTGGCGGCCAGCGAGGCACTTGAGCTCCCACTCCGGTAGCTCGGCCAGCTTCCCGGCGGCCACACGCATTAACTGAGCCTCAACGTAATGGTAGCGCGCCACGAGGCGCGCCGTCCGGGCCACATCGAAGGCCCCGATGAGCCGATAGCCGGCATAGAGATCGTACATCGTACATGCTCCTCTACCAATCGGCCACCGACCCATCCGGGTGGAAGTAGCGCTGGACGAGCTCCGGCTGCCAGGGGTGCCGGGCTGCGGCCTGCTCATCGACCTCGATGCCAAGGCCGGGGGCCGTGGGCACAGCGTAGTACCCGGCCTGGACCCGGTGCACCGAGCGGACCACCTCGTGGCGCCAGGGCACATCACGGCTGATCGCCTCCTGGATCACCCAGTTGGGCGTAGCGAGGGCAAAGTGGATCGCGGCGGCCGTGGCGATGGGGCCATTGGGGTTGTGGGGCGCCACCGCGATCGAGCAGGCCTCGGCGGCGGCGGCGATCTTCCGCGCCTCCCAGAGCCCGCCGCAGTGGGAGAGATCGGGCTGGATGATATGGCAGGCCCGCCGCTCGAAGACCTCGCGGAACTGGTGGCGGCCCACCAGCCGCTCGCCGGTCGCGATAGGAATACGGGCCGCCCGCGTCACCTGGGCCGTAGCCTCCAGGTCCTCCGTCGGGCATGGCTCCTCGAAGAACAGGAGGCCGTAGGGCTCCAGCGCGCGGCAGTACTGAAGCGCCATGGCGGGCGAGGCGCAGCGGGCGTGGAGGTCCACCATCAGGTCCATCTCATCGCCCACGGCCTCACGCACGGCGCGCACCATCCGCTCGGCATAGTGTACGGGGCGCGGCCCCTCGATCGGCTCGGTGCGCGGCACGGCCATGAACTTCATCGCGGTATAGCCCGCCTCCTTGACCATCAGGGCCCGCTCGGCGAACTGGCCCGGGTCGGTGCTCTCATACATACTCTCCATCTCACCGCCGCCGAGGTGATCGTAGACCCGCACCCGATCGCGGACACGGCCGCCGAGGAGCTCGTAGACGGGCACCCCGAGCCACTTACCCTTGATGTCCCAGAGGGCCTGCTCGATCCCGCTGATGGCCGACATACCCTCGATACCGACCTTCCAGAAGTACTGGCGATACATCAGCTGGTAGAGGTGCTCGATCCGGCGCGGGTCCTCGCCGAGCAGCAGGCGGCTCACATCGTCCACGGCACCCACGACACCCTTCGTCTTCCACTCGAGCGTAGCCTCGCCCCAGCCGTAGAGCCCCGGCTGGTCCGTCTCGACCTTTACGAAGATCCAGTTGCGCATTCTGGCATTGACGACCAGGGTGGAGACACGGGCGATTTTCATTAGGTTCTCGCACTAGGGTGGACACCTACACCTGCATGCGCGGATCGAGCCAATCGCGCAAGCCATCGCCGAGACCTACCACGCGCGCCGCTTCCACGAACAGGTGCTCGCGCAGCCCCAGCACCACGCCGCGCACCATGGGCGCGTCGTACGGCACCCAGGCGACGCCAGCGAGCCCGTGAGCCCGAGATGTTCGTATACGACCATACAGGGTAGCTCGCACTATACGATATGGCTGAGGCACTGTCAAGAGACGCGCTTGCAGCTCTTTAGAACGGGACAAATCGTGGACAATGCCGCGCGATGCCTGTCACTCTGCTGCGCTGGGCGAGGCCCCGAGGGCTTGACGGCGGCCCGATTCGCGCTATGATTGTATACACTCCCCGAGGCTGGAGCGGCCATGTAGCTGGCCCACTGTCAGCGCACCTGAAGGCACGTGATGTTGCCCCCCATCGACACGCAGCTCTTCGAGAAGGCGCTTACCTTCCGTGAGGCGGCCTACCAGGCGATTAAGCAGGGCATTCTATCCGGGCAACTCGAGCCCGGCCAGTCGCTCGTCGAGGAGCGCCTCGCCGCGATGTTGCAGATCAGCCGGACACCTGTGCGCGAGGCCCTCGCCATCCTTGAGCACGAGGGGCTGATCGCCCCGATTTATCGGCGCGGGCTCTTCGTATGCAAGCTCAGCCGCGCGCAGGTGGTTGAGCTGTTCACCGCCAATGAGGCCGTCGAGCCCTTCCTGGCCCGCCGCGCCGCCTTCTACGCCACCCCCGAGCAACTGGCCGCCCTCGACGCGGCGATCAACGATGGCGAGGCCTGCGTGGAGCGCCTCGATATTGCTGGATTCCTGCGCTCTGGCCGGGTCTTCCACGCCGGGATGGGCCACGCTGCCGGCAACCCCACCCTCGCCCGCTTCGTCGAGCGCAACGAGGAGCGCGTCGATCTCTTCCTGATGAGCTATGGCAAAGCCGTGGACGCCGAGATGATGCGCGCCTCGAACCGTGAACACCGCGCAATCTATCGCGCCATCGCCGATCGCGACCCGGACGCGGCGGCCCGGCTGGCCATCTACCACGCCCAGTCCACCCGCGAGCGCTTTGCGGCCCTCGCCACCGACGGCGGCGACGAGAGTGAGAGCCTGACGTAGAAGGAGTACGGTATGACGACGACGGTCGGCAACGCAGAGCTGGTGGAGCGGGCCCGGCGTGTGATCCCTGGCGGAGTAAACTCTGGCAACCGAGCCCTGCCCTGGCCGATGGCCTTCGTCCGCGCCGAGGGCGCCTACCTCACCGACGCCGATGGTAAACAGTACCTGGACTATCACGCCGCCTTCGGCCCGCTGATCCTCGGCCACAACCACCCCCGCGTGAACGCCGCCGTCGCCGAGGCGATGGGCCGCCTCGACATTATCGGCACGGGTATCACGGATGTCGAGGTCGAGCTGGCCGAGCTGCTCAACCGCCACATCCCCTGCGCCGAGCGCGTTCTGCTCACCAACTCCGGCTCCGAGGCCACCTACGCCGCCATCCGCCTCGCCCGCGCCGTCACCGGTCGCAGCAAGCTGATCAAGTTTCAGGGCACCTACCACGGCTGGCACGATGCCGTGCTGATGAATGTGATCAGCCCGCCCGAGAAGATCGGCCAGTATGATCTGCTCTCCCAGGGGATGGACCCGGATGTGGTCGCGAAGACGCTGATCCTGCCCTTCAACGATCTTGAGGCCGCCTCCGAGGCGCTCCAGCATGGAGCCGATGAGATCGCCGCCGTGATCGTTGAGGTGATCCCGCACAATATCGGCTGCGTCATGCCGCGCCCGGCCTTCCTCCAGGCCCTCCGCGATCTGACCAGCCAGCTCGGGGTGGTGCTGATTTTCGATGAGGTGATCACTGGCTTTCGCCACGCCATCGGCGGCTACCAGTCGATCGTTGGTGTCACGCCCGACCTGGCGACGTTCGCCAAGGCTATGGCGAATGGCTACCCGATCGCTGCCCTCGCCGGCCGCGCCGAGCTGATGGACCGCTTTGCTCCTGGCGCCGGGGTGCTCTTCGCGGGCACCTACAACGGCCATGCCGTCGGTGTCTCGGCTGCCCTCGCTACAATCGGCGAACTGGAGGGCGGCGCCGTTCACGAGCACTGCTTTGCGCTCGCCCGAGACGCCAGCGCCGGCCTGACCGGGATCGCCCAGGAGCTCGGCATCCCGATGCACGTGGCGCTCTTCGGCTCGGTCTTTGTGCCCTATTTCATGGAGCCGGGGCCGATCGAGAGCTATACCGACCTGTTCCGTAACAACACCGCCCGCGACGTCTGGTTCCGCAAGACGATGTGCGAGCACGGGATCTTTATGATCCCCACTGCCATGAAGCGCAACCATGTCAGCGCTGCCCACACCCGGGCCGATATCGACCGCACCCTCGAGATCGCACGCCAGGTGCTCAAGGGGATGCCAGCCGGGATGTAGCGCTCGCCCCGCAATCCAGGAGTGGGAGGCCCATCGTGTGGCCTGCCGCTCGTCGATCGTGGTGGCTCCCGATGGCGCCGGGGCGTGGAGCATGGTCCGGCGATGCCGTCGTCGCGGGAGCCGCCGGGGTGCCAGGCGATCCCGAAACGGTGCTCCTGCCGGCAGCGCCCATCGGACCCGGCCCTACGGTACGAGGAGCACCTTGGCCACCCCTCCGGGCGCGTGCGCGAGCCGTTCAAACCACGGGCCGCCTTCAGCGAGGGCAGCCTCGACAACCCAGGGGTCGAGCCGGACGGCGCTCCTGGCGAGCAGCGCAACGGCATGGCGAAAGTCGGCGGGGCTGTAGGCGAAGCTCCCTCGCAGCACCAGCTCGCGGCGGATCACCTCGGCGGCGGGGATGGGCCCAACCTCCTCGTGCAGGCCGCTAAGGATGAGGGTGCCAGCCGACCGGGTGGCGGCGATGCAGGCGGCGCGGGTTGGCGCGGCGCCCACGGCGTCCACCGAGGCCGTAGCACCCAGCCCGCCCGTGGCGTCCCGTACCACCTGCGCGGGATCGTTGTGGCGCGCGTCGATGGGGTGGCCGCCTAGCTCCTCGGCCATCGCGAGCCGGGTTGGCTCCAGGTCCGACACAAAGATCGGCCCGGCACCGAGGAGGCGGAGCACCTGCAGGGCGAGCAGGCCGATTGGACCGGCGCCAGCGATGAAGGCAGGTTCGCCGGCGAGGGGCCCCGCGAGGGCGCCGATGCGAACGGCTACCGCCACAGGTTCGGCCAGCGCGCCTTCGCGTGGGGTGAGGCCGGGTGGCAGCGGCAAGACCGACTCAGCGGGGACGCAGACATACTCGGCGTAGGCGCCGGGGCGGTGGGCGCCGATCAGCCGTCGCTTCGGGCAGAGGTGGCCGTCGCCCCGCAGGCAGGCGGGGCATGCGTCGCAGGAGGAGAGCGGGTTGACCGTTACCGGTAGCCCCGTGCGCAGGGCGGGGTTGCACGCGACGGCTTCCGCGCCAAGTGCGGCCACGGTGCCGGCGAACTCGTGGCCCATCACCAGCGGCGGCACGCGCAAGGCGTTGTGGCCCAGGAAGGCCCCCAGCTCCGAGCCGCAGATGCCCGCAAAGGCGACGTGGATCAGCACCTCCTTCGGCGCCGGGGCGGGCTGCTCCTGCTCGCGGAGCGTCATCACCCGGGGCGCATCCCAGACCAGGGCCCTCACGGGCCCACCTCGCGGGCGATGACCAGCATGGTGTCCCCTTTGCTGGTGGGAGCCGCGAAGGGCTGTAGCAAGATGTAGCCGTCGCGTGGCGAGCGCACCTCCAGAGGCGGAGCGCCAATATAGGCGAAGTCGTAGAGCCGGCCCACCAGCTCCCCGCTGCCCACGGCGGCGCCCACCTCGTGGATGGGTTCGAAGTAGCCCGAGATCGGGGCGGGGAGATAGTCCTCAAGGCTGGTAGCCGCCACGAGGCGTGGGGGGTGGCCACGGTGCGGGTCGACGCGCTCGATCGGCCCTGCCAGCATCCCGTAGTGGCGCAGTACGTTCTTGATGCCTTGGTAGGCGTGGGCGAGCCCCTGGCGGAGCACGCCGCCGGAATGGCCAAACTCGCCACCGATCGTGATCTTCCCCATGGCCTCGGCCTGGTCGGTGAGCAGGCCCGAGGCCATCTCACTGGAGTAGATCAGCACGAAGGGCGTGTCGAAGAGCGAGGCAACCTGAACCATCTCGGCGCGCTGGGTGGGATTGGGCACTTCGTGAAACGACGAGCAGAGAGCGAACTGCTGGCCGCCACGACCGGCGGCGTGGATGTCGAGCACCACCTCGACCCGTGGCAGCACGGCGGTGGTGACAAAGTGGGCGATGCGCGCGGTCAGGCTGCCGCGAGGGTTGCCGGGGAAGGCGCGGTTCATGTTCGCGCCGTCCCTGGGCGATTCGCGCGTGCCGGCGACGCAGGCGGGCGTGTTGAGGCGCGGCATCAGGATCACGCGCCCACAGAGCTCGGCCGGATCGAGCTCGTGCATCAGCCGCCAGACGGCCAACTGGCCCTCATACTCATCGCCGTGGGTGCCGCCGAAGGCCACCAGGCCGGGTCCGGGGCCAGCCTGGCCGTTGATCACCGCCATGGGCACCAGCGCGTTGCCCCACTCGCCGTCATAATGGAAGGCCAGCTCGTAGAGGTGCTTGCCAGGCCGGTTGAAGTCGATCGAATCGTGGTAGTGGACGGTCTGCACTGACAGCATGGGAGTACCTTTGATGGCGCACCGCGAGGCCACCCCGCCGCTACTCACTCCCCCGCAGGCGCGGATCGAGCGCATCGCGCAGACCGTCGCCGAGCAAATTGAAGCCAAGGACCGTGATCGCGATCGCGATACCGGGGGCAATCGCGACCCAGGGGGTCAGCTCCATGTAACGGCGGCCACTGCCGAGCATGGTGCCCCAGGAGGGCTCGGGCGGTTGTGTGCCGAGGCCGAGGAAGCTGAGGGCGGCCTCCGCGAGGATGGCGGTCGAGAGCATCAGGGTCGTCTGGACGATCAGAGGCGCGGTGATATTAGGCAGGATGTGGCGCCCGATCAGCCCGAGATCGCTCACGCCGGTGGCGCGGGCCGACTCGATGTAGAGATGGTTGCGCACAGCGAGCACCTCGCCACGCACGAGGCGGGCATAGATCGGCGCGTAGACGATCCCGATCGCGATCATGGCGTTGGTGAGGCTGGGTCCGAGCAGGCCCGCGATCACAATCGCGAGCACCAGGCTCGGGATGGCGAAGAGGATGTCTACAACGCGCATCAGCAGCGTGTCGATCCGGCCGCCGAAGTAGCCGGCAACCATGCCGAAGGTGCCGCCTGCAACCAGGGCCAGGCCGACTGCGACGAAGCCCACATAGAGCGAGATGCGCGAGCCGTAGATCACCCGCGAGAGGATATCGCGGCCAAACTCGTCGGTGCCAAGGAGGTAGGCGGCGCCCGGCACCTCGAGGCGCCGGGCCACCTGCTCGGTTGGCCCGTAGGGCGCGATCAGCGGGGCGCAGAGGGCCACCAGGGCCACGAAGACGATGATCACGAGCCCCACGATGCCCAGAGGATTGCGGCGCATGGCGCGCAGGAACGCCGAGTTGCGGCGACGCGGGGGCGACAGCGCCCGGGCGGCGGCCTCGGAGCTTGCCGAAGAGCTAACCATAGCGGATTCGCGGGTCCACATAGCCGTAGAGCAAGTCTACCACCAGGTTGACCAGAATAAAGAGCAGGGAGAGGAACAGCACCGTGCTCTGCACCACCGGGTAGTCGCGGTTATAGATGCCGCTGAGGAGGAAGAACGCGACCCCGGGCAGCGCGAAGATCTGCTCGATGATCACCGATCCACCCATCAGGGCGCCGAACTGCACGCCCATCACCGTCAGTACCGGGATGAAGGCATTCTGCAGGGCGTGGCGCGCGAGCACCATCCGCTCGCGCAGGCCCTTGGCGTAGGCAGTGCGGATATAGTCCTGGCGTAGCACCTCGAGCATCGAGGCCCGGGTCATGCGCATGATGATCGCCATGGGTTGCAGGGCCAGGAGCAGGGCCGGCACGACCATAATCTGCATGTTCTGGCCGAAATCTTCCCATGGGGCCACCCACTTGAGGGGTGGCACCCAGCGGAAGACCGTCGAACTGATCAGCAGGAACATCGTGGCCAGCCAGAAGGCCGGGAAGGAGAGGCCGATGAGCCCGATCAGCCGGGTGATCATGTCGCTCGCGCCGTTACGCCGCACCGCCGAGAGCACGCCCATGGGGACGGCGAGCAGGGCAGCGAAGATCATGGCCATGATCGCCAGCTGCATCGTCACCGGCATACTGCGCAGGATCGTCTCGCTCACCGGAATGCCCGAGCGCATCGAGACGCCCGCGTCGCCGCGTAGCAGGCCGCCGACCCACTCGCCGTACTGGACGATCAGCGGTTTGTTCAGCCCCATGCTCTCGCGGATCTGGTCGAGGGTCTGCTGATTCACCTGCGGGTCGCCGCCGAAGAGGATGTCCACGATGTCGCCGGGCAGCAGGCGCAACAGCACGAAGACGATCAGCGAGGTGCCGACGAGGGTCGGAATCACCAGTGCCAGACGTTGCAGGACGTATCTGCTCATAGGGTGAGAAGCGGGCTCAGGGAGGGGTGTGCCCGCCCTGAGGCCCCGCTGTTGCCGCGAGCTATGCCGTCACCGAGACCTCGCGCAGGGACGGGCGGAAAGTGGTGAAGGCAACGTAGTAGCCCTGCACCCGATTGCGCACCGCCGAGAAGCGATAGTCCTGGTAGAGGAAGATATGGGGCGACTCGTCGAGGACGATCCGCTGCACCGTCTGCATCAACTCAACGCGCCTGGCCTGATCCAGGGTCGCCATCGCCTCGTCGTAGGCGGCTTCCAGCTCCTCGTTGCGCCACGCGGGGAACCAGTTCGTCTCGGCGATGCCGAGGCGGCGGAAGTCGTTCAGGTAGCCGCTGACGTCGGCGCGCATGCCGCGAGCGGTGAAGCACCAGTCGTACTCACCGTTCGTGACGCGCTGGGCGAAGGTGCCGAACTCGATCTGCTCGATCTGCATATCGATGTTCAGCTGCTTGAGCTGCTCCTGCACCACCACGGCGTTGTCGTTCGCGTAGCCCGGGAAGGTCATCGCGGTCACCTGGAAGCCGTCGGCGAAGCCGGCGGCGGCCATGAGCTCCCTGGCCCGCTCAACGTTGACCGTGTAGCGTTCCTGGAGCTCGCTTTCGGGGAGCGGAAAGTCACCATACCCGGGGACGACCGGACCGGTGAGCACCGCCTCGCCTTCCATCACCTTGTCGATCAGCTCCTGGCGGTCGATCACGAGGCTGATCGCCTGGCGAACCTCCTTGACGTCCCAGGGCTTGCCGCCCTTGAGGGTGAACTGGATCACCTTGGGCTGTGAGAAGAGCCCTTTCGTCACGGTAATATCCGGCTCGCCCTCGAGGCGCCGCGCGCCGAGGGGTGTGATATCGGCGCCGTCGATATCGCCGGAGCGCAGGGCCGCGATCCGGGCGTCCTCCTCGGGGATCACCCGGTAGATCAACTGGTCAACCTTTGGCTGGCCGGGGCTCCAGTGCTCGGGGTAGCGCTCGTAGACCAGTTCGGAGTTGGGGGTGTAGCTAACCAGGCGGAATGGCCCCGTGCCAATGGCCTCAACCGCCGGGTTGACCGCCGTCAGCAGGTCCCGGGGGAAGATCGAGGTATAGCGCGACCACGCGAAGAGGCCGGGGATGGTCGGATCAACTTTGGAGGTCTTGATCTGCACCGTCAATGGGTCGATCACATCCACGGAGGCAAAGTTGGCGAAGAAGCTTGCGCCAGGGTTCTTGCCGTCGGCCGGCGGGGTCATGATCGTCTCGAGCGAAAACTTCACATCCTCGGCCGTCAGCTCGGCGCCGTTGTGGAACGTCACGCCGGGGCGCAGCTTGAATACGTAGGTCGTGTCGTCGGGCGTCTCGTACGACTCGGCCAGGCCGGGCTGGATCTTGAGATCCTGATCCCAGTAGAGCAGCGAGTCGTAGACCAGCTCGCGGGCCTCGTAGTTGTACTGGCCGGTGGTATTGATGCCGTACGGCTCTACCGAGACCGGGTCGCCGCTCATGGCCCAGGTGAGCAGGGTCGGGG
>SFCB01000069.1 GCA_004367505.1 Chloroflexi bacterium OHK40 | reverse complement strand
AACTCGGCTGCCTGAAGCGCGGCAGCCGCCGATGGTGTCAACTGAAAGCGTGCTCGTGCCATGGCCGCATTATACGACCTCTAGCTGATTTGTCTATACAGGAAGCCAATACTCCATTCCCACGCACCCAGGATCTCGAGATCTTGCTTGACCTCCTCGTACTCATCGAAGCGAACTGGGAACCCTTGCGCCCTCAAGCCCAGTTGTTATCGAGCCTCGCCGTAAACGTGCGCTACTGGCTGCGGCGGCAGCGCCTGGCCCGCCACTGGCGCCAGGACGACCTGGCGGCCCGCCTGGGTGTCGCCACGGTCACCCTGCGCAAGCTCGAGGCCGCGCGCTGTATCCCTACGCATAGGACCAGAAGATGGTTGTGGTTCCATCCAGCGTCCCGGTGGGCCGCCTGCGTCCCGGGCGCCCGTGCGATTGGCTGCGACGGGGCACGGGCCACCGGTCGAGCGCTGGCGGCCAGGACGTAGTGGCGATGGGGCCTCGACCGGCCATCGTAGCTCTCGCGCTGGTCGCCGCCCTTGGCGGCTGCGGCGCCAGCCCGCCTGCCGTGCCGCCCCAGGCCACGAGCGGCCCCTTCGCGGCGCCGACGGCGCAGTCTCCGGCGCCGTTGGGCGAGGTGACCCTCACCCTCGGCGAGCGCCTGGCGATCCCCGGCGGGCAACTCAGCTTCGACGCAGTGATCGAGGACTCGCGCTGCCCCGCCGACGCCCAGTGCATCTGGGCGGGCCGCGTGGTGGTGGCCGGCACGCTCACCCCCGATGGCGCGGACCCGATCGCCTTCAGCCTCGGGCTGCCCGGCGGCATCACCCCGGACGCCCCGCTGAGCCAGGAGCTCGGCCCGCTGCGGCTCACGATCGTGGATGTTGCGCCCTACCCCGCCACCTCGGGTGGGCCCGCAGCCGAGAACTACACGCTCACCCTGCGATTGGAGCGGGCATAGGAGACGGGGACACGGCACAGGTGTCCGGAGCGTGCTCCCTGGGAGGGCTCGCTCGTTGAAGCCACTGCGGCCCTTCCACCGGTACACCTCACCAGGCCGGAGGTGATGTTAGCCCGCCGTGATAAAAAAGTACGTGGTGAGGCTCACGCTGATGGCGATCACCACCCAGCGCACCACGGCGGGGCTCACCTGGCGGGCAATTGCGGCGCCGCCGTAGCCCCCGACGATCGCCCCTACGGTCATCAGCAGCGCGATCGGCCACTGAACCACCCCGGCGACCACGAAGGCGAGCACCGCGATCCCGTTCACGAGGCTGGCTTGCAGCGTCTTCAGCGCGTTCATCTCGTGGATGTTGTCGAGCCCCAGCAGGCCGAGCACGGCGAGGGTGAGGATACCGAGCCCAGCGCCGAAGAAGCCGCCGTAGACGGCGATGGCGAAGTAGAGCGCCAGCACACCGACGCGCCGCATGGCGCCCTCCTGGCCCTTGCCCAGGCGCCGCGCCGCCCTGGTGATGCGCGGGCTCAGGGCGAAGACGAGCGTGGCGAGCAACAGCAGGTAGGGGATGAGCGCCTCGAAGGTGCTCTCGCCGGTGCGGAGCAACAGCAGGGCGCCGAGCAGGCCACCGGTGAGGCTGATCGCGCTGAAGAGCACCAGGCCCTGCCGCTGTACGGCCAACTCGCGCCGGTAGGCGCCCACGCTCGCCAGGCTGCCTGGCCAGAGGGCGGTGCTATTGGTCGCGTTGGCGGTGATCGGCGGCACGCCTGCGAGAATCAAGGTCGGAAAGGAGATAAAACTGCCGCCGCCGGCCACGGCGTTGATGGCGCCGGCGACAACGGCGGCAAGGAAGAGGAGGAAGAGTTGGAGAGGGTCCATCCGGGCTCCAATGACAATCGCGCTCGCACACCTGAACACAGCGGCCCGGGAAAGTGGCCCGCCCACGTTATAATGCCAGCGCCATGCAGATCTACTACTCCGACACCTTCGTGCTGCCGCTCCCGCCCGGCCACCGCTTCCCGATGCAGAAGTATGCCCTGTTGCGCGAGCGCGTTGTCGCGGCGGGGATCGTGCCGCCCACGGCTCTGCGCGTCCCTCACGCCGCGCGGGATGCCGAGCTCGCCCGCGCCCACGAGCCCGCGTACATCCGTCGCGTGCAGACGGGCGAGCTCACCGCCGAGGAGCAGCGCCGGATCGGCTTCCCGTGGTCGCCGCAGATGGTCGAGCGCTCCCGCCGCTCCGCCGGGGCCACCATCGCCGCTTGCCGGGCCGCGCTTGCGGGCGAAGTGGGCGTCAACCTCGCGGGCGGCACCCACCACGCCTTCGCCGATTGCGGCGCCGGCTATTGCGTGTTCAATGATAGCGCGGTTGCCGCGCGGGCAATGCAGGCCGAGGGCCGCGCCCGGCGGGTCGCGATCATCGACTGCGACGTGCATCAAGGGGACGGGACCGCCGCCATCCTCGCCGGGGACGAGACGATCTTCACTTTCTCCATCCACGGCGCCAACAACTTTCCCTTCCGCAAGCAGCGCAGCGACCTGGACATCGAGCTGCCCGACGGCACCGGCGACGACGCCTACCTCGACGCGCTGGAGCAGGGCCTGCGGCAGGCTCTCGCCAGCGCCCGCGCCGAGCTCGTGATCTACCTTGCCGGGGCCGACCCCTATTTTGACGACCGGCTCGGTCGCCTCACCCTCACCAAGGCCGGGCTCGCCGAGCGCGACCGGCTCGTCTACCACTATACCCGCCGCGCCGGCATCCCCCTGGCGATCACCATGGCCGGCGGCTATGCCCGCCGGATCGAGGATACGGTAGACATCCACTTTCAGACGGTGGCGGCCGCCGCAGACCTCTAAATGCGTTCGGCCTTCCCGTAGGGGAACCACCAACTCTTGCGCTCCGGGCTGAAGTCCCAGTGGACGTGCTTGGTCTCCAGGAACTCCTCGAGTCCCTCCTCGCCGAGCTCGCGGGCGCCACCGGAGAATTTCATTCCGCCGAAGGGACCAGCATCATTGTCGGTGAGCGGGTCGTTCACCCAGCACGTGCCGGCCTTCACCTCCTCATAGTACTGCTTCACCTTGCGCGGATCATTCGTGTAGAGATTCGCGCCGAGCCCGTAGTCACAGTCGTTGGCCAGGGCGATGGCCTCATCGAAGGTGCGGTAGGCCATGATCGGGATGGTGGGGCCGAAAGTCTCCTCGCGCATAATCCGGAAGGAGTGGTCCACCCCGGTGAGCACGGTGGGCTCATAAAAATAGCCCCGCTCGAACTGGGGCGGGCGGCGCCCGCCGGTGAGGATCCGCGCCCCCTTTGCACGGGCCTCCTCCACCTGGTCTTCCACTTTGGCGCGGTAGCGATCACCCACCAGCGGGCCGATGTCGGTGGTGGGATCCAGGCCCGGGCCGAGGCGCAAGGTCTGCACAAAAGCCACCAGCCGCTCGGTAAACGCCGGGGCGATCGACTCCTGCACGTAGACTCGCTCGGTGGAGGTACAGACCTGGCCGGCGTTGAGCAGCGCGGCCCAGGCCACGCCTGGCACAGCCACATCCAGATCGGCGTCCTCGGCCACGATGAAAGCGTCCTTCCCACCGAGCTCCAGGTGGGTCTTCTTCACGCGCTCGGCGGCCAGGCGGGCAATCTCACGGCCCGTGTTGAAGCTCCCGGTGAAGGCGATCAGATGCGTATCGGGGCTCACCACCAGCTCGCGGCCCACGTCACCGAAGCCGGTGATGATATTGAGCACGCCGGGAGGCAGGTGGTCGCAGCAGAGCTCGCCGAAGCGCAGGGCTGAGAGGGGCGTCATCTCGCTGGGCTTGAGCACCACGGCATTGCCTGCGGCGAGGGCGGGGGCGAGCTTCCAGCTCATCAGCAGCAAGGGGTAGTTCCACGGCACGATCGCGGCCACCACGCCGTAGGGCTCTTTGAGCACCATGGCCAGCTGGGAGGGCTCCACAGAGGGGATAACCCGGCCACGAGTGTTGCGCTGAAGCTCGGCGTAGTAGTCGAAGCAGGCGGCGCACCAGCCGATCTCATCGCGGTTTTCGATCAGGGGCTTACCGCCCTCCAGGGTCATGAGGTGGGCGAGTTCCTCGCTGTGGGCCCGCAGCCGGGCGGCCACCTCGTGGAGGGCGTGGGCCTTATCGTGGGCGGTCACCCGGCGCCACTCACGGAAGGCGGTATTGGCCGCGGCAATGGCGCGGCGAGCATCCTCCGGGCCCGCCTGGGGCACGTGGTCCAGGATCTCCTCGGTGGCCGGGTTGTGGACGGGGAAGATGGCGCCGCTGGCGGCAGAGGCGGCTTTGCCGTCGATCAGCATGCTCGGCATTGTGAGCGTTCTCCTTTTGACAGGGATACCAGATCCTGACTCCCGAGCCAGGCGGTTGAAGGCCCCATCACCAGGATGGCAGGCACGTCGCCCGAAGCAAGAACACTGGCACCGGGGCGTCCGGCAGCTTCGTGATGATGCGGGCGGGGTAGGTGCGCCTATTGTACTGTATCTCGGGGCACGCCGCAGCATACCGCGCCACGGCCGGCGGGAGCCCGGCACGCCGCAGGGCATCCTATCACGTCCGGCTTGATATCGTGCATCGGCGAGGATGCGCGGACGGGGTTCTGACATGCTCCAGCCCTCCGCAGATGGCTCCCCCTGTTCGCGACATTGCGATAGCGGCTCCAGAGGGCATGGGCAAAACCCCGACCTCTGGCCGGTGGATGGGTGGCAGAAGGTCCATACAATGCACACACAATGCGCCAGGCCTACGGGATTGACGCGGCGCGGCGAAGACAGTATCATCAGCTTGTGAATGATCGTACAGGTTCCAGGGGCGCCCTATGATTATCCAGCTGCGACCGCATCATCACCACGCGAACCGCCGCCGCTGCAATTTTGCGCCCTACTCGCTCCATGTCTACCGCCGGGCGTTGATCCGCCGCTTCGGCCTACCCAGCGGCGGCCGGCCAGCCCACGTGCTCGACAAAGTGGCCCGCAGCCTGCTGCGCGCCCGCGTCGCCTGAGGCCCACGGGTCGGGGCCAGGCCTGTCAGTGATCGAACGAGCCGCGCAGGAACATCTGCGCGGCTCGTTCGTGTGTCAGGGGTGATCAAACCCTTGAAGCCACACACGGCATCCCTGTTAGGGGCAGGCTCTGGAACTCGGCGAGGCAGTGCTCGTACGGCCCTTGCCATCGGGCCCCTTGAGCCTCCAGACCAGGTTGCCACCGCCCCAGGTGACGGAGAACTGGCGCACCTGGCGGCCGGGCAGAAAACTCGTCGTCTGGCCACGATCCTGCGGCAGGGGTGTAAAGCGGTTGTTGGCGCCCACTGGAATGCTGACGGTCACCGTGTTGTTGTTCTTGTAGCCGAAAAAGGCCGTGTAACTCCCCGGCCCGTTGGTTCGCACGCACTCGAGCACCGGGCTGATGGCTGCGTTCGTCACCGGGGCTTGCAGGGTGAAGCCAAGTGAACCACCGGACTGGTTGCCGGCCAGGTCGGTCGCCGTGAAGGCGATCGTGTAGGCGCCGTAGCCGCTCACGCCGAACGGCCCGCTATAGCTCTGTGGCGCGCCACCATTCACGCTGTAGGACACAGCGCCCAGGCCTGAGCCGCCGTCGCTCGCCGTCATTGTCACGGTGGCGGTACCGTCGCCGTTGTCGACATAGCTGGCCGAGACTGCCGGCGCAGTGCTGTCGATCTGCACCGTGGCCGTAGCAACCGCGCTCCCGTTGAAGGCCGCATCAATGGCTCGCACGCTCACGGTGGTGGTCCCCTCGGCGCTCACCGGCACACTCGCCGTAGCACCGGCCACCACCGTCGCAGCGCCGTCGTTCACCCAGTGGCGCAACTCTCGCACGCCACTGCCACTATCAGCGCCGACAAGAGCAACCGTCACCGGGCCGCTGTTCCAGCCGGCGGCGTTGGGCGCGGGCGTGATCGCCGCACTGACTGTGGGCGGGGTGGTGTCGGCAGCAGCCGGGGCTGGCAGCAGGATCACCCCGCTCCGCGCGGCCAGGGTGAGGCTCACACGACCACCGCTCACACTGTAGCTGCCACCGTTCAGCGCATCGGCGAGGAGGGTGCCATCAGCGAAATAGGCGCCCACCGGGAGGCTGACACTGTTGCTGCCAGCGCCCTGGTTGAGGGCCACAACGGCTACCTCGCTGCCCGCCACCCGCGCGAAGGCGTAGGTATCGTCGTCGCCTGTGGCCGGCGTCGTATCGCCCGTCAGCAGGGTGACGAACTCACCCTGGCGTAGCGCATCAGACTGCTTGCGCAGATGGGCCAGCGTGCTGTAGTAGGCGATCAGGCTCGCATCGGCCGGACCATAGACATTCACGTCGCCCGACTCATCGGCCCAGGGGTAGGGGGCGCGATTGTACGGATCGTCCTCGGGACCGTTCACGCCGTTGGCCACTGAGGGCGAGTCGATCCCCGCCTCGTCGCCGTAATAGACCATCGGGGCGCCGAGATAGGTAAACTGGAAGAGGGCCGCCAGCCGCAGACGCTCTTTAGCCTGGGCCTCGCTCTCGCCGAGGAGCGACAGCACATAGAGTGCCCGGTTGGTATCGTGCGAGTCGATCAGGTTGAGCATCGCCTTCGTCGCCTCGGGCGGGTAATCCTCGCGCACAGCCTTGAGCGCCCGATCGAACTGGCTGGGGCTGAGGGGGACGATCCGGTTGCTCCCGTTGTTGTCGTTATCGCCCCAATCGTACTGGTCGCGGGCGAAGCCGAGCAGATTTTTGCGGAAGCGGTAGTTCATCACCGAGTCGAGTTGCTCGCCGAGCAGGAAGCGGCTCGCATCAGGCCAGACCTCGCCCACCAGGGGGCCCTCGGGTGCATCGGCCCTGGCGTAGGGTCGGAAGTCGCGCCACCAGTCGTGGCTGATCTCGTCGGCCACATCGAAGCGCCAGCCGCTGACACCCTGCTCATACCAGTACTGCACGACATTCTGGGCGCCGTTGCGGTAGATGAAATCGCGCAGGGCGGCGTTGCCGTCGTCGAAGACGGCCAGACTGTCGAAGCCGAACCAGCCGGGGTAATCGCCCGTCGTGCAGGGCGTAGCGCTCGTGTTGAAGAGGAACCACTCGCGGTAGGGCGAGCTCAAATTCTCGCAGGCGCCATCGCTGGCGTAGCGGCCATAGCGATCGAAGTAGAGGCTATCGGACGAGGCGTGGTTGAAGACGCCGTCGAGGATCAGGCGCATGCCACGGCGCTCCAACTCCTGCACCAGGGCCTGGAAGGCCGCATCGCCGCCGAGCGCTGGATCGATCGTGAGATAGTTGTCGGTGTCGTAGCGGTGATTGGAGCGACCGGCGAAGATCGGCGTGAAGTAGAGCGTATCGAAACCCACACCCTGCAGGTAGTCGAGCTTCTCGATCACACCCCAGAGATCGCCGCCGTAGAACTGGTTCCCGTAGTCGTTGAAACTGTCGCCGGGCTGCCGTGGGTCGTTGATCGCCTCGTTCCAGGTCGTGTGGGCCACAACATCGGGGTTGCCATAGAAGACCGGGCAGCCCGTGCTGGCGCCAGGGCGGCAGTAGTCGTTGGTGATGTCGCCGTTGCGGAAGCGGTCGGGGAAGATCTGGTAGACGTTGGCGTTCTGCAGCCAGGTGGGCGTAACGAAGCCAGGCTGGTAGACCGTGAGCTGGAAGGCCGGGAAGGGCTCGTCGTCGCTCGGGGCGCCCTCGCCGCCCTGGCCGAGGTTGTCGTGATCGTCGGTGCTGTTGTCGCCGTACCAGTCGGTGTCCAGGCCGTCCTGCACCCGGAACTTGTAGTACCAGATCGCCGGGCTGCTCGGCGTTGTGAGTGTGATGCTCCAGATTGCGTAGGTTGTGCCGCTTTCCACCCGGTCCTCCAGGTAGCTCAGCGGGTAGTCCACCGGAGCGGCGGTGGTACTGGTGGCAGGATCGTAGCTGTAGACGCGCAGGCTCACCGCGCTGACATCGAGGGGGAGCGTGCGGAAGCGCAGCGTCACCTGGGTGCCAGCGGACACGGCGCCAAAGGGGCTCCGGTAGTAGCTGTCGAAGCTGTCGTGGCGCAGGCCGTTCCACTGGATGTCGCCGTCATCGACGATGTAGCTCCAGTTGAAGCCGCTGAAGCCGTAGTCGTCGCCCGTCTGGTTGCGGGTGAAGAGCTGGTACCGGACCAGGGTGCCATCGGGAAAGGCGGGGATGGTCGCGTCCCAGAGCGAGGTGTTGGTGGCGCTATTGTAGGAGACGAACGTCCCGAGCACTCTGGTGTAGCTGGAGCCGACGTTGTACTCCAGGCCGGCCGTCTCGCCGAAGGCTGTGTCGCTGGCCATCCGCACCGTAACCACCTGCTGGCTGGTGGGGGTCTCCGGGGTGCGGGCAACGTGATCCCGAAAAGTGGCAGCGGTGGTGGGGGTGGCGGGCAGCACAAAGAGGCTCGCCAGCACGGCGAGCAGGACGACCAACAAGGACCGGCGCATGACCCTCTGCTCCTTTGCGCGCTACAGTCGCTGTAGCCTGTGGCGGCACTCGGGCCGCCTTCGCTCACACGATCGTGTCGGGGCTGTCGCCGAGTATACCATTATCTGGTTGCACTTGCAATAGTCTTGCGTAAAACTACTGTCATTGCAAGTGCTGAAGAGCCTGGCGCTTCATATAGGCGAGGATGGCGCTGATGCCATTGAGGCGCTGAGGGCTCAGGATCTGGTGCAGACCCATCTCCTGGACGAAGTCGCCGGGCACAGCGAGGACCTCGCGGGGGGTGAGCCCACGGAGGCCATCAGCGAGGATAGCGGCAAAGCCACGGGTGGTTGGTGCCTCTTCGGGCACATCGAAGTGGAAGACCATCCCGTGGCCTTCCAGTTCAGCGTAGACGAAGACGGGGCTCATGCACTCATGAACCTGCTCCATCGCGGTGTGGGAGCGGAGCCGCTCGGGCAACGGGGGGAGTCGGTCGGCAAAGTCCAGCATCAACTCCAGCTTCTCATTGCGGTCGCTGGTCTGGAACTCCTCGATAATCTCCCGCAGCCGCGGCGGGATCGCACCGGTCTCAGCCATGGGTTACTATCTCCGCTGGAGCAGTCCGATCAGCGCACCGAGCACCCTGGCCCGGTAATCGGTAGCGGACTGCACATTGCGCTCGTGAACCGTAAACAGGGCCTCATCGAGCTCCATGGTGCCGTCACGGCCTTTACGCATCGGCACCACGACCCTGGTATCGCCGTCGAGCTTCACCTCGGTGAAGGCCCCGGGGCGCTCGCCCTCCAGCTTCGCGATCTCCTCGGTGCCGGTGAGCACATAGTAGGTGCTTACCTGCATGACGGCGGCATCTTCGATGTACTGGCGCACTTTGGCAGCCGCCTCGCGGATAGAATCGTCCAGATTGCTGGCCATCGCGGTTCTTGCTCCTTCGCGCTCCGATACCCACTCCTACCCACGTACCTCACGCAGCAGGTCATCGACGAAACGCCAGGCGGCGGGCGCGGCGATGAGCGCGCCAGCGGGCGAACTGGCCATGGCGGCCACAATGGCGGCGCCGCGCATCACGATACCGAAGCTGCGCAGCAGGGCCGCCCGCGAGCGCAGGGCCAGCGCGAGGGCGCGGCGGTGGAGGGCGCGGTGCTCGCCAAGCGGCCCGGGCGCGAGGAGCGAGCGAAGATCACCTGTCCACCCCACCTGGCTACGGGCAACGAGCACCCCCTCACGCAACGTCTCGACCAGGGCGGCGTAGGCTATTGCGTCGCGCACCTGGGCTACGAAGGCGCCAAAGCGCTCCTCGGCCTCGGCGAGGGGGCCACCGCCCCCTCCGAAGCTCGCGGCGCCCACACCCCGCTGCTCGGCGATCAATGCCAGCAGATTCGTCTCCGGGGTGGCGGTGGGGGCCCCGAAGCTCACGGCGCTCCCGCCTGTCGCCAGGGCGCGCAGGCGGATCGGGGCCGCGGCCACGGCGGCCTCCTGCGCGGCGAGCGAGTGTTCAGCCGCAGCGAGATCGGCGCGGGCGGCAACGGGGCTTGCTGGCAGGATCACGCGCCACAGCGGCAGCGCGGCCTCGGACTCACCGGCGGCGCCGAAGCTGCCCGCAGGGATGGGGCGGCTGGCCCACGGCCCTGGGGGCGCCGGGCCGCCTGCGGGATCGATGAGCTCGAACGATGCCATCACAGCGTCCATCCACGGCCAACGATCACCCCGCCACCCATCACTTGCCCTGCATGGCCGCGAAGAGGCCCGAGGCAGCCTCGGCAATCGCCTTGATCATTTCGGCGCGATTGGCCTGGGCCTGGGCGACCATACTGGTATGAACGGCCCAGAGCTCCGTATCCACGCCACCACCGTCGCGCTGCGGCACCAGCACCTGTGTGTCACCGTCGAGGCTCATCCGCGTGACGGCCCGCAGCTCGGCGCCGCTGAAGTCGCCCTGGCGATAGGCGATTGCCGCGAGGTCGGAGGCGACATAGGTTTCCACCTCCAGGTGAGCCGCATCTTCGAGGGTGGTCTGGAGCGTCTGGCTCAGCTTTTCGGCGAAGCCCCGGAGGGTCTCGTTGAGCTTCTGGAACGTCTCATTCACGGCCTCGCCACCGCTGCGGAAGAGGTCGCCGAGCCCGTAACTGCCTGCCGAACCCTGGGCGGGCAGCCCACCCGGGGGGTAACCCGCGTAGATCACGACCGGGCCAGGGGTCGTGAGGGTGTAGGCCGGCGCGGGCGTATCGCCGGGCGATGCGGGGCTCGCGGGGAGATCCGGGCGCTCGGGCGCTGGTTGAGCGGCGCCTGCGGTGGGCGGGTCGGGCATGGCTACCTCGGGGATGGTGGCACGCGCAGCGGGCGGCTCGACATCGGCGGGCGCCAGAGGCAGCCGCACCGCCGGATCGCCGAGCACCACGTAGCTGCGCGCATCGTTATGTTCGGTCCAGCGCGCCGTGAAGATGTAGTCGTCGGGCGGGGTGCCAAAGCGGATGTTCTCGAAATCCTCGGTGAGGCCGGTGGCAAGCTCGGCGTAGCGATTGTTGAAGAACTCCAGGGCCCAGCCCACCGGCGCGCCCGCGAGCATGATCCGCCGCAGAGCGCTGTCGAAGGTCTCCAGCTGCCGGGCGCCATAGCTATCGCTGAAGGAGTAGGTCCAGGCCCGTTCCACGTGGCCGATCACGGCCAGGGCGCCGCCTCTGGGGTGGCCAAGCAACCGCTGAGCGAGCCGGCTGACGAAGGCGTGGGGGGCGATCGCGGCCTGAGCGCCGCGCTCATGGGGGAAGTCGTCCAGACGCGGCGTACCGGCGCCGAAGCAGGCGAAGTGAAAGGCGACCGTGCCGAGGATGCGGGCGTCGGCGCCGATATCATCGCCGGCGAGGTAGAAGTCGGCGGGGAGCGGCCGACGGCCCCAGCCGCGGGGGCCCGGCCAATCCTGGCAGATCAAAGCGCCCTGGTGAGCCACCTGCCTGGGGTCGCTCGGGTCGAACTCGGCGCCGTGGCTGGCGGTGAAGAGCAGGGCGGGCGTTTCGGCGCCACCGAGGAGCGCGGCGAGACGCGCCTTGGTGGCCTGCTCGCCAGCCACGCGCGCGATCTGCCAGGTGCTAGCGCGCTTTTCGGCCTGGAGCGAGGCGGCCAGCGGCGCCACCAACTCGCTCGCCGAGCGCCTGGTTGCCGGGTCGTCGGGATTAGCCGGGGCAAAGAAGACCGCTCGCCGCGCCAGGGCCACCTCACCGCTCTCGGCAGCCACCACGCTGGCGGCGTACTGGCCGTAGGCCCGGACGTGCTCCAGATGCAGGCGGCCCACGGCGTACTGCACGTCTAGCTGGTACTGAAAGCGGAAAGGGATCTCCTCGGGGGAGCCGACCAGCAGCACATAATACGGAAAGCGCTCAGGATCGACCGGGCCGCTGGTGGCCGCGCCCTGGCGCTTGAGGAAATCACCCCGGGACTCACCAGGGCGATAGCCGGCCGGGCCGAAACACTCGCGGTAGAGCGGGCCAGCCTGACGACGGCGCAGATCGAGCAGGGGCGCCAGGGCCTCGCGCACGGCCGCGTAGGGATCGGGGGTGCCGGCGGGCGGTGCCGGAAAGACGACCGCCCAGCCCGTCTGGGAGAGATCGTCCTGCTGGACGCCCTCCTTCACCTCGAACGCGCCGGTTTCCAGTTGCTGGGCGCGCTGCTTGAGCAGGCGCCGCTGCTCGGGATCGGGGTCCACCTGCTCGCCACGCGGTGCGGGGCCACGGATCAGGGCGGCCAACTCTGCGGCGGTCATCGGCTCGCGGCCATAGGCGCCCCGGCTCGCATTCACGCCATTGAAGTAGAGCAACTCGTCAGGCATGGGGGTCCTTCGCTGCACCGGAGCCAGGAGAGGCGGCCCGCCCATTCCAACTGCGCGGGCCGTGGCCGTACCAATGTGCTAGAGAGTCGCCACGGTGAGTGCGCCGGAGCACGATCCCGGCGCACCACCCCGGTGGAGAGACGCCCCACCAGCGCGTCTAGCCCCATCCGCCGCCCACGCACCAGAGCACCAGAGCAGTCGGTTGGGCGCCCTGGGATGGGGCAGGGAGTTGCGTCCATCCGAGGTGCCAGAGCAGCCCATGGGGCCACCTAATCGATCTGCAGAATGTAGCCCTTACCGCGCACATTGAGCAGGTACCGTGGCGCACTGGGGTCGGGCTCAAGCTTCTGGCGCAGGTGGTGGATGTGGGGCTTGATCAGCTCGCCGGCCTCCAGATCGCTGGCCTCATAGCCCTGGGCGCAGCGCACCAACTGCGTGTAGGCGAGCATCTGGCCAGCGTGTTCGGCAAGGCAGAGCAGCAGACGAAACTCAGTCGGCGTCAGGTTGAGCGAACGCCCACCGAGGGTAGCCGTCTGGTGCCAGGTATCAAGCTGCAGCTGGCCGATGGTGATCTGGCGCTCCCCGGGGTGCTGTGGCGCCGGGGCGGGCGGGCGGTTCAGCTCGCCGATGGTTGCGGGCGCCGGGGCGCCGCCAGCCAACTCCTGGGCCGCCGCGCCGATCGCGCTGATCAGTGCGCTCTGGCGCTGGCGCCTGGCCCGATCCTCCAGCCCGGCCGCCACCCGCTCCACAATCTGCTCCGGATCGCTCGTCTTGAGCAAATAATCGAAAATGCCCTGGTGCATCGCAGCTATCGCCGTATCGAGCGAACCGTGGCCCGTGAGCACAATCACGGCTGTATCGTGGCCCCCGGCGCGAAGCGCCTCCACCACCTGGATGCCGTTCATCCCGGGCATCTGCAGGTCGACGAGCATCAGATCGAACGGCTGTCGCTCGAAGAGCGCCACGGCCTCCTCACCACTGGCGGCGACCGTCACCGCATGACCGGCGCGGCCAAGCAGGGCGCTGAGCGTGAGGCGAATATTCTGTTCATCATCAACAACGAGCACCTTTGCGGGCGTAGCCATGGACGTTGCGCTCCCTACTGAAAGCGACTATAGTGGGGGCGGTGAGTGATGCGCGCATTATAACGTGCTCCACAGCCAAGCGCAACGCGTGAGGCTGTGCAGGGTGTGGTGTAGGAACGTGCATGGACCGGCGCTCGGGGGCTCAAACAGGGCTCGTGGGCAGGCGAGGGGGCCGGTTCGTGTCCGGGCGCACCGCTCGCGCGCAAGCTCTGGCTCCGGCGAGCAACAGACGCCGGGCTCCTACGCCGTGGGAGAAGCGTCCATGAGCGAGCTCGACGCGCTGCGGGCCCAACTCCGTGCCACGGAGGAGCGCCTGCGGGCCGCAGAGATGCGGGCGGCCATCGTAGAGCGCGAGGCCGAGCTTCAGCAGCGCCAGGCCCTGAGCCTCAGCGCCCGTCTCTCGACCATCCTCTCGATCTCGGCCGCGCTGCTGATCGGTCGCGACGTCGATGCGATCGTCCAGCGGGTAGTGGCCGAGGCGGTGGGCCTGTTTCCAGGCACGATGGCCGCCCACCTCTACCTGCTCGACCCCGATCACGAGGTGCTGAGCCTGCGCGCCGTGGCGGGTGGCGGCCCCCCGACTTGCGCTGGCCTGGCCCGCATGGCCACCCTGGCCCCCCGCGCCATGCTCCTGGTTGGGCCAGAGCTTGAGCTCGCCCTCGCCGAGCTCGCCGACTCAGATCAGGAGGCGCTGCGGGCCGCCCTCCCTGACTGGCCACCTACCAGCGCGCTCCTCACGCCTCTCCGCGTCGAGAGCCAGCGGCTCGGCGCCCTCGTGCTCTACGGCGGCATCAGCGCCCACCTCTACCACCCCCGCGACATCCCCTTTGTCCAGGCCCTGGCCGACCTGACCGCTGTGGCGATCGACGAGATTACCCAGCGGGCCCGCGCCGCCGCCCTCCAGCGCGACCTGCAGATCACCCGCTCGCTGCACGCCGAGACCCAGGCACGCCTCAGCAGTGCCCAGGCCCAGTTGCTACAGAGCGCCAAGCTCGCGGCCGTTGGTGAGCTCTCGGCCTCGATCGCCCACGAGATTAACAATCCGCTCTACGCCGCCCGCAACAGCCTCTACCTCGTCGAGCAGGATCTGCCGCCCGACGCCCCGCAGCGTCCTTACCTCGCCATCGCCCAGCAGGAGCTCAGCCGGATTGCGCGGATCATCACCCGCATGCGCGACTTCTACCGCCCCACCCGCGCCGAACTGGCCCCCACGAATATCAACACCCTCCTCCGTGAGACCCTCGAGCTGGTGCAGACTCACCTGCGCCACGGCCATATCACGACTTCCACCGTCCTCGACCCCGATTTGCCTCCGATCGTTGCGCACGCCGACCAGCTGCGCCAGGTGTTTCTCAACATTATTCTCAACGCCTGCGACGCCATGCCCGGCGGGGGTGAACTGCGCGTTGTGACCCGGCTGCTGCGGTCTCCCGCCGCCGTCAGCATTGTCATCCAGGACACCGGGATCGGGATTGCGCCCGAGCACCGCCCGCACCTCTTCGAACCCTTCTACACCACCAAGGCTCAGGGAACCGGCCTCGGCCTCGCCATCAGCGCCCATATCGTCACCCAGCACGGTGGGAGCATTGATCTGGAGAGTGAGCCAGGTAGAGGCACGGCCTTTACGATCCTCCTGCCCGTCGAGGAGGAGCGCGGCTCGGAGGGTTGACGGTTCACCACCTTCTGTTGCCGGCTCGCCCCATCACAGACCCCGGCGCGACTGCTACGATACGCCAAGGCGCGAGCGGCCATCCCCCTGCGCCGGGCACACTCGTTCAGGAGCGCGCCGCCATGCCCCCCTGGCAGATCCACGTCGTGGACGAAGACCCTGTTGCGGCCCTGATCACCCAGCGCGCGCTCCAGGCCATGCTGGGCGAGGCCTACCATGTGCTGGCCGATCCAACCCCGGATACCGCCTGGCTTGCCTGCGCCAACAACAGTGTCGATCTGCTGATCGTCGACCCTGGCCCCCGCGCCAGCAGCACCCTGGCTCTGATGCGGGTCGTCCGGAGCTTCCGCCCCGGGCTACCGATACTCGTACTCACCGCCTACGACTCGCCGGGCCTGCGCGCCCGGATGCGGGAGCTGGGCATCGAGCGCTACTTCGCCAAGCCGCTCGATCTGCGCGATTTGCTCCCGACGATCGCGGCAACGCTCAGCGCCAGCACCCCCAAATCTCCGGGCGGCGCCTCGCTGCTGACGATGAGCCTCAGCGCCTGATGGCGCGCTCGCCGAGCTACCGGCACCCGGGGCTGACCCAGGGGGTGATCGCTCCCAACCTTCTGCACAGGTGCGGGCCGCGCCTGAGGCTTACCCCGGCGTCTGCTATCATTGGCGGGCGTTGCACCACAAGCACGAAGGGCCAGCCCACGATGTCGCCAGGAAGCCAACCCCTCCCGCTCCCCGCCCTCCAGACGATTGCCCTCTCCGCCGGGCCGGTAGCCTACCGCCGCGCGGGCCAGGGGCCGCCGCTCCTCCTGCTCCACGGCTGGGGTGGTTCATCGCGGCACTGGCTCGGCGCCTTCGCCGCCCTGAGCGCCCATCACGACGTGGTGGCCCTCGATCTGCCCGGCTTCGGCGCGTCGCCGCCGCCCGACGCCCCGTTCACGCTCGGCGGGCTCGCGGCGACCATCGGCGCGTGCGCCGATGCCCTTGGCCTCCAGAGGTTTGCGCTCGGCGGGCACTCGCTCGGGGCGGCGCTGGCGCTGCTTGTGGCCAGCGCCCGGCCAGAGGCGGTGGCGCGGCTGGCCCTGGTGAGTTTCGGGCTGCCACGAGATCTGCTGGAGGCCCTCTGGATGGCCCGGCTGCACCTCTCGCTGCAGGTCAGCGCGGCGCTCTGGGGGCCATGGCTGGCACTCTGGCGCCCCTGGCTCGCCGCCGCGCGGCCCTTCGCGCAACTCGCCTGGACCACACCGCCGCTGCCGGCCCTGCTGGCAAGCCCGCTGCTGCGGAGGCCCACCGCGCTGCCACCCGCCTTACTGGCCATCGGCGCCGCTGATCTCGTGGCCATGGACGCCCGCGTGGGGCTTGAGGCCGCCTGCACCGCCGGTGATCTCAGCGTGGCTGCGGCGGCGCCGCGAGCAGCGGCCCCGACCCTGGTGATATCCGGCGCCGCCGACCCGCTCTTCCCACCGAGCACGGCCCGCGCACTGGCCGACGCCCTCCCCCACGCCGGCCTGGTACTGATCGAGGAGTGTGGCCATGTCCCGATGGCCGAGGCGCCTGCGGCGCTCTTCGGCGCCCTGGGCGCATTCCTCGCCATGTGATAGCGAGTCGATGTGACGGCGGCGCCCTGGCTCGGTACCCGCCACCCCACCTTTCTCACATTGCACAACGCCTGGGGTGGAGGGATAGAAAATAGGCTGCTCCAAAAAGGGTGCGTCGCCTGTGAAGGGCTGGAGCGCGTCAGAACGCCATCTACGTGCGGTTCACCGATCCTGGTTCGCGGTGCTGGCTCTACAGCGCAAGCGCCCCGATCGCGGCGGCGCCCGCCACCACTGCCCACGGCGGCACCCTCCAGATCTGGAGCGCGCCGAAGGTGGCAAAGGCCAGAGCCACATCAGCGGGGCCACGAATCGCGCTGGTGATCACCGGATCGTAGAGTGCGGCGAGAAGCAGGCCCACCACGGCGGCATTGACCCCACGCAGAGCCGCCTGGGCTCCCGGTGCGCCGCGCAGACGTCCCCAGAGCGGAAGAGCCGCCCAGAGCAGCAGAAACGAGGGCAGGAAGACCCCCACCGTTGCCAGGGCCGCGCCGGCCCATCCGTTCGGCGGCAGCGCGCTGATCGCCCCCAGGTAGGCTGCAAAGGTGAAGAGCGGCCCCGGCACCGCCTGCGCCGCGCCATAGCCGGCGATAAACTGCTCGGCCGTTACCCAGCCCGGCGGCACCACCGAAGACTCCAGCAGCGGCAGCACCACGTGGCCGCCACCAAACACCAGCGACCCGGCCCTGAAGAAGGCGCTGAACAGCTTCACGCCCTGATCGCCCGTGGCCGCCGCGAGCGCGGGCAGTCCGACCAGGCCGAGTGGAAGCGCCACGGCACTGGCGAGCGAGAGCGCCCGGGGCACCCCGATCGCCGCAGCACCCTGCGGGGCCTCCTCGGCGTGCCGCAGCAGGTACCAGCCCAGCACGCCTCCGGCCACGATCACCGCAACCTGGGCGAGAGCTACTGGCCAGAGGAGCAGCAGCACCGCTGCAGCCAGCGCTATCGTCGCCCGGGGCGCGTCGGGTGAGAGCCTAGTAGCCATTCCCCAGACGGCCTGCGCCACCACCGCCACCGCTACCACCTTCAGGCCCTGAAGCCAGCCGCCGCCCGCGCCGCTGCCCACGGCCCCAACGCCCATGGCAAAGGTCGCCATGATCAGGGCCGAGGGCAGCGTGAAGCCAGACCACGCCGCCAGACCGCCGAGCAGCCCCGCCCGTGCGATGCCAATCGCAATGCCCACCTGGCTACTCGCCGGGCCGGGCAGAAACTGGCACAGCGCCACCAGATCGGCATAGGTCGCCTCGTCGACCCAGCGGCGCCGGACCACCAACTCCTCGCGGAAATAGCCCACGTGCGCCACCGGGCCGCCAAACGAGGTCAGGCCCAGCCGTAGAAAGACGGCCAGCACCTCCAGAGGGTTCCCCTGCGGGCTAGCCGCCCCGGCGATTGCCGGACGTTCCATCGCGCGCTCCTCTCAGACGACATCCGGCTTGACACCGTGCAATGGTGTGGAGGCGCGGAGGGGTTGCATGCCCCTGCCCAACCCGGCAGCGTATACCCAACCGGGTTTGATCTCAGCGCTCCTGTGCGCCTCCCCGCTGATAGTAGCCGCAGATCGGCCGCAGTGGGCAGCCGCTGTGGTATCCGAGGTAGCTCTCACGCCCCTCCTGCGCGCTATAGACACGCCGCGCCGGCGGCCCATCGCACCGGGGCCGAGCCAGGCAGTAGCGTACGCAGGCCTCGTTGATCTGCGCGTGAAACTCGGCGTAGAGGGAGGCCAGTTGGTGGCTGGCGGCCCCGAAAGAGCGGTGATCGTGCGCGGTCGCTGGAGGATGTACGCCTTCCGCGCGCACGTCGAGGCCCCGGGGAACGCCCGGAGCGCTGCTGGCGATGGGTGCCCCGGTTGAGGCGCCCACGGCAAACGCAGAGCCACCAGTGGCTGGCTGGTCACCGGCAAACACCTGCCCGAGATCGCCCTCGATCTGCTGGCGCGCGGCTTCGTACCGGGCGCGGCGCCAGAACGACGGGGTGAGGGCTTCCGGCTCCACCCCGACTCGCTCGAACAGACGCCGGGTGTACTCGTCCACCACGAACACCGGGTGCCCGCCGCCGTAGAGCATGATCACATCGCAGGTCTCCGGGCCTATGCGCGGCAAGGAGAGCAACTCACAGCGTAGGGTGTCTGTCGGCTGAGCGAGCAGCTTGATCATGCTGCCCCCGTGATGGGCGCAGAGATGGCGAGCAATCGCGATCAGCCCGGGGGCCTTCTGGGCGTGAAAGGCAGCCGGCCTGATCAGCGCCGCAAGCGTAGCAGGATCGGACCCGGCCAGGGCGGGCGGGTTCAGTAGCCCCGCTGCGAGCAACCGCAACACGGCCGCCTCCACCGTCTCCCAGCGGGTCTGCTGCACCAGCACGGCGCCGACCAGCATCTCAAAAGGCGGATCGTCGCCGAAGATCGGCCACCAGGGCCGGAGCGCGCCGGCACCAGTCAGCGGCCCGAAGTGCTCGCGGAGGCGAACGTAGGTCTCACGGAGCGAGACCATCCCAGCAACGAAGCCCATGGGCCTCCTGGCGCGAACGATCGGCGCTCCAGCACGACGAGCTGCGCCGGCGAACCTGGAGCGCGTATCGAGAACAGGAAGCGGGGAATCGCCAGCGGATGGCATTCTGAAGGACCTCAGCCCTCCACCCGCGATTCAACCGTTCCGAGAAAAGCCCTAGCAGTACAGCTTCCGGCGCGCCAGCTGCACCTGGACGAACACAGCGATGTCGCGCCGGCGCAGGATGCCGACGAGTCGCCGGCCATCGAGCACGGGCAACAGATCGTCGGGGCTCGCGCCGAAGGTGTAGAGCGCGTCGAAGGCGAGCATCCGGGGCGAGAGGGCCATCACCTCAGCGGCGGGCGTCATCGTCTCGGCGACGCGCCGGCTGGACCACTGGTCGGTCGTGCAGCGGCGAAGATTGCGCAGCGTCATCATCCCCAGCAGCTCCGGGGCATCGTGCTCCTCGGCGGCGGGCTCCACCACGGCGAAGCCCGTCTCCGACTGGCCGAGCACGAAGCGGGCCACGAACTGCTCGAGGGTCAGGTCAGCAGTGACGGTTCGCAAGCGGCGCTGCATCAGATCGCCGACCGTCACATCCCGGAGGACGGTCTGGATCACCAGCTGCCGGTAGCTCGCGCTGGCGGTGCGGTAGAGGAAGAGGCCGACCACGGCCGACCAGAGGGCGACGAGGGGCAGACGAGCGGCCACCGCCACGGCGAGGCCGGCGAGCGCGATCAGGCCGCCGCAGGCCCGGCCCACCTGCGCGGCAACCCTGGTAGCCGGGAGCAGTTCATCGTTGAGAAACCAGAGCGTGGCGCGCAGCACCCGGCCGCCGTCCATCGGGTAGCCGGGCAGCAGATTGAACAGGGCCATGATCGCATTGGCGAGGGCCAGGTGGGCCGCCAGCAGCGCGGTGAGATCGCCCGGGTTGCCAGGGGCGCGGAGCCACCACAGCAACCCGGCGCCCAGGGCCAGCAGCAGGCTCACCGCCGGCCCGGCCACGGCGATTACGAGCTCAGCGCCCGGGCCGGGCGCCTCGGCGTCCACCTCGGCTACCCCACCAAAGGCGAAGAGCGTTATGCTCTGCACCGGCACCGTAAGGCGCCGGGCCACCAGGGCGTGGCCCAGCTCGTGGAGCAATACCGAGGCGCCAATCAACAGTGCCATCAGGGCCGCGAGGCCGAGATCGGCGCCGCAGGGCGCAGCACCCGGGCAAGCGCTGGCGGCGTACGCTGGCCGCAGCGCCACCACCAGCAAGCCGAAGATCAGCAGCCAGCTCCAGTGAAGCCGGACAGGGATGGCGGCGATCCGGCCGATGGTGACGGCGCGCGGGAGCACGGGCCTACTTCGCGACCACCGCGTGGGTGGCGGCAGGGATGTACATCTGCTGGACGTACTCGGCGAGCATGCGGCGCATACTGAAGGCTGGCGCCACCGTGGCGATCGCCTCCTTGCAGGTTTGCACCCAGGCCACCGGTACCCCGTTGCCATCGCGGCCATCGTAGAAGCGCGGCGCGATCTCGTGCTCGAGCAGGTGGTAGAGCGACTGGGCATCGTTCCAGTCCTGCTCGTCCTGGTTGGAATACTCGCGCTCCTCGCCGATCGCCCAGCCATTCTTGCCGTTGAAGGCCTCGGGCCACCAGCCATCGAGGATCGAGCAATTGGGCGCGCCGTTGAGGCTGGCCTTCATGCCACTCGTGCCGCTCGCCTCATACGGCCGGCGGGGGTTATTGAGCCACACATCGACTCCCTGGGTGAGGGCGCGGCCCACGGCCATATCGTACTCTTCCAGGAAGATGATCCGCCCGGCAAGGCCCGGCTGCAGCGCCAGCTGATAGACGGTCTGGATGAAGTGCTTACCGGGGTCATCTTTGGGGTGGGCCTTACCGGCAAAGAGGATCTGAATGGGCCGGCCGGGCCGGTTCAGAAGATACTTCAGCCGCTCCACATCCTTGAAGAGCAGCGTGGCCCGCTTGTAGGTAGCAAAGCGACGCGCGAAGCCCAGGGTGAGGATCTGCTCCTCCAGCACCGGCCACACCGGCGCGCCCTGGCCGAGGTGACGGTAGTGAGCCATCAGGCGCTGGCGGGCGAAGGTGATCAGCTGACTCTTCAGCCGCTGGCGCGTAGTCCACAGTACCTCGTCGGGGATCTGGTAGACCTTCTGCCAGACCTTCGGGTCATCGAGGTTATCCTCCCAGTTCTTGCCGAGGTAGGCGTTGTAGAGCTCACGGAGCTCAGGGGCCAGCCAGGTGGCGGTATGCACGCCATTGGTGATCGACGTGATCGGCACTTCGTCCTGGCTCTTCCCGGGGTAGAGCCACTGCCACATCCCGCGTGCCACATGGCCGTGCAGCTTGCTCACGCCATTGTGGTACTCGGAGAGCCGCAGGGCCAGGGCCGTCATGGCAAACGTGGGCCCCCACTGCTGCTCCTGCAGCGCAATGCCCATAAACTCGTCGCGGGTGAGGTTCAGCTGGGGCCAGTAGTTCCAGAAGAACTTCTCGATCATGGGCAGCGGGAAGGCATCGTTGCCTGCTGGCACCGGGGTGTGGGTCGTGAAGACGCACTGCGCCTTCACCTGGCGCATCGCCGCATCGAACGAGAGGCCCTGGGCCACCAGCTCGCGGCAGAGCTCCAGCACCAGGAAGGCCGAGTGGCCCTCGTTCATGTGCCAGACGGTCGGTCGATAGCCGAGCCGCCGCAGCGCCCGCACCCCGCCGATGCCCAGGACCAACTCCTGGGAGATGCGCATCTCCTCATTGCCACCGTAGAGGCGAGCCGAGAGCTCACGATCCTGTGGGCTATTGGGGTGGATGTCGGTATCCATCAAGTAGAGGCTCACCCGCCCGACCTGGAACTTATAGACCTTAGCGTAGATCGTGCGGCCGGGGAGCTCCACCTCAACAACCACCTCCTTGCCCTCCGGGTCGAGGGCGGGGATGGCCGGCACATCGGCGAAGTTGAGCTTGTGATACTCGGCCATCTGCCAGCCGCTCGGGTCCAGGCGCTGGCGGAAGTAGCCCTGGGGGTAGATGAATCCGACGGCGATGAAGGGCAGGCCCATGTCGCTGGCCTCCTTCACGTGGTCGCCCGACAGGATTCCGAGGCCGCCCGAATAGATCGGCAGCGACTCGTGAATGCCAAACTCCGCGCTGAAGTAGGCTACCAGTAAATCGCGGCTGTTGCCCTCGCTCTGGCGGCTGTACCAGGTCTTCTTCGCGCCCATGTAGGCGTCGAAGCTCTTCAGCACGCTGTCGTAGTGCTTGAGATAGGTGGCGCTGGCGGCGGCCTCCTCGAGCTTGCGCTGGCGGATGTCGCGCAGGAAGTCGACGGGGTTGTGATACACCAACTCCCACAGGTCGGGGTCAATCTGCCGGTAGAGATCCTGGGCCTCGGGGTGCCAGGTCCACCACAGGTTGTAGGCTAGCTCCCGTAGGCGGGCGATACGGTCGGGGATGGGGGTGAACAAGATCTCGTGTTCCAGCCGGACCATGTGCGCTCCTCTTGTGCCATTGCTGAGGGCAGACTGCAGATTGCGGCTGCCGCCGCTCGCCTCGACGCATCCCACACGGCACGAAGCCGGGCGTACGAGGTACGCGGCGCCGAGCCGGGGGTAACGGAAGGGGACGACCCGTGGCGCTCCACCCCCATCCCATGCCCGGAGCTGCGCATCCTGACTCGATTGCGGTCGCAACCATCCGCATTGTAGCGGCTGTGGCAGGCTCTGTCTAGCAGCCTGCACGAGCGAGCATCCGGCTGCGGCACAGGGCCTACCGGGCCGCGCTAGCCCTCGGCCAGTACAGCCCGGTAAGCGGCGAGGGTGCGCTCGGCGGTGGTGCGCCAGCTGAAGCTGCGGGCCTGCCGCAGACCCCGCTCACGCAGCTCCTGGCGCAGGCCAGCGTCGCCAAGCACCCGGTCGATCGCCTCAGCGAAGGCCGCGGGGCTATGGGGAGGCACGAGCAGGCCAGCGTCGCCCACCACCTCTGGCAGGCTGGAACTGCTGGAGACGATCACCGGCGTGCCACAGGCCATCGCCTCCAGCGGAGGCATACCGAAGCCCTCGTAGATCGACGGGAAGACGAACACCGTAGCGGCCGCATACCAGAGCGGCAGTTCTTCCTCCTCGATATAGCCGACGAACTGCACCCGCTCACGAAGCCCCAGTTGCTCCAGCCGCTGGAAGACCGCATCGTAGAGCCAGCCTTTCCCACCACCCACCAGGAGCGGCACGTCATGGCGGCGTGCCACCTCGGCGTAGGCCTCCAGCAGGGTGGTGAGGTTCTTGCGCGGCTCCAGCGTACCCACGTAGAGCACGAAACGCTCGGGCAGCCCCTTCCGCGCGCGGAAGGCCTCCAGGGTCCCGGGCTCTGGCACCTGGAAGTGGGCGCGAGCCGCGTTCGGCGTCACGATCACCCGCTCAGGGGGAACGCCAAGCAGACCCACCACCTCCCGCCTGGTATGCTCGGAGACCACGAGGATGCGGGAGGCGCGGCGCACACTCAGGCGCGTGGCGAAATCCAGGTAGGCGCGGTTGTAGGCCCGGAAGGTCTGCGCAAATCGGATGAAAGCCAGGTCGTGGACCGTCACGACGCTGGGCACCGGCGAGGCGAGCGGCACGACACTATGGACGCCATGGAAGAGCCGGGCGCCGCTGCGGCGCAGGAGCAACGGGGCGAGGAATTGCTCCCAGGGGATGCGCACGCGGGGGTTGATTGTGGGCAGCCGGCTGGGGATCACCCGAAAGTTGGGCGGCAAACCGAGCGCCGTGGCATCGAGCCCACGGGTCGTATAGACATCGTAGCGGCTCTCGCGATCGAGCGCACCGAGCTGCAAGAGCGTCTGCTCCACATAGTGGGAGATGCCAGCCCGGCGGAAGGAGCGCGTGTGCGCCAGCAGGTGGGCGTTGATCGCGACGTGCATCAGGGGCTGCGAGCGACCGTATCGGGCGCGTCGTAGTGATAGTGCGGCACGAGCCCCCATTCCGACACGGGGTAGTAGATCACCCAGGCCTGACCCACGACCCGATCCAGAGGCAGGGCGTTCCACTCGCGCGAGTCGCTGGAGTTGGCGCGATTATCGCCCATGACGAAGATCTGGCCCTCGGGCACCACCACCGGGCCCGAGTGGCAGGGGTAGCCGGCCACGCAGTAGGTTGGCGCGCCTTCGAGGTAGGGCTGCTCGAGCTCAACCCCGTTGACGAAAACCTTCCCATCGCGGATCTCGACCGTCTCGCCGGGGAGCGCGATCACCCGCTTGATATAATCTTTGCTCACATCGCGCGGGTACTCAAACACCACGATATCGCCACGGCGCGGCTGGTGGAAGGGGTAGATAATGCGCTGCGGCAGATCCTCCTGACCGGGGAAGAGCCGTAGCGGGGCGTTCAGATCGAAATGAAAGTAGACGAGCTTATTGACGAGGATATACTGCCCGGTGTGCAGCGTCGGCTCCATGCTGGAGCCTTCGATCTTGAAGTTCTGCACGATCCCGCGCACAATGAAAAAGACCAGCAGAATGAAGAGCGCCGTCTCCACCAACTCGCGCACAACACTGCGCACACGAGTAGGCGCGCCGCCAACAGGCGCGCTCGCGACCGGATCAGGCTCCCATCCCTCTCTGACAACACGCTCCTCGACGGCGGGGCTGCTCGGGTCTCTCCCGAGGCCGCGCCGCAGCGGTGACTCGTCCATGGCGTCCCTGGAAGGATGCAGCAGTGTAGCGACACTGCGCGTATACTATGGGGGGTATCATCGCGCGCGGCGAGGGCCTCGCACCCTCCCCAGACCGCTTGCATTATACTCGAACGATGATCAATTTGCCAGACATCGTTCCGAGCCAGGAGCACGCATGTCGCAGGAGCTGGATCTGGCCGACCTCATTGCTCCCGGCGCCGACGGCGCCACCGTCTGTATGGCCTGCCAGTGGCGCTGCGCGCTGCGCCCCGGCGCCGAGGGCCGCTGCCTGGTGCGGGTGGGCGTGCCGGAAGGCATCGCGCTCAGCAGCTACGGCCTGATCAGTGGGGCCAGTATCGGCCCGATCGAAGACCACCGGCTCTGGCATTTCTTTCCCGACTCGCTCGTGCTCGCGATCGGCGGCTGGGGCTACGCGACGGTGGCCGACCAGGGGCGGGCCCCGTATGGCACGATCCCCGAGGACCCGGCCAAACGTCGCAAGCTCGACGCCGACCGCGCCGCCACCTTCGCCCTTGAGCGCCTCTGCCGTGGCGTCGTCTGGGCCTTTGGCGAGCCCGCCGTGAACCACGAGTATGTGCGCGGCCTGCTGCAGCTCAGCCGCGCCTCCAGCCGCTACACTGCGCTTGTCACCACTGGCGCGATGACCACCGCCGCCCTCGACCAGCTCGGCCCCTACCTCGATGGCCTGAGCCTCGACCTGCGCGGCTTCAGCGATGCGAGCTACGCCCGCCTCGGCGGGCTGCCCACCTGGAACGAGCTGCTCGCCATCGCCGAGCGCGCCCGCACCCGCTGGGGGTGCCACCTTGAGGTAACGACCCGCATCCATCACGGCGTCAACGACGACCCGGAGGAGCTGCGGGCGATGGTGGCCTGGATCAAGGGCGCTCTCGGCGAACATACCCCCTGGCACGTTCTGCCGGGCGACGCCGGGAGCGAGACGGCCGCCGCCACCACACGGGCACGCCGCATCGGCCACGAGAGCGGCCTGCACTACGTCTACGGCGCCGAAGCCAACCAGGCGACCCGCTGCCCGATCTGCCACCACACCCTGATCACCCGCAACGGCGGGGTTACCCGGCTGGTGGGCCTCACCGGAAGCACATGCACGAGCTGTGGCCACGAGACGAAGCTGCACCTCTCGATCTTTAAGCAGCGTTAGCGGTAATCTTCCAGAGTGAAGCGGGGCTCCCAGCGGCGCTCCCAGGCCGCGCGCCGCTGCTCGTACTGAGCCCGCAGGGCCACGAGCTCCTGCTCCAGCGCCCGGCGCTGCCGTGACCTGATCGCCTCGGACCGCAACTCGACCTCCAGCAGCCGCAGGCTCTGGTCGGCCAGCTTCATGAACCGTGTGTGCAGCTCCTCGTCCTCACGCCGCAGGCGCCTGATCTTGCGCAGGAGCCCCCGGTTCAGGTGGAGCCGCTCCACCATGTAGCGACCCACGGGCGTGAGGCCGGCCACTTCATCGTCGCCAGCCGGCCCCACGTGCTCGGCAAGGTCATGCTCGCAGGGATCCAGGTAGCCACGCCCGTCGGCGAGCGGATGATCCGAGGGCCAGTCATCGCCCTTGTAGCCATTGCACACCGCGCAGGCGTAGAGCAGGTTACCGTACTCGTTGCGCAACTCGGGAAAGCGCGATTTAGGGCGGTAGTGCTCGACGGTGAAGAAGCGCGGCCCGCCGGACTCGTTCTCGTGGATGCCACAGTAGACGCAGGCATACCCGAAATCGTCGCGCAGGTAGGGCTTGTAGCGCTGGTAGCTGCGGTGGCGCGGGGGGTTGCTGCGGCGGGTGAATCGCGCCATCGGGAGGGGCTCGGGCCGGGCCAGCACTGGTGGGTGTCCCCAGCACTGTGCGCGCGGCGACCTGGCGGGATCAGGGGCTCGCGCGACGTTCGAGGCGGGCGGCAAGGGCCTCGAGCTGCTCGACCATTGCCCGCTTTTCGGCGAGATCGAGTTCGAGGCTCTCAACCTGCTTCGCCAGCTTTACCTGAGCGGCGCGCTCCGCCAGGGCGCGGAGGGCAAGCAACTCTTCAGCCTCATCCGGGGTGAGGGCGCCGTTGATCTGCCGGTCCAGCAACTGTTGTAGCCGCTGCTGCGCGGCGCTGAGGCTGGCCTGGTAGCGCCCCGTTGCCCGGAGCAGGCGACCCCGATAGAGCTCGGGGCGGCGCCGCAGCTCCCGGGGATCGATCACCCCATCGAAGGCGCCATCGTCGTCCTCCATGGCGTCGCCGATGAGAAAGATCGGCAACTCCACCCGCAGGCTGCGCAAGAAGGCCGCCACATCGACGCTGGTGTAGGCATGGTCGGAGCGCTTCCAGAGCGTCCCGCTGATGAGCACAGCGCCCGTATCGGGGTTCGCGGCGAGATCGGCGTAGTCCTCCACCCGCTCGCGCAGAGGCACGAGGCGCACCTCCAGCTCGGGAGGCCGCTCCAAAAGTTGCCGCTGCTCACGAGCGTCGGCCTTTTTGCCGCCGATGAGCCAGAGGATAGCCGGGGCCTGATCCATGTCGATTTAGCTAAGGGTAGAGGGAACTGGGTACCGGGGCCAGGGACGCAGCAGCAGCAAACCCTGGATGCGCCCAAACGGTCAAGCGGCCTGAAACCTTGCCTTAGCGGGTGAGGGTTGCACGCACTACTCCAACGCCGGCGCGCACCGTCACGCGGGCAACCCGTGGAAGCCGTTCACCATCGGGCGCGCGCAGCTCGCCACGGAAGGTGAAGGTCATCTCCTCGGGATCGACCGATCCAGGTGAGCCGCCATCGAGAGCGAGACGGCTCAACTCGCCAGGGGCCGGGACGGAACGACGCCGGGGCGCTACTCGCAGCTCGGCATCGGCAAGCTCGGGCCAGAGGGCCAGTACACGCTGACGGGCAAGCTGCTCGGCTCGCTTCAGATCCACTTGGCGCCCCCTCGTCCCCTGCTGGCTCGTCGCGGCGTCGTTTGCTTTAGCCTACCATTGGCAGACGGTTTGTCAAGCGGCATCCGGACGATCACGCGACGCGCAGCGCGGGATCGCCGTAGCTCACGAACTGCACGAGGGTCTTCACGTCGTCATCGTCGAGGAAGCCCTGCTGGCGGAGGGTGTCGGCAAGGGTGCGCTCCCGGCCAATCCGCAGCAGATCGCCAGCGCGGGCCCCGGGATCAGCAGCGGCCCCGAATACGTGGTATGCCAGCAGGTCGGCGCCGAGCAACGGCAGCCCCGCCGGGCCGTAGGAGAGGGTGGTCGCGCCGATGAAGCAGGCAGCACCCTGGAGCAGCATGCGCATGGCGATCGTGTCGGCGAGATCGTAGCTGGGTGAGAAGGCGCCGTAGCAGGCCGGGCACACTACCACGGCCCCCGTCAACGCCAGGCCGTCGAGATCACGCGGGCGAAGCGCAACCACGAGCTCACCGCGCCGGCCAGCGGCCTGTCCGTACCAGGTGGGCCGGGCAGCTACGCCGTGGACGTTGCAGAAGATCCGCGACGCGCCGTGGAGGCGCCTGCGGTCGAGCGTATCGGCGCTGATGGGCGGTGCGAGCAGCAGGCGCCCCGGGTCGTCGAGCCGGGCATAGATCGCGGCGGCAGCGCCCTGCCAGGCTGCGGTACTGTAGCCGAAGGCTCGCGGTGGAGCAGGCGGGCGGCGGTGCAGAGAGGTTGCCAGAGCGAGCAAGCGCAGCAGACCACCTGGATCGTCGCCAGAACCATCCGGCAAACGGCCCACCGCCCAGTCGAGCAGCAGGCCATCCAGGTGCCGAACGCCGTACGGGTAGTCGGACGGGATGCGGTCGTCGTCGTCGGGCATGGGGTTGGGGCAGGGAAAGAAGGGCAAGGCCGTTGGCCCGCCTACCAGCAGCACGCTCGTCAGCGGGGTCCCACGTCGCGCCAGCCCGTCCGCGAGGCGCACGATCTGTGCCCGCAGTTCCTCGGGACTGGCCGGGTCAGCCGGAGGGACGCCAGGATCGTCCATTCCCGCCTCAGGGATGAGGCGCGCGGTGATGAGGCCGGCGGCGCGGCGCGCCGACTCGAGTGCGGCAACGCGGGCAAGGATGCGCTCGGTGCCACGGGCGCCGTACTGGCGCACGAGACGCGCTGGGGAGACGATGAGGAGGTGCATGGCCCCGACCGGCAGCAGTGGGTGAACCTGGCAGGCGCGAGCATGCCCGCCATGTTCATGGACGCTCGCAACACACGTTCTGTTCTCACCACAGGCGGCGTATCAGGAGAATCGTAGCACGGCGTCAGGTCAGCAACCGACACACGTCTCAGCGCTGCGCGATCGGAAGGTAGGTGCGGCGCACCACCAGGCTTGAGTCGACGCGGAATCGCAGGATCTGCTCAGTCGACTGGTTGCCCGCCCCGTCTACGGCGAGGTAGCGCACCTCGTGGTCGCCATCGGGCAGTGCGCCGAGGGTGGCGAGCCCGCCGGGGTACTCGACGGGCGCGGCGCCATCTACGGCGACACGCAACGTGGTTACGCCCGAGCCACCGAGGTCATCGGCGGTGAGGGTGAGGCCGCCGAGCGTGCGGAAGGTGGCGCCGAGGCGCTCATCAGTGGCAGTGCCCACCCCACCGAGACCCTCCAGCAACGGCCCGAAGCCCGCCTGGCCCGGCGCCTGCACAGCATAGCCCATAGTGGCACTCCCGGCACGCTCCAGGCCCTTGAAGGCCAGCACGTGGCGGCCCGCCGCAAGGGCGATCGAGCCGCGCCAGGTGGCCATCTCGCTCTCGCCGGCGCCACCGGCGACGAGCTGCCCGTTCACCCAGAGCCAGGCGCCATCGTCACCGGTCACCTGGAAGCTGTACAGGCCGGCCTCGGGCGCCACAAAGGTGCGGAGCTGCTCCACGAGGAAACGATCGGCCAGATCGGGCGCCTCGGCGAGCGGCCCGCCCGTGCCCCAGTCGCGCGTCTCGCCCTGCCAGGCGAAGCTGCCCACGTAGGGTCCCCGCAAGGCCACGCCCGCGTCTCGCGCGCGGGCCAGGAAGTTGTCCGGCACCTCGCCCAGGCGGTAGACATGGGCGAGCGGGCGCAGCAACTCATCGTAGCCAGAGGCCAGGGGCGGCTGGCGCTCGGGCGTGACAGTGATTGTTGTGGCGCCAACCCCCTGGGCCAGGTAGCTCACGTACTCATTGACGGCGCCAGCCTGGAGCGTGATCTGGCCCGGAGTGCGCAGGCGCAGGTAGCCAACCACCTCGCGGGTGGCACCCGGCTCGAGCCGGCCGTTGATGCCCCAGCGCCAGGGGTAGCCGCCGCTCTCACCGGCGCAGGCGGGTACCCGGGTACCATCGGTGGGGCCGAGCATCAGGCGAATGCGGCCAAGCTCCTTGGGGTAGGCCGGGTAGCCCTGGCCGTTCGCGCCCAGAAAGCACTCACCCTCGTCGTACACGTAGCTCTCGGCCAGATCGTAGGCGCCGCCACCCGGACGGGCCGCCTCGGGCGCCTGGCCCTCAACGGCGATCGGGCCGCTGTTGCGCACGGTGAACGTGACCTTCAGCAACTCGCCAGCAGGCAGGCTTGTCCGGTCGTAGCGCACATCGAGCAGCTCCAGCTTCGCGGCCGCCGGGTCCTCCTTCACCCAGCGCACGCTATCGAAGTAGATTACCCGCTGGCTGATCAGCGGCTCGCCGGTGAGATCGCCGAGCTCCACGTAGCCCACGCGCCCCGCCGCAAAGTCGAAGCTCCCGAGGTTCACCCACTCCTCGCCGGCGCTCTGGTCGATCACCACCTCGTGAGTGCCATCGGCGGCCACCACCTTATAGACGGCACGGGCAGTCGGCTGGCCGAGGTCACAGCCTTTGGGCAGCGAGACGAACACCTGGTAACGGCCAGCAGTGGGAAGGTTGGGCCTCCAGATCGCACGGTTGGTGCTCTCGGCGGGATTGTCGGTACCAAACGTGTAGAAGGTGCTGCCCTCGTAGCCGCACGGCCACTCGTACCACGGGGCGTCGCTGCGCTCGAAGCTGCTCTCACGCTCGTCGATCGTCAGATCCCCGTTATCACCGGGCTGGCCGCTGATGCGATCCTGCACCCGCTGGCGGATCTGGGGGATGAGCGCTTCCAGGCTGTTGCCGGGGCAGGAGGTATGCCCCGGCGTCACGTGGCGATGGCCGCTGATATGGTGGACAATCGAGCCCGTGTTGAAGGGCGCGCAGTATTGCGAGATCGAGCAGCCGTAGTAGAACGAGCTGCCCAGTGGATCGATGTCCTTCTGGTTGGCCTTCCAGGCCAGCAGTTCGACCAGGGTGTTCATGGCCGCAGCGGGCGGGGGTGAACCGGCGTAGGTGCCGATCAGAGCCACCCCCATCGAGCCGTAGTTGGCGGTATCGTGGAAGGCCACGGCGTCATCGCCGCCAGCGCGACCCTCGTAGACCACGCCGTTCGGGTCGATCAGGAAGTTGTAGCCGATGTCGCCCCAGCCACGGGTGATCGCGTGAAAGGACCAGATCGCCCGCACCCGGTCGGACCAGCGCTGCCCCGGGGTGAGGCTGTTCGAGTCGGCCGTATGGTGGACGACCATATGGCTCACGTTGCGGTAGGCGGGCGGCTTGCGGCTGCCCTGGCCATCGGGGCTCCCCCAGGCCGTGCGGCTCACCACCGGTGGCCGGGCAACGGAGGCACCCTCCAGCATGGGCTGGAGTAGATCGGCTGGTGGGTCGGGTGGGCCGAAGCGCGCGTCCACGGTGTTCACCTCGATGCGGCGCAACTCGGGCAGCCGACCATCGGGTGCCGCAACGAGGCTGGCGCGCACCTGCCAGAACCGAGCACCCTCGCCGGCGTAGATCTCCTGGCTCCAGTAGACCTGGTCGCCGTCCTCGGGGACCCAGAGATCGGGATTCTCAGGGACGAGCCCCCAATCGGCCCAGGTGGTACCATCCAGCGACGCGCGCACCTCGAGCGTGAGCGTATCGGAGACGGGCTCAAAGGCATCCCAGCGGAGCAGCATATGGGTGAAGGGGCGGGGAGCCGCTGTGACGGGCGAGAGGTACCCATCGCCGATGGCGGCCATCGGGGCGACGTCGGGGGCAAGCGCGCCGGCAGGGGGAACGAGCACAGCCTGGTCGGGCCGGCCCGTGTCGGGGTCGGCGGCGACATCGGCGACGACGCCACGAGCGATCAGTACGATCACCAGCAGGCCGGCGGCGACGAGCGCGGGGAACAGGCGGTGGGGGAAAGCGAGCACGGCGAACCTCCGGGGCAGGGTGGAACCTTCGCCGATTCTAACGAGGGAGGCTCGTAAGGCCGAGGGTACACGGTTACGAAGGGATGACTCGCGGCTGACAGCCAGGTGATAGCCCGGGTGGCGCCTGGAGCGGCAAAACGCCGGGCTAGAGTGGGCAGCGCGCTGTGCTACAATTGGCCGCACGAACCACAGGAGGGGCCGTGTCACTGCGCTTTCATGAGATCGCGGAGCAGCACCACCGCATCCTCAACCCCTTCACTGAAGAGCAGCTCCTGCTCCTGGGGGAGCTGTGCCGGGTGCGACCCGAACACCGGCAGCTCGACCTCTGCTGCGGCAAGGGAGAGATGCTCTGCCGATGGGCGGCGCGGCACGGCCACCACGGCACCGGGGTGGATATCAGCAAAGTGTTTCTCGCAGCGGCCAGGGAGCGCGCCGCAGAACTGGGCGTGGCGGAGAGGATACACTTCGTCGAGGCTGACGCCCGCAGCTACCCGATCGAGCCCGGCACCTACGACATCGTGAGCTGCATCGGTGCCACCTGGATCGGTGGGGGGCTGGCAGGCACCCTGGCCATGCTGCGGGGAGGCCTGCGCAACCGCGAGAGCCTGCTGCTGGTGGGCGAACCGTACTGGGTGGACTCACCGCCCCCCGAAGCCTACAGCGCGATTGCGGGCGGGGATCGCGAGCTCTTCAGTAGCCTGGCGGGGACCCACGAGCGGATCGAGGGGGCGGGCCTGGAGCTCGTAGAGCTCGTGCTGGCCGATCAGCACGGGTGGGACCGCTACGTGGCGCCCCAGTGGCTCGCCGTGTCGGAGTGGCTCCGAGCCCATCCGGAAGATCCCGACGCCGGGGCGATCCGCGCGCTGCACGAGCGCTCCCGGCGCGAATATCTGGCATACACACGGCGCTACCTGGGCTGGGGAGTGTTTGTGTGCCGGCTGGCCTGATACCTAAGTTTGGCCCCAATTGACGGCAATACGCGAGGGGCGCAGGAGCGCCTCCAAGCTACGAGCAATGCCGCGTACCAGGGGCGCGTGCTGGTT
>SFCB01000114.1 GCA_004367505.1 Chloroflexi bacterium OHK40 | reverse complement strand
TCGGCGATCAGGAACCCGACCGTCACGATCACATCGTAGCCCTCATCCACGAAGGTCTGGATGTTCTGCTCGTAATCGGCCTGGGCCTGGGTTTCGATATAGCGGTACTCAAGGCCGAACTCATCGGCGGCGCGCTGCGCACCGATATGAGCGAACTCGTTGAAGGTCCCGTCATTGACCTTACCGAGGTCGGTCACAAGGGCAATGCGGGGAAGGGAGGAATCTGCAGCTGGAGAGGCAGCGGGGGCGGCGGTCGGCTCAGCGGGGGCGGCGGTCGGCTCAGCGGGGGCGGCGGTCGGCTGGGTCGCGGCACCGCCACCGCAGGCGGCGAGTACTGGCACGATCAGCAGGATCAGCGCCAGCAGCGAGACGAGCGATCTGCGCATGGTCGAACACTCCTTGCAGACAGGGCAACGGGCGATTGCCGACGGCGGGCCGGGATGGCGCGGCTATTCCGCGAGGCCGGCTGCATCACATGATGCAAGGTGTCAGTCGAAATTTGATTGCTGATTATAGCATAGTCGCGTTGAGGCACAGCCGGGCCGGGGTCACCGGGCCATCGGCGAACACTGGCAATGGCCCCTGGTTCCGTTCTCAGCATCAGCGACGTACGATTGAGGCGGCGATGCGTGCAGCCTGGGCGTTGGTCTCAGCCACGATCACCCCGGCGGCGCGCAGGCGATCAACCTGCACCGCGCGGGGCTGGGGGTCGTCGTCGGTGCCACAGACGTGGGCCACCAGCGGCGGGCGCTCGCCAGGCTCAATCGGCTCGATGGCGGCCAGCAGTGGGCCAACCTGGTCAGCAGGAGTGCCAACGCCGAGCAGCATATCGAAGAGCACGACCGCCGTTTGCGGGTCGCGAGCGGCCTGGGCAAGCCGCTCGGCGCGGAAGGGCTCATCGCCAAGATCGAAGCAGCTATGGGCTTCGGGCGGCGTGGTAGTGGCAACCGGGCCGACAACGGGACCGATCCGCTCGCCGATCACCAGGGCAGCTTCAGCACACAGCGTGGCGCCAACGAAGAGCCCGCGCACGAAGCGCCGCGGAGGCGCCACCAGGGGCCGGGGGCAGGGCGGCAGCGCCGGGGCCCGCAGGCCAATCGCCTCCAGGGCACTGCGGGCAGCCTGCTCCAGCGTGCGAGCGGCACCTGGCCCTGCCGCCTCCAGTTCCGCCGGGGTGGCGCCGAGCATCGCGAGCACCACGGGCCGCGCGGCGCGGGCGGCAGCCGCGCCGATGCGGCTCGCCACGGCGGGCGTCGCGGAAGTGGTGAGCAACACAACCGCCCGGGTGGCCGGGTCGTCGAGCAACAGGCGCAGGCCGGCGAGCATGGCCATGCCGCCGACGGCCCCGGAGCAGTCGCGCCGGCCCACGCTGATGGCGTGGGAAATACCGCTCCCCCAGCGGTGCGCGAGGCAGGCCAGTTCCTGCATGCCGGTGCCTGAGTCGGCCAGCAGACCGATTGGGCCGCTGCGTACCACGTTGGCGATGCCGATCGGCACACCACCAACGATCGCGCCGCCGAAATCGGGGCCCAGGAGCAGCAGGCCCCGTTCTGCGGCGAGGCACTTGAGCGTTGTTTCGTCTGCCAGGCTCACTCCGCTAGCGGCAAGCGCAACGTGCATGCCAGCGCGCAGGGCAGATGCAGCTGCAGCCGCCGCCTCGCTCCCAACCCCGGTGATGATAGCGACAGACGCGCCCGCCAGCCTCGCCCGCTCCTCGACGACCGACCCGGCTGAAGCAGCGTGATCCGTAGCCTCCCCATCCAGCGGCCGGGGCCGCGCAAGCTCACTCTCGGCCCAATCCAGAGCAGCGCGCGCCACCGGTTCGCCCTCGGCCTCCAGCACAATCAGCAGATCATCGGGGGAACAGGCAAGCCCGGTGGGGAGCAGGCCAGCCGCGGCAACGCGCGCCAGATTTGCCGGTGTGGCCATCGCGGCCGTGGCCCGCAAGACGCCGGGGCGCGCCTGCAAGTCCGATACGATCTGCCGGAGAATGGTCGATTCTCGGTAGAGATTGGGCCGCAGGCGATAGGTGAGGATGGGCATAGACGCTCCTCATCAGCACAACAGACACAGATCGCGGCGGCCGGCGGGGCCAGCGACGCGGCGCTGCGCTGCTCCTGCGGTGGATTTTCAGGTGGGATAGCCGTACTATAGCACGTCTGGACAGAAGGTGAAGCAGGGAGGCCGCGTCCTGTGCCTACGAATCCCAACGGCAGCGCGGCTGCCTGGTAGCCCGAGGGGCCGGCCCCGGCGTGCGCGGCGCCGGGTTCTCGTGTGTGCGAAACGATACCCCATCAGGTGTTGCGCCCACCGACGTGCAGCACGGGACGGCACACCTCATAGCAAATTTGTTCTTGACGACTAGGATGACCTTTGCTATACTTTAGCACAAGCGAGCTATAGCACAAACGAGCGTCTATTCCGGCACTTGGCCCATGTGCCGTGATCGACCCGGTAGAGGAGGTATCGCCATGGCCGTCCACAGCCGCGAGCTGCCCAGCGGGCGCCGCATCGCCCCCAACTTGCAGATCAAGAATATCGGCACGATCGCGTATCTCATCACCGGCCTCCTGGCGCTCCTGGCCGTCTATGTATTGCTCAGCAGCGTGATCAACCTGGGTCGCACCTTCGTCGACGACATCCGCTATGGTCGGCCACGCACCTTCCACCTCTCGGCCACGCTTGGGCGCCCGGAAGAGGCGAACGGGCCAACGCGCCTGGTCGCGATGAACCTGGACCGGCAGGTGGTGATCCTCGAGATCCCTGGCGGCGATAGCACGAAGGTGCGCACACTGCCCGGGCCATACCTCTTCGGCGCCGGCGAGGACCTGACGCCAGTCACGATGCGCGCCGAGGACGTGAATGGCGACAGTGCCGTCGATCTGATCGTGCGCGTGAAGGACGAGGAGATGGTCTACATCAACCGTGACGGCGCGCTGAACCTGATCACAGCCGAGGAGCGCCAGCAGCTCCTCCAGCGGAGCGCGAGCCGTTAGGCAGTCTGGCCCGCTCCGGCCTGCCAGGGCCGTTACCGCCTCTCCGAGCGCCGGACACCGCAGGGATACCCCTGGGAGTCCGGCGCTACCGGTTGTCCAGTTCCGCGAGGGGACAGAGGCGAGGCTACAGGGGGCAGGGCCGCCGCAGCCACACGTCACCAGATAGGAAAGCCGGCTCGAACTTTGTCTTTCGGAAACCTCGCGCGAAAGCCCATACGCTTTAGCGGTGGCATGAAGCGCCGGAATGTGTAGCAGCGCTCCGCTGGTTCAGGCGTATCATTGCGCTTCACACGGCTCATCGTAGACGAGCCCCATGAAACAGGGCTATCGCTCCACAGAGCCCCACCAGATTGCGGCGGCTGGCCCCTGCGGCCCCCGGCTCCACGGAGCCCCACAGATTGCGGCGGCTGGCCCCTGCGGCCCCCAGCTTCGCGCGGCGCGCCAGGTTGCGGCAGCCGGCCCCTGCGGCCCCCGGCTCCACGGAGCCCCACCAGATTGCGGCGGCTGGCCCTCCACGCCCCGGCTTCGCGCGGCGCGCCAGATTGGCGGCTGGCCCTCCACGGCCCCGGCTTCGCGCGGCGCGCTAGGTTGGCGTAAAGAGTTTCCCGAGCCGGGTGATCAGGCGCAGGTTTCCCCGCAGGCGTAGGCGACGGGTGAGCACGTGGCGCCAGGCACGGGTCTGGAAGGTCATCACGCGGCAGAGCAGGTCGGCGCTGGCAAACTCCAGGCTCGCGTCGGTGGTGCGAACCACCCCGATCTTGCCGGAGCCGCCAGAGGGCTGGGCCCGTACGATCCAGCTCCCACCACCCTGGCCCGTCACGCGAAAGCCGAGCGTAGCGTGGAGGTCGCCACCCCGCTCGGGCCAGTAGGACAGGCCCATCGCGTGGAAGAAGCGGGTGAGCTGGCGGCGCATCATCCCCGGCTGGAAAAAGATCCAGATTGGCCGCCCGCGCACCGCGATCTGGGCGCCGTGAATGATCCCGGCGTGGATCAGCGAGGCCCCGAGCAACTCCGCAACCGTCGGCGTCGCGCCGAAGAAGGGCACCTCCACCAGGCGCCCTAGCTGCTCGGGCCCGAGCGGCGCGGCGATATGGGCAGCCTGCGACAGCGCGTCGAGCAGCGATTGACAGAGCTGGGCCGGGGGGATGCCGGCACGCGCTTCGATGGCCAGCGCGTTCGCCGTCTTCAGATCACTGCGCCGGGCAAGATTGGGGATCGACACGGGCCGCCCGTCCAGGCCGGCAAGCACCACGCTGTTGTAGGTGTGGGCCACCGCCTCAAGATGGGCTAGCGTCTGCCGAACGGTCCACCCTCCGGGCCGATGGTCAGTGCGGCGCGCCCAATCCTCATCCTTGATTCGTGCCAGACTACCCGCTAGGATCTCGCGCAGTTCGAGAAAGTCGGCCGCAAGGGTGTACGACGTAAAGGCGCCGATCCGGTCTTCAAGCCGGGCCAGCGCAATCTCGGCGGCCAGTTGCTCATCGACCTCAGAGGGCGGAGCGGCGGGCGTACCCGGAGTCTCCTGCTCGGTCATCGTGGCCTCCACGAATATCCTCGCCCGCCAGATCCTCCCGCTCCACGCCGGGAATCTCAAGCACCAGGTCGGGCCCGAAGGCCAGCGAAGGGGTTTGAAAACCGGTGGGAGCGGCGCCGGCGAGAGTCTTCTCAGCGATCAGGACGGCGGCGAGCGCGGTGAAGGTGTAGCCCTCGGGAGTGCGCAGCCGGGAGGCCACACAGGTCCCCGCCCCGTCGCAAGCCTCGCCCCACACGAGACCGAGGCCCCTGGCACGCGCTGCGTCGGTGGGGCCAGGGGGCTGGCGGCGCACCATCCGGCGTAGCAACTCACGAACGGGGCGCCATGCGAGCACGGGCCAGGCCAGGCGCCCAGCGCGCAGCGCGCGGGCGACGAGGGGCGGCACATAGCTGTAGACCGTAATGTCGGGGATGCCCGTGCTGTAGTAGGCGGTGCTCACATCGCCCCAGGGGATGGCTACAACCGTCACCGGTCCACGCCCGAAATCGACGCGCCTGCTCACGTGGCCGGGCGCCACCCGCACGATCTTCCCACCCCGGCGCACCGCGCCGCTCGCGGCGCCCTCGATCGCTGTGATTGCCGTACCCCGCGAGGGACGACCCACGAGCCGAAAGGCCAGTTCGAGGCACTGGGCGCCGGGCAGACGCCGCTTGAGGTGCGCCGCGAGACAGTCGGTGGGTACGATATCGAAGCCCACCCCGGGCAGCAGCGTCACGCCGGCCGCGCGGGCCTCGGCGTCGCGGTTATACAGGGACTCAAAGACGGCAAGCTCACCGGTGATGTCGAGGTAGTGTACTCCGGCGCGAAAACACGCCTCGACCATCGGCGAACTGGTGTAGCGAAACGGGCCAGCGCAATGCAGCACCACCCTCTGCCCGCGCAGAGCCGCATCGAGGCCGGCCGGGTCGTCCAGACTCACCGCGAGGTGCGCGAGGCCGAGGTGTTCCGCGAGCGCTGCCACTGCCTCCCCGTTACGTCCCGCGAGGGTGGGTCGCAGGCCACGCTCCACCGCCCGGCGCGCAACGAGCTCGCCAGTGTAACCGTTTGCACCGTAGATCAGTAATCCTTCGCCCACATACACCCTTCGCGCAGACCTTCCGACGCAGTATAGCACTGCTCGGTGGGCACGGGAGGATCGTTGCGCCACACAGGGAGAGTGGACGGGGGGCAGGTGCAACAGCCCTGCCCACTGACCTACCGCCGGCCAGAGGCACAGGCTTCGTGGTATACTTCCGGCGCGATTCGCACACCACGAGGGGTGAGATCGGCGATGCGCTGGCTGCGCCCACTGGCCCGGATCTGGACAGGGTTCCTCGGCGGTACAGCACTGACGCTGGCGCTCGCCGTAGCGGTGCGTTTGATCGTCCCCCTTACACCCTGGGCCCCCACCCCCACGCTCGTTGCGGCCAGCCCGCCCGACGGCGCCAGCGACGTCCATCCGCGCTCGCTGATCACGCTGCGCTTCAGCGCGCCCATGAACCGGGCATCGGCCCGCGCCGCCGTGCGGATCGAGCCCGCCACCCCCGGTAGCTTGAGCTGGTCGACCGATGCTACGGTACTGACCTTCACGCCCGCGACCGGGCTAGCGCCCGGCAGTTCCTATACCATCCATCTGGAGCCTACGGCCCTCGGTCGCTGGTGGCGCCCGCTCGATTCGCCGGCGGTGCTTCGCTTTCGCACTGCGCCCCAGCCAGCCGTCGAGGCCGCGTACCCGAACACGTCCGGCACACCGCTCGATACACCGATCGCCGTCATCTTCAGCCAGGCTATGGTCACACCGGAGCAGGTGGGTCGGGAGGTGCGTTTGCCGGAACTGCGGGTCGAGCCCGCCATTGCCGTCCGCGCCAGTTGGGCCGATCAGCGTACGCTGCTGCTGCGGCCAGATGCGCCCCTGGCTCCCGCCACGACCTACCAGGTGACGATCGGCGCCGCGCTGGCCGACCTGCGTGGCGTGGAGCTCGGCACGCCCTTCAGCTGGAGCTTCACCACCACCTGGCCTGAGTTGCTCGACCGGACGCCTCCCCCCAGAGCACGTTGGGTGAGCCCACGCGAGCCGCTCACCCTCCGGCTCGCCGCGCCGCTGGAGCCAACAGTGCTCCAGCAGGCCCTGCGCATTACGCCCGAGGTAGAGGGTGAGCTCCGCACGACGCGCGTTGGCGCTACCCAGGTCATCACTTTCACGCCGCGCGCGGGATGGGCCTACGGCACCACCTACACCGTCGCCCTCGTCGAACCGCCCGGCAGCGCACTCGGTGCCGCCCCCGTGCCCGCCTGGAGCTTCGCAGTCGAACCGCGCCCACGCCTGGTCGCCTTCTTCCCTGGCCAGGGTCAGTTGCTCCGGCAGGGGCAGCCCGTGCGCCTCGTCTTCAGTACGCCGATGGAAGAGGAAGCCGTGCGCGGCGGCCTCAGCATCGAGCCACCGGTCGATGAGGTGCCCATCAGCGTGGATGAGACCGAGGTGCGCCTCAGCCCTGCGCTGCGCCCCTCGACGGTCTACACGATCACGATCAGCGCTGGTACGCGCGACCGCGCGGGCGAGCCACTCGCCGCCGATGCCGTTGTGCGGCTGCGTACGCCCCCGGCCAGCCCCTCGCTCGTTGCCCCCGACGCCTACAACGGGCTCGTCACCCTTCCAGTCAGCCGCAGTGCAACCCTCGCGCTGGAGGTGGTCAATCTCTCGGCTCTCGATCTGAGCCTCTATCAACTCGACCAGCCGACATTGCTCCGCGCGCTGGCCCTGCGCCCGGACGAACTGCCCGATTTCAGTCCTGAGCGCTACGGCCAATCCCTCGCCCGGCGCTGGCGGGCGACACTCAGCGAACCAGCGGATCGGCTGGCACAGCTCACTCTGCCGGTAGGGCTGGCCGATGGCGACCCCCTGGCGTCCGGGGCCTATTACCTGCGCGCCCTCAGCCCCGAGGGACCACGCGCCGATCTGCTGCTCATCGTCGCGGCGGAGCGGCTGACTCTGCACCAGGGGCCGGCGCAAGCGCTCATCTGGGCCACCAGCGCGGCCACCGGCGAGCCGGTCGCGAACCTTCCGCTGGCCCTCTATCAGGGCGAAACCCTCGTGGCTCGGGGCGCCACGAACCCCGACGGGGTCTGGGCTCAGCCGATCAGTACAGGTGTAAGCGGGCCATTGCTGGCCATCGCTGAAGGCAGTAGCCCCGCCCTCGCGCGCGGTGACTGGGCCACGCCCGCGCCGCCCGAGCCACCTCGCTATGCCAGTGTGCTCGCCCCCGATCGCGCGGAGTATCAGGCCGGCGATCGCGTTGCGGTGAGCGGTCTGGTACGGCGCCGCGCGCCCGATGGGAGCCTCGGGCCACCCCAGGCCGGTGACCTCTGCCGCCTCCAGTTGCGCACCCTCAGCGGCGTCGCCCTGACCAGCAACGCCCCCTGCACCCTCGATCCGGTCGGTGGCGCCGTGGGTGGCTCGCTGACGCTCCCGGCACGCATTGAGCCCGGCGACTACAACCTCGCGGTGCAGATCGGCGACGAGAGCTCCACGATCACGATCCGGGTCGCTCCCTCCACCGTGGCGCGGAGCAGCCTCGATGTCGCCGTTGCACCGCTTGCCCCCAACGGACTGCAACTGCTGATCGCCCGCTCCGGGCTCCCCCTCGTCGAGACCCCGATCAGCTGGACGCTCCGGCTCGATCCGGTAGCGCCGCCAGAACTCCCGACGGGCTATACGTTCGGCCCCCTCGAACGCGACGCACCACAGCTGCGCAGTGGCCAGGGGCGAACCGATGGGTCCGGGCGGCTGCTTATCGATGCCCCTACGCTGGTCGGCAGCACGACCTGGCGCTATTCGCTCCGTGTCAGCACAACCAGCGGCGATGGAGAGGCGGAAACGAGCGAGCGCAACGGCCTGTTCACGCCGGAGGTTCCGCTCGTTGCGATTGGCCTGCCCAGCCGCGTGCTCGCCAGCGATCAGCGGAGCAACGTCAATCTGATCGCCCTCGATGGGCTTGGCCGCCCGGTGCCGGGAGCGCGCATCCGCCTGGAGCTCTATCCAGCCGGGGGTGACGGGAGCGCACCGCGCCTGGTGCGCCAGGCAACCGCCGACGACACGGGGCGCGCCACAACAATGCTCGTGCAGATCAGCCCCGGCGAATATGTGGTTGTCGCCAGCGCCGACGGCGGCCCGCCCACCCGCGCTAGCCTCTGGGTGGTAGGCCCACGCTTCACCGGCTGGCGGGCCCCCCCTGGCCAACTCACGCTGGTGACTGACCGCGATAGCTACAGTCCCGGCGATGTTGCAACCCTGCTGCTGGCCGCGCCAGTGAGCGAGGCAAGCCTGCTCCTCACCGTGGAACGGGGCGACGTGCTGCGCAGCGAGGTGCGACGCCTGCGGGCCGGAGAGCCAATCACGGTGCCGATTACCGCCGCGATGGCCCCGGGCGTGCGGCTGAGCGCGGTCGTCACCGCGCCGGGCGTCTGGCGCGCCGGGAGTACCAGTATCACGGTGGCCGACACCGCTGCCCCGCTGACGCTGGACCTCGCGACCGACTCAGCCATCTACCTGCCTGCCTCCAGCGCCACCGTGACCATCACGACCACGGCCGGGGCGCTCCCGGTTGCCGCCGATCTGCTCGTCACGATCGACCCCGATCCGGGACTGCCACCCGATGAAGCCGTGGCGCATATCGTGCCTGGCCCACCAGCCCTGTCCAGTGTTGCCACGCTACCTCCACCTCGAGGGGAGGACAACGAGCCCCTCACCCTCCCGCGCCAGAACACGCTGGGCACGGCGGTGGATCTCGGCGCTGGAGCTGGGGGCCCCGGCACCGTGGTGGCCCGCGTTCCGCTGCCAGAGACGGCGGGCCGCTGGCGGATCAGCGCCGTTGCCGCGAGTGGCGCCGGCCCACCGGCAGTCGCGTCGGTTGTCGTGACGACCAGCCTGCCCCTCGCCTACGATCTCGTGAGCCCGCCGGTCATCCGGGCTGGCGATCGGGCGACGATCGAGGTGCTGCTCCGCAATACCGGGCCGGTGACCCGGAGCGTGCAGGTGGCACTCTCCTCCAACGAACTCTCGACCGAAGGAGCCGCACCTGATGCGCGGCGGCTCAACCTGGCGCCGGGTGAATCCACCCGCCTGCGCTGGGAGGTGGCCGCCGCAGCCGGGCCAGATCAGGCCACGGTGCGTCTGGTCGTCGAGACCCCTGGCATGCGGCGTACCCTGAGCCGTAGCATACAGGTGGCCCGGGCCGAGCCCACCGCGTACACCAGTGGGAGCTTCGTTGCCTCTGGTCCACTCGTGGCCACCGTGGAGCTACCAGCATCTGCCTCGGGGCCGCTGGAGCTGGCAGTCGCGCCGGGGGTGCGGGCAGCTCTGGCCGACCAGGCCGAACGGATCGCGGCCAGGACCGATCGCGGCGTCGAGGAGCATGCAGCGCTGGGGCTGATCGCCGCCGGCCTCGCCCGCAGCGCGGAGGGCCAAGAACGGGAGTACTGGGCTGGTCTTGCCCGCGAGGCACTCGCGGCTCTTGACCAGGCTCAGAACGTCGATGGCGGTTGGGGCTGGTGGGCAGGGACCCCCTCACAGCTCTTCCCCACCGCCTTCGCACTCGAAGCACAGACATTCGCGCGCAGCGCCATCGGCGACAGTCGCCCACCCGGGCTGCGCTCGATCGCCTTTCTGGAGCGCAGCGCCCCGGCCGGCGACGCTGACCTGAGGGCCTACGTGGCCTATGTGCTCAGCCGTGCCGGACGTGCGAGCGAGCGGGCCACACTGCCTCATGCCGACGAACTCGCCGCCGATGGGCTGGCCTTCCTCGCCCTGACCCTGCCTACCGCCGAGGCTCGCCCCGCCCTTGACCGGCTGGTGGCGCTTGCCGTGAGCGGGGCCTCCGTGGGGAACATCCGCGGCACTGGCTGGCTTGTGGAGCAAGCTGGCGGAGTTCCACGGAGCCGCACCATCGTCACTGCCGCTGCCGCGCAGGCGCTCGCTGCGCGCCGTCCCAACGCGCTGGAACTCCAGGGCGCCCGCGCGGCCCTGCGGGCTGCCTGGGGAGTAGATGGCTGGGCTAGCAACTATGAGGCTGCCAGAGTGGCCGCCGCGATCCTCCCGGCCCGGGCCGATCAGGAGCCCGGCGGGCCCCGGCGCGTCCAGCTCGGCGGCGCGACCTTGATCGACTCCGGCGAGCCGATTACCACGACACGACACACGACGCTCGCCGCGATGACGCCCGGGGAGCGTCTGCCGCTGAATGTGCAGGCCGACGGAACAGCCACCTACATGGTCGCCTACCGGGTCGCTGCCCCACCCCCGGATACCACGGGCACGCTTGCGATCGTCCAGGAGTTGGTGGACCCGGAGACGGGCACACCGATCGATGCTGGTGGCATCCGTCGTGGGCAGCTGGTAGCGCTGCGGCTGACGGTGGTCGTGGCCCGACCACTCGTGCTTGCCGACCTCGCCGTGAGCCTACCGGCCGGCCTCGAACCGCTCGCCACGGGAAGCCGTGGACCATTTGCCCCCGTGAGCGCCCCGGATTCCGGGAGCCGGCGCCTGACGCTGAGCGCCGCGAACCTTGAGCCCGGTGCCTACACGCAGACGATCGTCGCCCGCGCCGTTGCCGCCGGGAGCTTTCAGGCGCCGCCTGCCCGCCTCGCCGACCATCACGCACCTACCCTCACCGCTGTCGCATCCGCCGACCTTGCCATCGTCATTCGCGAATGAGCCATCCCTTACCTGCCCCCGCCACGACCGCACACCCTGCCCGGATCCGGCGCGCCTGGAGCGGCCTCATCCTTATTGCGGCCATGCTGCTCACCGGCGCCACGCCTCCGCCGCCCCGCCATCCCCCGGCTGCCGCGCCGGCGATCCCCGTGGCGGCAACCCCGCCGGACTTCGGGCTCAACTCCCACCTCGCGACGCGCTACCCCGACCCATCCTCCATGGACGTGCCCGCCGCCCTGGTGACCGAACTCGGCGTCGGCTGGGTGCGCGAGGACTTCCACTGGCACCGCGTGCAGCCCCGGCCTGATGCCTGGGACTGGACCTTCACCGATGCGGCGATGCGGGCGCTCCTTGGCCGGGGGGTGAACGTGCTCGGCGTGCTCGGCCCGTCGGTGGGCTGGGCCACACCTTTCGGCGGCGACACACCCAACGACGTGTCCTACTACGCGCCCGACGAGGACGCCTTCGTCGAGTATGTGCGTGGGGTTGTCACGCGGTACCGGCGCTACATTCACCACTGGGAAGTGTGGAACGAGCCGGACCACCCGATCTTCTGGCGACCGGCCCCCGACGCGGCAGCCTACACCCGCGTGCTGATCCGCAGCGCCCAGGTGATCCGCGAGATCGACCCGGACGCCCAGGTCCTCATCGGCGGGATCAATCCCTACGATAGCACCTTCCTGCGGGCCGTGGCCGAGAACGGCGGCTGGGACAGCTTTGACATTCTGGCGATCCACCCGTATGTCAACCCCTACGCGCCAGAAGATGGCAACCTGGCCGCCGCTGCCGATGGCATCCGCGCGCTGGCACAGCAATACGGCGAGAAGCCGATCTGGGTCACGGAGGTGGGCTGGGCGAGTGGCCCGAGCGACCGGGACGCTGCCGGGCGAGCCGACGAGGAGCAGCAGGCCAGCTACCTCGTGCGGGCCATGCTGATGCTCTGGGAGGCCGGCGCTGAAAAGATCTTCTGGTATAGCTTCAAGGACGACCCGGGCAACCCCTACGGGCTGGTACGCCTCGGAAGCGGGCGAACCGACTATAGCCAGCGCAAGCCGGCCTTCGACGCGCTGCGCACGCTCAACCAGCAACTCGCCGGCGCCACCTACGTAGGCCGGCGCGACCTGTTCGAACAGCGCGTGATCGTCGACTTTGAGGCGCTCGCGGGCTGGCGCCGCGTCAGCCAGCCCAATGGTACGCTACGCGCCAGCGATCGCGCCCGCAGCGGAGCCGGGGCAGCCGAGCTTCGCTACACCTTCACCACCCGCGACAACGACTACGTCGCCTTCGAGCGCGAGCGGGCCATCCCGCTTGAGGGGCGGCCCTATGCCCTCGGCCTGTGGGTTTACGGCGACGGAAGCACCCATGGGGTCAAGGTCTGGCTGCGCGATGCGGAGGGTGAGGTGCTGCAGTTCGTTCTCGGGCCAGTGGGCGCGCCGGGGTGGCACTTCCTGCACGCGCCGATCGGCGGTGAGGTCGAGCCGGGCAACGTGATCGTGCCGGGCGGCAATCGCCGGATCGACTTCCCGGCGGCGCTTCAGGCGCTGGTGCTCGACGACCTGGTGGACAGCTTTGTAGGTAGCGGGACGATCTGGATCGACGACCTGACCGTGATCAGCGGCCACGAGGTCTACGACATGCGCCTGGAGCGGGGCGGCGAGGCCCTGGATATCCTCTGGTCGCCCCCCGGCGCCCGCGTGAATCTGGCCACACAGGCGGAGGCCGGGCGCCTGGTTGCGCGTGGGGGCGCTGAGAGTCGCCTGCCTGCCCAGGGCGGGCGCTTGCGCGTGAACCTCGGCCCAGCGCCGGTCTACCTCTGGCACCGGCGCTAAGCCCGTAGAGACGCCCTACGCGGTATCGGGAACGCCCACGCGGGGTCTGTGTCCCTACGGGTGCCCTGCCTCCTCACCCGCGCGCCGAGCTTCCTGGCGTGGCGACACCCAGGGCACATCGGGCGTAGCGGCCCGAGCGTTGGCGGCCCTGGCAGCAACGAACAGCAGGTCGGAGAGCCGGTTGAGGTAGACCAGCACCAGCGTATTGACGGGCTCAGCCTGAGCGAGGCTGACCACCCAGCGCTCGGCGCGGCGGCAGATCGTGCGCGCCAGGTGAAGATGGGCCGCCGCAGCCGTACCGCCGGGGAGAATGAACTGGCGCAGCGGCTCCAGGCTCTCCTCAAGATCGTCGATCGCCTGCTCGAGAAATGCCACATCATCAGCGCCTATCCGGGGAATGCTCGCGCTCTCGCCAGGGGTGGCCAGGTCGGCGCCAACCACGAAGAGCTGGTTCTGGATCCGGGCGAGCAGGGCGTCGAGCTCGGGGGGTGGTAGGGCCGCCCGCGCGACGCCGATCGCGGCGTTGCACTCATCAGCCGTGCCGTAGGCATGCACACGCAGCGAGTCTTTGGCGACCCGCTGGCCACCAAAGAGGCCCGTCTGTCCGTTGTCACCCGTCTTTGTGTAAATCTTCATCGTTGGGCCTCATGTTCATTGAAAGGGATTCTCGGGTTCATTATACAGGGCCTGGGCGCGCTGGCCTCGCCACAGAGTGTGCTACACTGAAGGGCGATTCGACAACACGCGAGGTTCCATGGAGCGGGCGAATGGGCAACCGGGCAGGCTCGACGGGTTGGGCACGAGCGCGGCGCGCAAGGCGCGGCTGACGATCCGGCCATCGCCTGGCCCCCACAACGCCCTCTGGTACTTCCCACAGCTTACCGGCGGCTATGGCCGAGTAGCGCGCAACGCGGCCATCATCCAGCTCGCCCGCTACACACCGTCCCTGCCCGTGAAGAACGCCCTCTACCGGCTCATCGGCATGCGCGTCGCGCCCCATGCCTCGGTTGGGCTGATGGTGATGTTCGATATCTTCTTTCCCGAGGACGTGACTCTCGGCGAGGACTGTGTGATCGGCTATAACACGACGGTTCTCTGCCACGAGTTTACGCGGCAGGAGTGGCGGCGCGGCCCGGTGATCATCGGTCCGGGAGCGACAGTCGGCGCCAACTGCACCGTGCTCCCCGGAGTGCGGATCGGCGCGGGCGCCACCGTCTCGGCCATGAGCCTCGTCAACCGCGATGTTCCGCCAGGGGCGTTTGTGGGCGGCGTTCCGATCCGCCCGCTGCGCCAGGCCGGGCCGGCCAGCACCCCGCCAGGATGAACATTGGCACTCTTTGCACCTCAGGCTACGCGATAGTAGCGGCGTGAGCCCTGAATGGAACAACGATGCAACGACTGATCGGCCAGGTCCTCGACCTCATCCTGCGGAATCCGCTGCTCTTCTGGGCGGCGATGGCGGCGAACCTCGTGGGCGTCATCTGGGGCGGGTGGGTCTGGTATGGCCCACAACTGGCGGCGGCGCCGCCCTGGGCCTGGATCTTCATCCCCGACTGCCCGGCGGCGGCACTCTGGGCAACGATCGCCTTCATCGGCCTGCGCTACGGCCACGGCTGGGACTGGCTCAACGCCTTTGCGGCCTTCGCATGCATCAAGTACGGCCTCTGGACGCTGGCGTTCTGGCTGCGCCACTGGGCCAGTGGGGCGCCGCCCCAGCCGCTTGAACTGATGCTCTTTGTGGCGCACATCGGCCTTACGTGTGAGGGTCTACTGCTCGCTACCCGCATCGGCCGTCCGAGCCTGCCCACGCGGCTGGCGATCGTTGGTTTCTTCGCGGTGAGCATCTTTGTCGATTACGGGCTGGGCCACCACCCGCCGCTCACCGTGGCGGTACCCGTCGCCTATGTGCTGTGGGTGGCCGTTGCCCTCACCACGACGCTCGGCGCAACGCTGCTGCTGCTCCCCATCACGACGCCCGCCGATCTCGGCGAGCGAGCCACGGCCACGCGGTAGCAGCGCGGCGCCCTGGCCTGGAGCACCTGGGGGCTTCCATCTGCCACGGCCCGAGGCGATCGTGGCGCTATTGAGAGATAGTCATGCACAAAGGGGTCGCGTATGCGGTCGGCGCGTATGCCCTCTGGGGCCTGCTGCCGCTCTACTGGCGAGCGCTGGGGTCCGTGCCAGCGCTGGAGATTCTTGCCCACCGGGTCGTCTGGGCACTCATTGTTGCGCTCCTGCTCCTGGCCTACCGCCGCAGCGGCTGGGGATGGCTGCGCGAGACGCTGCACAGGCCCCGACAACTCGCCGCCTTCGCCCTCTCGGCGCTGCTGCTCTCGGCCAACTGGTTCCTCTACATCTGGGCCGTGCATGCGGGGCATGTGGTGGAGACAAGCCTGGGCAACTTCATCTGGTTGGCCCTGGCGATCTACAGCGTGGATGGCGCCGTGCAGAGTAGCCGGGCCGCTCGGGCCAGAGCCTCGGCGAGCGCATGAGGCGCAGATCATCGCGGCGCCACATGCCGGCGCGCCACACGATTCTGCTGATGCTCGTCGTTTAAGATGTGCAAGGTTCCGCGCGAAGACGCCCTTCACGCTGCACATCGATGGACAGAGCCCACAGCGAGCCGGCCGAAACCAGTGGCGATCAGGTTCGGGCGATCCAGGCCATTCGCCACGATCTGCGCACGCCGGTGAACCACATCGTCGGCTACAGCGAAATGCTGATCGAGGAGGCCGCCGACAGCGAGGAGACGGAGCGCTCCGTCGCGCTGCGCGAGGTAGTAGCGGCTGGACGGGCGATGCTCGCCCAGATCAACGACTGGCTCGCCACGTTGAACCCGGACGCGCCAGATTTTCCCGCCCTCCAGCGCCGGCTGGCGCCACTGATCGCCGCCGTCGCCCACACCTGCGAACGGCTGGCACACGAAGCGCACGCAGCCGGCGACGAGTCGGTCACCGCTGACCTGCGGACCATCCTTGCGGCCGCTACCCACCTGGGTGCGGTAGCCGCCGGCACGGCCACCGGGGGAGGGGAGACCACCGGGGCCAGCCCGACAGCGCCGCCTGAGCGAGCCCTCGTCACGCCCCGCGACGCGACGATCCTGCTGGTAGATGACAACGCGCTGAACCGCGACATGCTGGCCCGCCGCCTGAACCGGCTCGGCTATGCGGTAATCCCCGCCGTCGATGGGCGCGAGGCCCTCACCTTGCTGCGCACCCATCCCATCGACCTCGTGCTGCTCGATCTGCTCATGCCCGAGCTCGACGGCTTCGGTGTGCTGCAGGAGTTCAAGGCCGACCTGCGGCTACGCCACGTGCCGGTGATCGTCCTCTCAGCCCTGGACGAGATCGAGAGCGTAGTGCGGGCGATCGAGCTCGGCGCGGACGATTACATGCCCCGCCCCTTCGACCCGGTACTGCTCCGGGCACGCATCGGCGCCTGCCTCTTCAAGCGGCGCATGCGCGAGGTAGAGGGTGATTTTCTGCGCCGGATCGAGGAAGAGCGCCGCCGCGCCGACGACCTGCTGCACCGCATCATTCCACTCGGCGTGGCCCTCGCCGTCGAGAAAGACTTCGACCAGCTGCTCGAGCGGATCGTGGTCGAGGCGCAGGAACTCTGCCGCGCCGACGGCGGCACGCTCTATCTGCGCACCGACGACCAGAAGCTCCGCTTTGTCATCGTGCGAAACCGTTCGCTGAATATCGCCATGGGCGGCGCCTCCGGCAAGGATATCCCCTTCCCGCCACTGCGCCTCTACGACGAGGAGAGTGGCGCCCCGCTCTTTAACTATGTTGTCACCCATGCTGCCCTCGAGGGCACCACGATCAACATCGCCGATGCCTACCACGCAGAGGGCTACGACTTCTCCGGCACGCGCGACTTCGACGCTCGCACCGGCTACCGCACCACCTCGCTCCTTAATGTCCCGCTCAAGGACGGGTTCGGGCGAGTGATCGGCGTGCTGCAGCTGCTAAACGCCCAGGACGAACACGGCAATGTCGTACCCTTCGATGCCGTGGCCGCCCAGATGCTCGAGTCACTCGGCGCCCTCGCCGCCAATGCGCTCTCCGCCTACGCCCGCGAGCAGCAACTGCGCCAGGAGATCGCCGACCTGCGCATCGAGATCGACGAGCAGAAACGCCAGCGCGAGGTGGCCGAGATCACCGGCAGCGCCTACTTCGGCGAACTGCAGGAGCGCGCCCGGGCCCTGCGCAAGGGCCTGCCCGACCCGGCCTCGCGCGGAGCGCGCGGTGTGGGCGAGGAAGCGCGCGGCCCTGAGCGCCGGGAGTTTGTGGTGAATGGGCAGCGGATAGTTGCCCGGGTGCAAGGCCCCGAGCGCGGTCGTCTCCTCCTGCTCATCCACGGCTGGTCCAGTTCCTGGTACGCGCTCTCGCCGCTGCTGCCCTACCTGAGCGACCGATTCCGCTGCGTGGCGGTGGACCTGCCCGGCTACGGCGAGTCGCCACCGCTGGCCGAGCGCGCGAGTATTCCGGCCTATGCCGACCTGCTGGCCGGGCTGATCCGCCAGCTGAGCCCGGGGCTGCCGGCGGTGCTCGTTGGCCACTCCATGGGCGGGATGACAAGCATCACCCTCGCGCTGCGCCACCCGGCGCTCGTCGAGCGCATGGTGCTGCTCTGTCCGACCATCAGCGGCAAGCTCTCGGCCTGGATCAACTGGTTCATCTCGCCGATCACGATGCTCGAGCGCTGGCGGCTGGCCGGTGGGATCGTCGCCCGGCTCGAGCCGTACATGCTAAGCGTCACTGATCGGCTTATGCGGCCGGCCTCGTTCGCCGAACGCAGCGGGATCACCGAGGCCGACTACCACCGCCTGCGGGCCGACGCGCGACGCCCGGGCCAGGGGCGCGTGCGCGCCGAATGCTTCTGGGCAATGCGTGCCAACGACCTGCGCGGCAAACTCTCGTCGCTCAGCGTTCCTGCGCTTGTGATCTGGGGCATGGAGGATAACACCGTGCCCCTGCGCGACGCCAGCACCATCTCCGATGAGTGGCCAGCGGTCTCGCTGCAGGTATTGCCAAAGGCGGGCCACTGGCCCCAGTTCGAGACGCCCAAGGCCACGCGCAAGTACGTGCGCAACTTCCTCGGTACGCCGATCAAGCTGCTGAAGGCCGCACAGCAACCGTAACGTCAAGCGGCTCCTTGAAACCCTACGCGCCCGTGGCGCGTATTTCTGTGTGCCGAACCACACAGATTACGACGCACGACTGAGGACGGCACTGCTCGGGTAGCCTACGATAAGGCTGCCCCTGCAGAATGGTGATGGGAAGGCCAACTACGAGAGGAGGGTCCGATGGAACTGCTCATTCTCGGCGGCCTGGCGTTCTTGCTGCTGCTCGCCGCCGCCGCGGATCGCGGTGAGCCCGAGGTCGAGACGTTCGTGATCACCATGCCCGCCCGCCCACGCACAAGCAACCCGCTTATTCCGCTTGCTCTGACGCTCGCCATGCTCCTGATCGCCGTGGCTCTGCTTGGCCGCTTCGCCACCTGGCTCGGAATGTAGAGTGTAGCACCGCACGGCACACGGATGAGCGGCGGCCCCCACGGGTCGCCGCTCTGGTGTTATGGAAGGCCCGATGGTGTAGCCAGCAGCGCCCGGAGTTCGGCCCGCCGCAGCTTGCCGGAGGCGGTGCGAGGCAACGAAGGCACCACGCGGATGGCGCGCGGCACCTTGTAGGCGGCCAGGCGCGCGCGGCAAAAGGCGATCAGTTCCACCTCGGGGGGCACCGGAACCTCGGGCCGCAACACGACGAAGGCCAGGGGCACCTGCCCCCACCGGGCCTCTGGTTCGCCGACGACACCGGCCTCGGATACGGCCGGGTGGGCCATGAGCACCGCCTCGACCTCGGCAGGGTAGATGTTCTCGCCACCCGAGATGATCAGATCGCTGCGGCGGTCGGCCACATAGAGGTAGCCCTCCTCGTCGAGTGCGCCAAGATCGCCGGTGTGGAGCCAGCCATCGCGGATGGCCTCGGCGGTGGCCTCGGGCCGCCCGTGATAGCCTGGCGTCACCATCGGTCCGCGCACGCAGATCTCGCCCACCTCGCCCGGCTCGGCCTCACGCCCATCGGTGGTGAGTACCCGCAACTCCAGCGGGAGCAAGGGCTGTCCAGCCGAGCCGAGCTTCCGCAGCGCGTCGGCGGGGGCGAGTGTCGCCACCTGCGAGGCTGTCTCGGTGAGCCCGTAGGTCTGGGCCACCGGTACGCCCCGCGCGGCGCAGGCTTCGAGCAAGGGGCGTGGGGCGGGTCCTCCGCCGAGCAGGGCGCAGCGAAAGTGGGCCGGCCAGGGCGCCTCACCGCCGGTCTCGATCATGCGCTGCAGCATCACGGCCACCAGCGAGGCGATCGTGGCACGGTCGTCGGCGAGTGCGGCGAGGGCGGCGGCAGGGTCGAAGCGCTCGTGGAGCAGCACGGGGATGCCGTAGATCGCGCCGCGAAGCAGGATCGAGAGCCCGCCGACGTGGAAGAGCGGCAGCACCGCGAGCCAGCGGTCGTCGTCGCACAGGCCCAGGTTGAGCACCGAGGCCGTTGCGCTCCACCAGTGGTTACCGGCCGTGAGCACCGCGCCCTTGGGGCGGCCCGTGGTGCCCGAGGTGTAGATGATCGTATGCGGAGCGTCGAGGGTGAGCCTGCGGCCGAGTGGCAGAGGGCTGAAGGAAGGGGCGTCCGCTTCGAGCAGCGCCGTCTGGAGCGGAACCGTAGCCGCCCCCCGTCCCTGTTCGGCGCATAGCGTGGCGGCAAGCTCAGCGTGCGCCTCATCGTAGAGCAGGAGGGTGGCCCCGCTATCGGCGAGCTGCCAGGCCAACTCGGTGGGGGCAAGGCGGGTGTTGAGCGGCACCAGCACAACGGCGGCCCGGGGCGCGGCATGAACCAGCGCGGCGTAGGAGGCGCTATTGCGGGCAAGGATGGCTACCCGATCGCCGGGAGCCAGGCCACGGGCCACGAGCATGCCCGCGAGGGCATCGGCCCACGCGCTGAGCTGGGAAAACGTGTAGACGCGGCGACTCGGGGCGCCAGGAGAGCCGGCGATCAGCGCCGGGCGCTCCGGGTGCAGGGCCGCGCGGCGAGCGAGCCAGTCTGGGATCTGCATAGCACCAGAATGCACGAGCGCAATCTACGCAACGGGCGCGAACGTCCCCTGTCCCCTCGCGGGCCGTGGCGCTCAAGCGCGCGGCTACGGAGGGCGCAGCCCGCCTGCGGGGATTCCGCGGGCGCCGGTGGCGGCCGTTGCCCAGCGCGTGCCATGGTGGGGACGCCCACGGCGGGCAAGCTGGCCGGATGAGACGCCACGCCCGCTAGTTCAGGGTGCGCCCGATAGTTCTGCATCCCTGCGCCCGCTCCCCTCTTCCCTCCTCCCTCCACTCACCCAAGCAACAGCCCGAGGGCCAGCAGGGCGCCAGAGAGCATGTGTAGACGGGCGGTACCGCGCAGGGCGGCGTTGAGGGCGCGGCCACGCGCTTTGCCCACCGTGTCGAGCAGGGGCAGGGCCAGGGGCGCGCTGAGCCAGGCCAGGAGCGAGAAGGGCGAGGCGCCACCCCACATCCAGACGACGGGCAGCACCAGGTAGGCGCCGATCACCAGGAGGGCATACTCGGTGCGAGCGAAGCGCTCACCGAAGATCACCGCCAGGGTGCGCTTGCCGGCCTTCCGGTCGGTGGGGGCATCACGCAGGTTGTTCACCACGATGATGGCCGTTACCAACATAGCCACCGGCAGGCTGGCGAGCAGCGCCACCCAGCGGAAGGCGCCGCTGTGGAGGTAATCGGTGCCAACCACGGCCACCAGGCCGAAGAAGATGAAGGTAAACAGGTCGCCCAGGCCATTGTAGCCGAGGGGGAAGGGGCCGCCGGTGTAGAGGATGCCCGAGGCGATCGAGAGCAGGCCGATCACCAGGATGGGCCAGCCGCCGACGTACACCAGATAGGCGCCGCAGAGAGCGGCGAGGGCGAAGCAGAGCAGCATGGCGTTGCGCACGGTGGCCGGGGCAATCAGCCCGCTCTGGGTGACGCGGGTCGGCCCCAGGCGTTCGGCAGTATCGGCGCCCTTCTGATGGTCGAAGTAGTCGTTGGCCAGGTTGGTGCCGATCTGGATCAGCAAGGCCGCCGCCAGAGCCGCCAGAAATGCCCATGGCTTGAAGAAGCCGTCAGCCAGGGCCGTGGCCGACCCGACCAGGACCGGGACAACAGCGGCCGGCAGCGTGGGCACGCGGATGGCCATGAGCCAGGTTTTGAGCGGCCCGGGCTGTGAAGAGCCCGCGAGAGCGTTCATAGCGATGGGGGAAAATCTGGCACCCGGCACCGCACCTGTTGCCCGCAGTTCCGGGTTCCGTATGCTCAGGGGAAGCGCCGGAAGCGGCGGAAGTTGGGCTTGCGCTTCTCCAGGAAGGCCCGCTTGCCCTCCTGGGCCTCCTCGCTCAGGTAGTAGAGCAGGGTGGCGTCACCGGCGAGCTGCTGGAGCCCAGCGTGGCCATCAGCGGCGGCGTTGATCGCGGCCTTGAGGAAGCGAATGGCCATCGGGCTCTTCTCAAGGATCTCGCGGGCCCACTGTACCCCCTCGTCCTCCAGGCGCTCAAGCGGCACCACCGCGTTCACCAGGCCCATGGCGAGCGCCTGCTCGGCGTTGTACTGCCGGCAGAGGTACCAGATCTCGCGGGCCTTCTTGTCGCCGACCATACGCGCCAGCAGGTTGGAGCCATAACCGCCATCGAAACTACCTACCTTCGGACCCGTCTGGCCAAAGATCGCGTTCTCGGCGGCGATCGTCAGATCGCAGACCACATGGAGCACGTGGCCGCCGCCGATCGCGTAGCCAGCCACGAGCGCAATCACCGGCTTGGGGATGATCCGGATGAGTCGCTGGAGGTCGAGCACATTCAAGCGGGGCACCCGGTCCTTGCCCACGTAGCCGCCATCGCCGCGCACACTCTGGTCGCCGCCGGAGCAGAAGGCCTTGTCGCCCGCGCCGGTAAAGAGGATCACGCCGATCCGCTCATCGTCGCGAGCCCGCCCGAAGGCGTCGATCAGCTCCTGCACCGTCTCCGGGCGGAAGGCGTTGCGCTTCTCGGGCCGGTTGATGGTAATCTTCGCGATCCCCTCGCCCCCGGCGTCGTGCTCGTAGATGATGTCGGCGTAGTCGCCTGCGTTGGTCCAGCTGATGGGCATGGTCGTCTCCATGGGCAAGGGCGCAGCGTGGCTGCGCCCCTACAAGCTCATCTCTTCATATCCTACCACAAGTTGGGCAAACGCCTCTGGCCGCTCCAGGTGCGCCGCGTGGCCCGCGCCAGGCAGGATGGCGTGGCGGGCGGCGGGCATGCGCGCGGCCATTTCGGCACCGATGGCTACGTACTTCGCGTCGAGCTCGCCGCTGATCAGCAAGGTGGGGATGGCAAGCTCGGGCAGGCGCGCCCAGAGCGGGGCCTGGCGGCCGGCGCCCATACCGCGCAGGCTGTTGGCATAGCCCCGGGCGCTCCCCCGCAGCCGCCGCGCGCGCAGGGCGGCCCTGGCCTCCGGGAGCATTGATTCCTGGCTGGCAAAGAGCGGCAGCGCGGCCCAGTGGTCCACGAACCACTCCAGGCCGCGCGCCTCGATCTGGTCGGCCAGGGCATCGTCGGCGGCGGCGCGGGCCGCTCGCTCGGCGTCGCTCGCGATCCCCGGCGAGGCGCTCTCGAGGATCAGGCGGCTCACCCGCGCCGGCGCGTGAGCCGCCAGCTGCAGGGCCACCCGGCCACCCATCGAGTAACCCAGCACGTCGGCGCGCGCGTGCCCCAGCCGGTCGAGCAGGGCCAGCAGGTCGGCCACACAGCGCTCGATCCGGTAGCGCGCAGGGTCGGCGGGGGCCGATGAGCGGCCGTGGCCGATCAGATCGACGGCGAGCACCTCGCGCAGCGGGGCCAGCCGTGGCACCAGGGCCTCCCACTCCGCCGCGCTGCCAGTAAAGCCGTGGAGCAGCAGCAGGGGTGGGCCGCTGCCAGCACGCTCGACGAAGAGCTGGATGTCGTTGACCGGCACGAGCATCGGCGTCCTATACGATCCCATTCCGCTCCAGCGCCGCGCTCACCAGCGGCCAGAGCACGCGGTGGTCGGCGACGTTTCGGGCCCGCTCCGTACGGACCTCCACCAGGTGCAGCCCACCCCCGAAGATGCCCTCTGTCACCGCCATGCGGAACTCCTCCCAGCGCTCCGCGCGCGTGTAGCGGGCGCCGTAGAGCGCGGCGAGATGGCGGAACTCCAGCCCGTGGGGCGTGCCGAAGAGCGCCTCGAACTGGTCGCGCTCGCTGGCCTGTGGCAGGAAGGAGAAGATCCCGCCGCCGTCGTTGTTGATCAGCACGATCGTCGCACTGAGCCCGTGGAGCGCTGCGGCCAGGAGGCCGTTCGAGTCGTGGTAGAGCGAGAGATCGCCGAGGGCCAGGACGAGCGGCCCGGCACCGGCCGCAGCCGCGCCGAGAGCAGTGGAGACGAGGCCGTCAATCCCGTTGGCGCCACGGTTACCCATGATCGTGATGCGGCGCCCCACCGCCGGGAAGAAGGTATCGCAATCCCGCACTGGCATGGAGTTACCCACAAACAGGGTTGCACCATCGGGAAGGAGCGCCCCGAGCTCAGCGAAGACCCCGGGCTCACTGATGGCCGCGCGCTCCCCGAGGGCGGCGGTGATAGCCTGGCGGGCCAGCTGATCCGCCGCCGTCCAGGCCCGCGCCCAGGAGCTGGAGGTCCGTTCGCGCGCGGCCGTCGCCTGATCGGCGACCGGCGAACCCAGGTGCTCCACCAGGGCCGCGCAGAGCCAGATCTCGTCACACCTGAGGTGCTCACGGGCAAGGCTGGTCGGTTCGCGCCACGCGCCACCACCATCCACGACGATGGTCCGGGCGCTGGGATGGCGCTGCAGCAGTTGCAGCACCGGTTTGGCAGTGGGCATGGCACCGAAGCGCAGCACCACCTCGGGGCCATAGCGGCTGGCGAAGCGCTCATCGCGCAGGAAGGCGTCGTAGGCCGAAAGCACCAGGCTCCGGTCGTGGGGGCCGCAGCGCACGCCGGAGAGCGGATCGGCCAGGATGGGATAGCTCAGCGCCTCGGCGAGGGCCACAACCGCCGGGGCCAAAGCTGGCGGGCACTCCGGGCCGCAGAGGATGAGGCCCCGCTCGGTCTGGCGCAGGCGGGTGGCAAGGGCCGCCACCTCCATCGCGGCAAGCCGGGGAGTGCCGGTCGTCACGGTCACCGGGACGGCGCCAGCGGCGTAGATCTCCGCGAGCAGGACCCGGTCAGGCACCAGAGGCTCGCGGAAGGGCAGGTTCAGGTGGACGGGTCCGGCGGGCGCGCCACGAGAGGCGGCAATGGCGCGGGCGGCCAGGGCGCGGGCGTAGCGCAACAACTCCGGCGTGGCCTCAGGGAGAGGCAGATCGCTAAACCAGCGTGTCGCCCCACCAAAGATCCGCACCTGGTCGATCGTCTGGGGCGCCCCGTTATCGCGCAGCTCGTGGGGCCGGTCGGCGGTGAGCACGAGCAGCGGCACCCGCGCCAGGTCGGCCTCGGTCATTGCAGGGAGGAAGTTGGCGGCGGCGGTGCCAGAGGTACAGAGCAGGGCCACCGGTCCACCCAACTGCTTTGCCATGCCGAGGGCGAAGAAAGCAGCCGAGCGCTCGTCCATGTGCACCCGGACCCTGGCGCCCGGGTGGCGGGCAACAGCGAGGGCAAGCGGCGTGCTACGCGATCCTGGGCAGACCACGAACTGGCTCACGCCACCGCGCACCAGGGCGTCTGTGAGCGCGCCGACCCAGCGGGTGAGCGTCTCGGTATGGTGGGAGTTATCTGTCATGAGATCACCGGACCTTCGCCGTCAGGGATGAACTGCAGGCCGGCGCATCAGCCGGACACGCCCAGCGCCTCCAGCATCGCGCGGAGCTTGATCTGGGTCTCCCGCTCCTCGCGCTCCGGGTCGGAGGCGGCCACGATCCCGGCCCCGGCAAAGAGCGAAGCCTCGTGGCGGCCAACGAGGGCCGAGCGCAGCGCGACGGCGAACTCGCCCTGGCCGCGTGCGTCAACCCAGCCCACGGGGGCGGCGTACCAGCCCCGGTCGAACTGCTCGCGCTCCCGGATCCACGCCAGGGCGGCCTCGCGGGGCTGGCCGCCGACGGCGGGGGTCGGATGCAGGCGGGCCACGAGGTCGAGCACACCGGCGTCGGCGCGGATACGGCCCGTCAGCGGCGTGAAGAGGTGCTGGACATTGCGGAGCTTCATCAGTGTGGGCGTGGCCGGGGCCTGGACTTCGGCGCAGACATCGGCGAGAGCGGCGCGGATGCGCTCCACCACCACGGCGTGCTCGTGGCGATCCTTGGCGCTGGCGAGGAGCGCCTCACCCAGCGCAGCGTCGGCGGCGGCGGTAGCGCCCCGAGCGATCGAGCCAGCGAGCGCAGTGGCCAAGACGGTGCTACCGGTGAGGCTCACCAGGCGCTCAGGCGAAGCGCCGAGAAAGGTGCGGCCACCACGGGCCACGGCGAACACGAAGGTGTCGGGGTAATCGCGGCGCAGCGCCTCGAGCGCGGCGGCTGGATCGAAGGGGATCGTCGAGCGCGCCCGGACCTCCCGGGCCAGTACGACCTTCTCCAGGCGGCCGGCGCGCAGATCGGCCACGGCGTCGGCCACGATCCCGCGCCAGGCGCCGGGGGGCAAGGCATCGGCGAGCACCACCCCCTCGCCGACCTTTGGCGCGCGCCAGGGACGCCCGAGTAGCGCCTGCAAGCGCCGGGCGGCGGAGAAGTGCAGATCGAGGGAGGAGGTGCCAGGGCCAACCAGGCCATTGACGGTGAGGCTTGCGCTGTCGCCGGAGCGGGCCAGGACGAGGCGCGGCAGCAGGAGCAAGCCATCGGGGTAGTCATCCCAGAGACCGCTCGCGGGGCGCTCGGGATCAAAACTGAAGCCAGCAGCGGCCATAGGCCCCCCGAAGGGAAGCTCCGGGTCATCGACAATGCAGGCATGCTCGATCAGATCGCGCCAGGCGGCGGCGACGGTGGCGAATCGTCCGGGGCCGCTGGCGGCAACGTGCCAGGCGGCGCCGAGGCCAGCCACGGCGAGGCCCGCAGCGGGGCGGCTCCAGAAGAGCCGGTTGTGGGTAACACCCATACCCTGGGCGAAAAGGGCCAGCGGATCGCGCGGGTGCACCCGGGTAGTCACGCTCACAAGGACGGGGCGGCCCAGGCGGCGGGCGCGCCGCCGCGCGAGCTCGGCCTGCTCCTCCATGCGCGGCACCTCGCGCAGGGCCGCAGTGGCCACGCTCACACCAATCATCCTGTTGCTCCCTCCGGCCGGCCGGGGCACCGGCTCTGCCGCCGGCCACTCGCTGCGGCCAGCCTTCTCATTATACCGCAACATTGTGCAAAATGGAACAATGTAGCCCATATTGGCCGGTGTTCCGCCATGTGAACCACGCAGGGCGCAACGTCCACCAGGTGCCAGGCCGCATCTGAACAGGCGTTGTGCCCCACGTGCCCGGGTAGACCAGGCGCGGCGAACCGTCATTGTACGGGCCAGGCGAATCTTCCGTCCTCCTGGCACGGTACATAGGACAGGGGACAGAGTCGCTGCAACAACAGATCGCCATTCGATTCTACGCCGCGCTTCTTTGCGCTACGCCTGACTTGAACGTTACAGCATCGAGGAGCCCTCCTATGCCACCTCACCCCCGGCGGATTCGCGAACTGCCCAATGGCGATCAGCCCCGGGAGCGTCTTCGGGATGTCGGGCCAGCCGCGCTGAGCGATGCCGAGCTGCTCGCGATCCTACTGCGCGTCGGCCTGCCGGGCACCAACGTCCTGCAGCTGGCTCAACAGCTGCTCAGCGAGCACGGAGGGTTACCGGGGCTGCTCCGGGCCGACTACCACGAGCTATGCGGGCGGCGGGGCCTTGGGACGGCCAAAGCGGCCACACTGAAGGCGGCGCTGGAGATAGGGCGGCGCCTGCTGATCGCCGGAATCGACGAGCGCACACAGATCAGGTCGCCGGCCGACGTGGCAAGCCTGCTGCTGCTGGAGATGGGCCACCAGGAGCAGGAGATGCTACGGGCGGTCCTGCTTGATACGAAGAACCGCGTTCAGCAGATCGCCACCGTGTACATCGGCTCGGTGAACAGCGCCCAGGTTCGGGTGGGTGAAGTCTTCCGCGACGCGGTGCGCCGGAACAGTGCCGCGATTATTGTGGCCCACAACCACCCGAGCGGTGACCCGACGCCATCGCCGGACGATATTCTGGTGACGCGGCAGATCGTGGACGCGGGCAGGCTGCTGGATATCGAGGTACTCGACCATCTGGTGATCGGGCGGGGGCGCTACACCAGCATGCGCGAGCACGGGTTAGCGGGCTTGAGCAGGTAGAGCGTGGGTCACACCCGCCCATGCATCCAGCCCGAGGTATTGTGAAAGTTGACGACGGCGCTACCGGGGGGGACCAGCGCATCGCAGGCCTGGCGCAACTCATCGCTCAGACTCAGTTCCAGTATCGGTAGGGCGTGCTCAAGCTGCTCCAGAGTGCGCGGGCCGAAGATCGGCGCGGTAATGCCCGGCTGATCCTTGACCCAGAGGAGCGCCAGCCGGGCAGGGGGGATACCGTGCTCGTTGGCCAGGGCCACGAAGCGGCGCCCCACAGCGATACCAGCCGCCGTCACCCGCTCGGCGTAGATCCCGCCCCGCAGAGCAGCCCGCGAGTCGGCTGGCACAGCGGAGGCATCATCGTAGCGCCCGGCGAGCACCCCCTGGGCCAGGGGCGACCAGGGAAGAATGGCGAGGCCGTAGGCCATGCAGAGCGGCACAAGCTCGTTCTCGATCCGCCGGTCGAGCAGATTGTAGGGGGGCTGCTCGGAGCAGTAGCGCACGTGGCCACGCAGCTTGCTCACCATAATCGCCTCCATCACGCGCCAGGCGGGGTGAGTGGAGCAGCCCACATAGCGCACCTTCCCCTGGCGCACCAGGTCGCTGAGCGCCGCGAGGGTTTCTTCGACTGGCGTCGCAGGATCAGGCCGGTGGATCTGGTACAGGTCGATGTAGTCGGTCTGCAAGCGCCGCAGCGACTCTTCGCAGGCGCGCATCAGGTGCAGACGGGAGTTGCCTCGGTCGTTAGGCCCTGGCCCGATCGGGAAGTGGGCCTTGGTGGCAAGCACCACCTCGGCACGGCGGCCACTCGCACGCAGGGCACGCCCGATCACGGCCTCGCTCTCGCCGCCGTTGTAGCTGTTGGCCGTATCGAGCAGGTTCACCCCGGCGTCCAGGGCCCGGTCGATGATCCGGGCGGCCTCAGCCTCTGGCGTCGGGTTGCCGAAGTTCATCGCGCCGATGCAGAGGGGGGAAACCCGCACCCCTGTGCGCCCGAGTAGCCGGTATTCCATGCCCATGGCCCTCCAAAGCATCCGTAGGCCGGCGAACGCCGGCCCTGCCGATCATCGTGGGTCGGTACGAGGACTCGCCAGGGCGGGATCAGCCCTGTGCCTCACTACTTGCATCGAGTACGGCCTGGGCGATCTGCTCGCCACGGCCCTGGGGGAGGTAGACATAGCGCCCGCCAAGCCAGGCGGCCAGCTGCTGGGCTTCGCCACGGCTCACGTAGCTACGCTGCGTATCGATCACCACAGCCCCGACCCCGGCGGCCCGCAGGCGCGCGCTGAGCGTCTGCACCTCCTGGCGGGCGTGCTCGATCCGGGTGCCCTTGTCGTGGGCCGGGTCCGGGCGGAGCGGCACATTCGGGCGCCCATCGGTGATCAGCACGAGGGTAGTGCGGTGGATACCACGCGCCCTGGCCTGCTCGGCCACCTGGTAAGCCGCGAGCAGGGCCGCCGCGAGCGGGGTGCCCCCGCCGGTGGGCAGCACATCGAGGGCGCGCTTGGCGAGCTCGACGCTCTGGGAGGGAGGTAAGAGCAGCTGGGCCTGCTCACCACGAAACGCGAGCAGCGCCACCTGGTCACGGTGGACGTAGGCCTGTTGCAGCAGGGCACTCACGGCGCCCTTGGCCTGGCGCATGCGGTGCAGGGCCATCGAGCCACTGGCATCGACCGCGAAGCAGAAGAGCGTCCCGGCCTTGCTGCGGAACTGTTTAACGTGCAGATCCTCGGCCTTCAGGTGGACGGCCGGCGATCGGCGGCCTGCCGCCCGGGCCTCGGCGCTCCGGGTAGCCTGCCAGGGGGCCGCGGCGCGTAGCGTCGCCACCACGTCGAGGCGGCCCCGGGCGGGCAGGCCGGGTACGGAGCGGATGTGGCGGCCGCGCCGACCGGAGGTGGTGCCACGGGAGCCGCTGCGCCCGCTGCGCCGCACGGTGAAGGGCGTCTCCAGCACATCGGGCGGCACGTCGGTCTCGAGGGCGGCGAGGATCAGATCCTCAACGGCCAACTCGTCGGGCGGCGGGGGCGGGGTTGCGTCATCCGCGTCGTCGCGGCGCTCATCGGCGGGCTCAGGCGGCTGGGGCTCGGGTGGCTGAGGATCGGGCGGCTGAGGCTCATCGAGCTGAGGGGTGCGGGTGGCCCGGGGAAGGAGCACGAAGCGCACGGCCCGCTCGAGATCTTCGCTGGCCACCTCGTCGCGGCCAGCGAGCGCGGCGGATGCAAGGGCGGCCCGGGCGGCGAAACTGTCGGCGCGGTGACCCTCGACGCCAAGCGCCAGGGCCGCCTGGATCAGCTGGGCGATCTGGCTATCGGCGATCCGCACGGCGGGCAGCGCCGCGCGGGCGGCCAGCACCATGCCCACGAGCAGAGCGTCCTCATCCGCAAAGCCGAGCCAGGGCGCACCCTGATCCCCGTGCCCATTCCGGCGTACCACCTCGGCGCGGGCCGGCGCGGGAGCACGGGCCACCGGCGCAACAATCAGGCCGATCCGGTCGAGCAGGTGGCGGCGGGGCGGCCCCTCCGCCGGGTCGTAGCTGGCCACGAGCGCGAAGCGGGCAGGCTCCACAACGCTCAGCCCCTCGCGCTCAATCCGCACCACACCGCTATCGAGCGCGGCGAGCACGTGGTTCACGGTGCTATCATCGAGCAGATTGACGCCATCAGCGTAGAGCAGTCCGCCGTGGGCGCGGGCCAGCAGCCCGCTGCGGTGCACCCGCTGGCCGCGCGCGAGGGTTGCCTCCAGGTCCAGACCACCGAGCAGCCGGTCCTCGGTCACGCCAACCGGCAACTCGACGAAGGGCGCATCGCCGAGCAAGGCGGCGAAGGCCCGCACGAGGGTACTCTTGCCGGTGCCCGCGCCGGCGGCGATCACGGCGCCGGAGAGCCCCGGGTCCACCGCGAGCAGCAGTAGGGCCTGGCGGGCGGCGTCGAGGCCGACAAGGGCCGAGAAGGGGAGGGTTGGCATGGAGGTATACCGACGCAAGCATTGGCGCCGATGCCGGGAGCGAACAGCCAGTCGCTGTCAGCCGAGCACCTCGGCGGCCACGCGCTCGACGCGGGTGGCATCGTCCTGGGTCTCCAGGGGGTCCTTGCGGAGGCGGTGGCGCAGGGCGAGCACCGCGATCCGGCGCACATCGTCGGGGCGCACGGCGGGGTGGCCTTCAAGGGCGGCCAGGGCGGTTGCCGCGCGGCTCAGGGTGAGCTCGCCACGGTGGCCGTCGATCTCGAGCCGCACGCAGAGCTCGGCGATCTGATAGAGCACCGGGTCGGGCAGCTCCACCTCGGGCAGGCGCTTCTGGGCCTGGCGGATCTTCCGCTGGAGCCGGACGGTCTCCTTCTCCCAGGCCGCCACAAAGGCGTGCGGGTCGGCGTCGTAGGCGCGGCGGCGCTTGACGATCTCCACGCGCTCGGCCACATCGGTGATCGTCGTAATGCGGGCGTGGAGGCCAAAGCGATCGAGGAGCTGGGGCCGCAGATCGCCCTCCTCGGGGTTGCCGGAGCCCACGAGCACGAAGCGAGCCGGGTGGCGCACGCTGATCCCCTCGCGCTCCACCACATTCACACCACTGGCGGCCACATCGAGCAGCACATCGACGAGGTGATCCTCCAGCAGGTTCACCTCATCGATGTACAGAAAGCCACGATTAGCGCGGGCGAGCAGGCCGGGCGCGAAAGCCTGCACACCCTGCGTGAGCGCGCGCTCGATATCGAGCGTCCCGCAGACGCGGTCCTCGGTAGCACCCAGTGGCAGATCCACCACCGGCACCGGGATGGTGGCGGCGGGTGGCTTGCGCGCGACGGCCTTCCCATTGGTCCCGGCGCTGGCCGCAGGGGCTCGTGTATGCTCACAGCGGCCATCGGCCTCGGGGGCACAGCTGTAGGGGCAGCCGGCCACCGCCCGGATCGGCGGGAGCATCGCCGCGAGCGCGCGCACCGCAGTGGACTTGGCGGTGCCGCGGTGGCCCATCACCATCACACCGCCGATGGTGGGGCTCACCACACAGAGCAGCAGGGCCAGCTTCAACTCGGCCTGGCCAACGATCGCGGCGAAGGGGTAGGGCGGCGGCGGGCCTGCGGGAGCGCGCGCGGCGCCATTCTGCGCACCCTTCGGAGGAGCGAGGGTCTCGATAGACATAGGGGCCTTCAGGCAAGCGGAACCTCGCAGGCTCCGGCGCGCGAGCAGTCATCTGGCGCTGGACGCCCGACGTGGGCCGTGATGGACCTGGTAACGGCGCGGAGCTGGCAAGCCACCGGGCTCGTGGCCCACCCCGCTGATTGTGCTGGATCGTGGCGTTGGGGCGCCTCCTGGGAGCGCCCGCGGAGGGACCCTACCCTCCCGCGCCAGCACCGTAGCTGACCACTAACGCATATTGCGCCTGGGCATCGTACCGGCGGCGGGCTGGCGGCGCCCATCGCGCAGGCGCCGGGCAAAGGCGGTGACATTCGTCCACAGGAAGGTGAGGGCCAGCGCGACGACCGTAATGATCAGGCATGCCCAGCAGAGCAGCGCCGGAGCGATCGGCCCGATCATCTGGGTGGCTTCACCAAGACCAGACGGCATATGCTTACTCCTGCCTCGCCTCACGCGCCTTCGCGGCGAAGGAGGGCATAATCACCTCGCGCATCTTCTGCGGATCGATCCGGAAGTTCTCGATCAATTCTACCACATAGCGCATGTGGTGCCGGGGGATGGAGACGAACATCTCGGTCACATCGAGGCGGTTGTGCATACGGCCACCGCCGTCGCCGATCGCGAAGACGGAGTTGCCGGTGCGCCATGGGGCGGCGAAGATCGACGAGCAGGCCGAGGCGCCGAGCTCGCCAACGGGGAACGTTCCCTCGCGCACGCTGGCCGCCCCGGCGATCTGCATCGCCCGCTGCGGATCCACCACACAGATCAGCAGGTCCACTGGCACGCCCTCGGGCACCTCATCGAGGGGAGCGGCGGCGAGAGCGCTGATGAACCCCTCGGGCAGCGAGTGGCTCTGGCGCTTATTGCAGGCGGCCGCCTCGGGCGTGTAGAAGCCCTGCGCATCGGTGAGATAGCGCCCCTCGGTGATGTAGGCGTCGGCCTGCTGGTTCCAGCCGAGGTGATACTGGCCCACCCAGCAGTCGTGGTGCTCGCGGCTCACGTAGACCTTACGGCCCTGCTCGGCCTCACGCACAATCCCGCAGGCGACGATCTGCACCGGTTCGTAGCCGGGGGGAGGCCCCTCCGGGCAGTAGGTGATCGCCACTGGCCGGCGTTTGACCCGCATCTTCTCGAGCAGGAGCCGGTTGAGATACTTCAGGTCGGGCGTGTCGCTCATGCGCGCTCCATCAGGGTATGAGCACCAGTGGGCATGATCGCCGCGTAGCTCACCGGTGCCAGAGGGGGTTGGCCTGCCCCGGATCTTCGATGTGCAGGGCCACGAAGCTCTGGCTCCAGCGCCAGAAGCATAGGGCGAGCCACCAGCGCATCCGCATATGCCAGGGCGCCAGGATGTACTGTGTAGTGAGCCGCGTGCCGTGTTTCATTGGCGCTATGCCGTTTGTGGTGACTGCGTCGATCGCGCAGCCCCACACGCTTCAAGGGGCCGATCGTCGCTTCGTGCGCTTACCGGTACAACGGGCTCCCTGGACGCCGCAGGTCAACATAGCGGTACGGCTCACCGGACTTCTGCAGCGCCGCGAGGATGGCGATCTTGCTGTCGAGTTCGCGCTCATCGCCGAAGCAGATCGTGGTATTACCATCGATCGTGAGGGTCATTCCCTTTTTCGGGTCCTGGTTGGCCTCGGTGACGTACATGCCCAACTCTTTGGAGAGCCGGGTTACCACGCGGGTCGTGGCCGGATCCAGCGATGGGGCCGCGGCCACGGCGTGGGTCATCAGGCCGAGCTCGAAGGTGGGGATCTGCTTCACGCGCTGACCGCCGAAGAGCTCATCGGCGCTGGCGCCGACGGGAACGATATCGGGCTCCTCGGCGCCAAAGACGCTCAGGAACTGTTTATACTCCAGCGGGCGGACATCGGCCATCGCCACGGCGGGGGTCGTACGGGTGAGGATCTGGCTCGCGAGGCGATCGAAGATAGCGTCGAAGCGAGGATCGATGAGGGCGAGCTTGCAGGCATCGGCCAGCTCGCGCACCGTCCGATCGAGGGGGATACTGGCGAGCACGGGGAGGTTGATGCGCTCGGCGAAGCGGGCAGCCACGCCGGAGCCATCGTCGCGATTCACAATCAGGCCGAGCAGGCGGGTACGGCCGCCCATCTCGGCGAAGTACTTTGCGGCGCTCGCGATATTATTGGCCGCGTAGAGGCTCTGGCGATCGTTCCCGCAGAGGATGATCACCTCCTCGGCCAGCGAGCGCGAGAGCGGGGTGGCGAAACCACCGCAGACCACATCGCCCAGAAAGTCCATCACCACAAAGTCGAGCGCCCACTGGCTCAGGCCAAACTTCTCGAGCATGTCGAAGCCGAAGGTGATCCCGCGACCACCGCAGCCACGGCCCACTTCGGGGCCACCGATCTCACAGCCATAGACGGTGGCGGCGCCATCCATGATCTGGGTCTTGAAGACCACGTGCTGGGCCTGGAGCTGATCCTCGCGGCCAGCCTCCTTGAACTCGCGCCAGACATCGCCGAGGGTCGGCAGACTCACCCCGCCGAAGAGCGCGTTGCAGCTATCGTGCTTCGGGTCGCAGCCGAGTTGGAGCACCCGGTTGCCGCGCAGGGCCAGCTTGCTCACCAGATTCGTGGTGAAGAACGACTTGCCCATGCCGCCCTTGCCGTACACGGCGAGCATCCGCGCGTTGGTCGTACCGGCCTGTTTGGGGTTGGCGGGCATTGTATGCTCCTTGGGAGCCGGTCCACCCTGAACCGAGGGGCGTGGCGCCGCGTCACGCCGGCATCGGCTCGGTAGGCCACTCTATGATCAGTTTGAGACAGCTCGGGTCCTCGAAGGCGAGCCGGTAGGCCGCCTGGATGCGCTCCAGCGGCACGCGGTGGGTGAGCAAGCCACAGACATCAAGCTCACCGGAGGCGATCATGTCGCGCACGCGGGGCAGGTCGCCATCGGGGCCGAACTGCCACTCGCGGGCCACGAGCACCTGGGCCTCGCGCATAAAGATCGGGGCATAGGGGATATTCACGTGGTCGTAGTAGCCGAGCAGGAGCACACGCCCGTGGTTGGCGAGCAGGGGCAGCGCGCCGGAGAGGGCGGTCATCGAGCCGGTCGCCTCGATCAGCACATTGATATTCGCCTCGCCGATCGCCTCATCGAGCGACTCGCGAGTCACATCGATCACCTGGTCGCCGCGTGAGGCGGCCAGCCGCACCCCCACCCGGTCGGCCACGGCCACATACTGGGCGCCCTGGAGCTTCGCGAGGCGCGCCGCCAACTGGCCGACGATCCCCTGGCCGAGCACGAGCACCCGGTCGGAGCGGCGGATCTGGGCCACATTCACCCCGTGGAGCGCGGTGGCGGCGAGGGCCAGGATCACCCCGGTGGCAGGCTCGATCCCCCCGAGGGGCACCACCCGGTCGGCCTCGGCGCTCAGGTACTCGCTCTGGCCGCCCCATGCCGGATTCACGCCACGGAAGCAGCGAGCGCCACCGACATAGACCCACTGGCCCAGCAACTCGCGGGGGGCCCTGGCGCCCACCTGCACCACCTGGCCAACCGTCTCATAGCCGGGGACAACCGGGAAGAGCAGGGCCGGATGCGGCATACGCCCATCGAGCAACATGCGCTCGGTACCAGCGCTGATCGAGGTATAGGCCGTACGGACCAGCACATCACCGGCGCGGGGCTCCAGCACCTGAACGGTGCGCAGCTCCACCGTGTTCCGGCGGGGGATCACAACGGCGCGAGACTTGAGTGGCATAGCGGCCAGCTTTCTAGCACGATAGAGCCCCGGCGGCTATCCAGTTGCCGCCGAGGCATCTCGATCCTGGCTCGGGGCGACCGCGCCCGCCAGGGAGGCCCGGCCCAGCGCCCGGCGCTGCCGGGCAGAGCGAATGCCACGAAGCACAAACTGCGCGGCGTTGATAAGGTACGTCAGGTAGGCGAAGAGCATCACCCACATCAGCGTGCGCCGATCGGCGCCGAGCCACTGAGCCACAAAGTAGAGGTTGTGGGTGATGATCGCCACGAGGTTCCCTAGATCCTCCCAGAAGAACTCCTTCGCAAGAAAGTAATGGTCGAACATATCGTGTTCCCAGAGCATCCCGGTGATCGTCAGAACCCAGATCAGCGCGATCTTGATCCAGACGCTGATCGTCGCCGCCGTGTAGCCCTCGCCGGTGGCCAGGTAGCGCACCACCAGGGCGAAGCTGATCACGAAAACGACGAACTGAATCGGGGCCAGGATGATCTGGACGCGGGTCCAGCGGGAGGCCTCGCGGCGGCGGAGCTGTTCGGCTGTATACATCTCAGGCAAAGCGGCTCACCGTGAGCGTAAAGCGGTGCTCGACCTCCTGAGGAGTGTCGAGCTGCGGCCACTGCTGCTCGGCCCAGGCGCGCACACGCCCGAGGGCGGCCTTCAGCAGATCGTCGGGCAGAACCCATGTTTCGGCATCAATGCGGGCGGCCATACCGGCGAGCACCTCAGCGGGGCTGAGGGGCCGGCTCCAACGAGCCACGACCGTGGGCTCGCCGGTGCTGGCCCCGAGCCGTCCGAGGGCCTGAGCCACGGCGGCGCCAGCCCCGGGCGGACGGCTGCCGGGCAGCAACTCCATCACCGCCATGCGCAGGCGGCCCCGGAGCATCCCCACGCACGAGTCCGGGTCACGCCAGTCGGCGCCCTGCACGAGCAGGCCACCGGGCCCGAGCACGCGGGCAAGCTCGCCGAGGGCGGCGCGCCAGTCGGGAATCAGGTGCAGCACATGCACCGCGAGGGCCACACTGAAGCTGCGCTCACCGAAAGGCAGGTGCTGGGCGTCACCCTGGATCAAGGCCAGGTGCACCCCGGCGGCAGCGGCGCGGGCCGCGGCCACTGCCAGCATCGGGCGGCTCACATCGAGGCCCACCACCCGCGCGCCTGCGGCGGCGGCAGGGATGGCGATGCGGCCCGTACCGACGCCGAGCTCGAGCAGAGGCGCGCCGGGTGGGGCAAGCTCGGCCAGGGCGCGGCCAATCTGCGCGGCCACCGCTGGAGGGTGAGCGCGCTGCGCGTCGTAGACGCTGGCAACGCTGTCGAATGAGATGTCAAGCGCCATGGCTTACCCGGCCGTATCCATGGCCAGCACCGTACCCACATCGCTGCGGGAGAGGCCCTTGAACTCCTGCACGCTGATCCCACGCAGGATGCCGATCGCCACGATCATCAGCAGCGCCTCCAGGCCGAAGATCCCGGCGTAGGCCGCCGTCGGGGTCAGCAGCCCGCTATCGATCAGCAGGGTGTGCATGCCGCCGCTGATAATATTCGCGAAGCCGTTGCCGAGGCCCTGGGCCATACCCCACAACCCCATGTAAAGGCCCGTCTGGCCCTCGACCGTCATCTCCATCATCATCGAGAGCGCACCGACGTTGAAGAAGCCGATGCCCACGCCGAGCAGCAGCAGGCCGGGGTTGATCAGACTCTGCTGGTGCAGCACAGCCGAGCCGGCGATCAGCAGCAGGCCCCCGGCCACTCCGAAGCCACCGAGGGTGGCGATCGTCTTCTTCGGGATGGCCACCAGGCTCGAGATGATCCCGATCGTGAGCATCCCGAGCAGCGCCCCCGCGCCCCAGGCCTGCTGGAAGGCCGCCGTCTCCCCCTGGTTCATGCCAAAGACCTCGGCGCCAAAGGGCTCCAGGATGGCATCCTGCAGGAAGATCCCCATAATCGCGAGCAGCACGAAGAGGAAGAAGCCTCGCACCTGCGGGTTCACCCCCATGAGCCGCCGCGCCACCCGAAAGGTTCCCAGTGGGGTGGCCGCCTCGGACGGCTGCTCGGCGAGGAGGGCCGCGTGCTGCTCACGGCTGATCCGGCGCTCCATGCCGAGCAGTCCGATCAGCATGCTGCCGAGCACGACGAAGGGCGTCAGATTGTAGAGTTGCTGCATCGCCTCCGGGCTGTACTCCGGCATAATCACCCGGGAAACACCCGCCGAGACGATCCCGCTGATGATCACCGTCGCCCAGACGACAGCCACCACCGCGCCCCGCTCTTTCGGCGTTGTCACTTCGGCGATCAGCGCGTTCGAGGAACTGCCGTTCATCGCCATGAAGACGCCGAAGAGGCCGATCAGCGCGAAGGCCTCCAGGGTGGCCAGCGGATCACGCGCCCCGAGCCCCACGGCGACCCCCGGCAAGAGGAGGAAGATCAGCGAGGCCATCAGCCCGCTCAGGAGGATGTAGGGCGTGCGCCGGTAGCCGAGAATGGGGTGGCGATCCGCAAAACGGCCCCAGTAGACCTGGAAGAAGGAGATAAAGTGGTGCAGGCCGATCAGCGAGGTGACGATGACCGCGATCGCCCCGAGATCCGCGATCGTGACGCGGTTAAAATTGAAGGTGAGCAGGGCGAACATCCAGCCTGCCCCAATCCGGACGATGGCCAGACGGACCGTCTTCAAAACGAGTCGGAGGAGCGCCATCGCAAGATCCTTTCGGCAGCAAAGAGGCGGTGGAGCGTGTGCGAGGCTGTGGTGGGCGGAGTGGTGACATCGCCAGGAGCACCCTGCGACGTCACGATCCGGTGCGGAGAGTCATACGCCCGGGCAGCTCACCACGGGGGCGCTTGCTCCGGGGCACGTGTTCAAGCATACATGTGCTGCGATAAACCCGAGTATAGCATATGGTAAAAAACCCCGCAATATTAACAAAACAGGTGCAAAAAGCGTTCAATGACCCGGACAAGCCAGATTCGCGCTTTTCCGCATCGGGGCCAGCTTCATGCGCCTCCGGCGCTGGCCCGGACCCGGATAATTTGGTGATTTGTCAACTATTCATGGCACGTTGCAATTAATTTTTATGCCGAAGGAAGGGCGGCCGGCACGGAAACCGCTCCCTGCGCGCCCCGGGTCGAGAGAGCCCCACGGCCACTGCGCCACACCCCACGGGGACGGCGGCCCGGTGCGTTGGGTGAGCCGTATGTTCCTACACCCCCATGCCGTGGCGCTGAAGCGCGCGGCGATGGGGACGCCAAGCTCACGGGCGCGGCCTCTCGCAGCCGCCGATGACAGCCGTTGCCCAGTGAGCGCAGTGGCCGTGACGCCCCCGGTGGGCCGACGGGCATGATGGGACGGCACAGCCCGGGTCGTTTCATTTATTCAAAAATAGTACACACTGTGCTATACTCCTCCTGAGCCTGTGGGGGTCCCGAGAGATGTATGTGCGCTGGGTGGTGCGGCGCCACAAAAACGCCGCCGTAGCCGATAGCAGCTTCCACGACGCCTACCTGGTTGAGAGCTACCGCGACTCACGGGGGGCACCGCGGCAGCGCACGGTCTGCTACCTCGGCAACATCCGCAAGAACGGCGATCAGTTCCCGACGATCGAGCGTGAGCTCTTCCTCTTGCGCGCCGAGCGCATCCTCGAGTCGGTCGCCGAGCTCTCCGCCACCGATCGGGCCGAGGCGATGGCCGCCCTGCGCCGCAAGGTTCCGCCGCTGAGCCGCGACGAAGTGATCTGGGCCTTTACCGAGAACCTGCGCTGGTACCGAGCCTGGTGGGAACACAATGGCGAGGCCCTCAGCGACGAGGAGATGCTCGCGATCGTGCGCCAGACCCGTGACCGACTCGGGCCAGTGTGAGCGCCACCCCTCAGCCTGCGGCCGATGCCCGCTGACGAAAGCCAGGTGCCCCGCGCGGCCGGGTAGGGTACAATAGCGGTGTGCCAACCAGGATCGCGTCTGTAGGGGTGCTGGCATGGAGCGCGGCACCATTCTCCTGGTCGATGATAATCCGCAGATCCTCACGATTATGGCCGAGCTGCTCAGGCCCCTCGGCTATACGATCCACTGCGCCCAGAGTGGCCAGTCCGCCCTGGAACTGGCCGCCGCCGCCCCGCCCGATCTGATGGTCCTCGATGTGATGATGCCCGGCATGGACGGCTTCACCGTCTGCCGCCGCGTTCGCGCCGACCCGCTGCTCGCCCAGGTGCCGATCATCCTCGTTACGGCCCTCGATGACCGCGAATCCCGCGTGCGAGGCTTTGAGGCCGGCGCTGATGAGTTCGTCAGCAAGCCCTTTGATTATGTCGAGCTTCGCGCCCGTGTCGCGACGATCCTGCGCCTGAATCGCTACCGCCACCTGCTCGACGAGCAGGCCCGGGTTGGCGCCGAGCGGGCGCGCTTCGAGTGGGCCGTGGAGCAGTCCGACGACGGGGTACTCGTCCTTGGCCCCGACGACCGGCCCCGCTACGCGAATCCACGGGCTCGCCACTTGCTCGGGATCCCCGAGGGGGCGCCCGCCAGCGAGCCCTTCCTCAGCCTGGCCCGGCGCAGCTTTAGCCTGGTGCCCCCCGAGGCGTGGGAGCACTGGCCGCAGCCTCACGGCGACAACCAGTGCTTCCTCGTGCGCCCGGAAAGCCGGACCGCCAACGAGGCCTGGTTTCGGGTTGACCTGCTCCCCGCCTCGGCCGGCGACGATGCGCGCGTGCTGCGACTCCGCGACGTGACCGAGCAGATCACCTCGCAGCGTGAGATGTGGTCCTTCCACGCGATGCTCAGCCACAAGCTCCGGACGCCGCTCGTCGGCATTCTCGGCGGGTTGAGCATCATCGCGGGAAGCGCCACTACCATGGACCCCGCCCATATTGCCCATATCGCCGATGTGGCCCTCGCGAGCGCCCGCCGCCTCAGCGGCGAGATCGAGGATATTCTCCACTATATGCGCCCACCAGCCGACCTGTTCGGCGCCGAGAGTCCTACCGTCGCTACGGCGGCGACGCTCTGCCAGCAGCTTGCCGCCGATCTCGGCGCCCCAAGTGTGAGCGTCGCGATTCCGCCCGAGCTCGCGGACCGCCGGCTCACCCTGTCCGTGCGCGGCCTGGAGGTAGCGTTGCGCGAGGTGGTCGAGAATGCGGTCAAGTTTCACCCTCAGCACTTCCCCGCCTTGCAGTTCAGCGCCGCGCCCCTCGACGATGATCACGTGGAACTGCGGATCGCCGACGATGGCCCCGGCCTGCGCCAGGAGCAACTCGCGCACGTGTGGCGGCCCTACTACCAGGGCGAGCGCAGCTTCACCGGCCAGATCGATGGGATGGGCCTCGGGCTCGCGCTCGTCGCCCGGATTATCCACGCGATCGGCGGCCGCTACGCGATCGCCAACCGCAGCGACGGCCCCGGCGCCATCGTGACGCTTACCCTGCCCACCGACAGGGACTGAGCTCTTACCGGCGCGGAGGCGGAGTCTCCCCGGCCTGCGGGCTCTCGTCCGGGTTCCGACGGACCGATGCTCAGGCCATGGGGGTGAGTATCGGGGCGTCGCCCGAGAATGCTGAAGGAATGGATGGCGGGTAGGGTATCTGCATTCCGGCGCCTGGCGCTGGCACGAGCGCCTGCGCCATGCTGGCATACACAGAGGTTACCCGCCATGGTCATCGATACCGATGCAGAGCGCGAGCTCCGCAGCATCCCGGCCCGCATCCGGCCCGGGCGTCCGTCCGACTCGGCCTCGGCGTACGCGGTGCATCGCCACGCGATCGCGGCTCTCAACGAGAAACTGGGGATCACAGAACAGCCACTTCCCCTTGCAGACGAGGAGATTGAGCGGGGCTGGCGCGAGGATCGCGCGCTCTACGCGCACCTGGCGGCGGTTGCCGAGCAGTTCTGGGTAGCCGAGCGAGGCGAGGAACTGCTCGGGTACGCGCGCGCGGTGGTGCTAGGCGGCGTGCGCGAGCTCACCGAGCTCTTCGTTGCGCCCGGCGCCCAGGCCGCCGGGATCGGACGGCAGCTGCTGGAGGCAGCCTTCCCCCGCCAGCGAGCCTGGCGCCGCTGCGTCATCGCGACGATCGACCCGAGCGCCCAGGCGCTCTACCTGCGGGCCGGCGTCTACCCGCGCTTCCCGCTCTACAGCTTTAGCCGCGCGCCGGAGATGGTCGCCGTGCCTGGCGATCTGCGAAGTGTGCGCGCACCGGCCACCCCGGAGACGGTAGCGGCGATGGGCTTTCTTGACGAGATGGTCCTGGAGCACCGCCGTGATGTTAATCACGCCTGGCTGCTCCAGGACCGGCAGGCCTACTTCTACTACCGGGGCGACGCGCTGCTGGGCTACGGCTATGTGGGCGCCCATAGCGGCCCCTTCGCGCTGCTGTCGCCCGATGAGTATCCAGCGGTGCTCGCCCACGCGGAGGCGGTGGCGGCCCAACAGGGCCACGCCCGGCTCAGCCTGATCGTGCCGCTCGTCAACGAGGCGGCGGTGGGCTACCTGCTGCGGCGGCAATTCCGCATGGGACGCTTCTTCTGCCAGGTGATGACCGACCGGCCCTTCGGGCGTTTTGAGCAGTACATCGCCACGGCGCCGATGTTCTTCCTGTGACGCCGCCATCGACGCACGGATCTCTTCTGGCATTCTGGAATCTCTACCGGCACCCTTCCGCCGCGTAGCACGCAACCTGCAAGCCCGACGACATGGCGTCATGCCGGGTGGCGCGGCCGAAACACACGGAGGACCGGAGGGGATGAAGGAGGCTCAGGACAGCCCGGCCGTGCTCGACTGCGTGATCGCGGGCACGGTCGCCAGGGTTGAGTATGACGGCGATGGCCGTTCGCGCACGGCAAAAGGGCGCAGATCACTGCGCCCCTTCGGAGTCTAGCGCCTTGTGTTGCCCACACGCAGCGCCGTGTTCATACGGCACGGGCCAGATTTTCGTTAGCGCTCGGAGCCAGGGCGGTCGTAGATGCTCGCGCCAGTGGCGTGGCTCGTGCTCCCCGGCATTCCACTGCGGCTCACCTCGCCCGCGAGCCCGCCACTGGTTCGGCCCACTTCGCCGACCATGCCGGCACTTGCGCCCACCTCGCTCACGGGCCCGGCCTCGCGACGCAAGAGATCACTGGGGAGCGAATCATCGGCGGGGGTGTCGCCCCAGCTCTCAGGCACGCCTCGAGCGCGCCGATACTCGGCGTCGAAGTGGGGGATGTTGCCCTGGAGGCTCTCGCGGAGCGTGCGGAAGGCACTTCGCATCGCTGCCGCGGCGATGGCCTGGAGCTCGTCGCCGAGCGGATCGGCAAGACGTGCGAACAGACCACCCTGGTAGGAGCCTTGGCCCGCATGATCGCCATGCTGGCCGCCCGCAATGCCAGCCGCAGCGCTAGAGGCGCCTGGCGCCACGGTACGGGCAGCCTCAGCGGGCCTGGCCCCCTCGTGGCGCTCACCAGGCTCGGCATAGTAGCGCATGGGCTGTCCAGGCTGGCCATAGCGTGGTTCCGGGCGATCGCCACCACTCATCGTGCCAACAAGATAGCCGGCGGCCAGCGCGAGGCCAAGGCTCAGCCAGGGCCGCTCGCTCACCTGGTGGCGCACATCGAAGACCTGGCGCACCTGACCGACGGTGTTGTCCACCGTGCCTCGAATACGCCCCTCGATCTGCTCCAGAGTCTCGCTCATCGAGTCGCGGAGGTGGTCTATGTCCTTTCGGATGGGCTCTGTTCCTTCAGCCATGTGAGATCCTCTCTGACACTCGCGATTGTCTCGCGGGGAACCGGATCGACCGTCTTAAAGCGCTGGACCCCGACGGCGAGCACGATGCCGCCGGCAACGGCGAGCACGGCACCGACGATCAGGTACGCCAGCCAGCGATTCAGGCCACCAACCTCAACGAGCAACTCGGCGACCATGGCGACGAGGAAGAGACCGCCGAGCGCCGTGACGGCCATCCCGGCGCCGAGCAAGGTAGCGCCCTGGCGCACCTTGTTCACCTCGCCCATGATCTCCGTCCGGGCGAGGTCGAACTCACGCCGGGCCAGAAGCTGAGCGTCGGCGATCAGGTCACCGACAAGCTGCCCGAGCGATGGCCCCGTGTCGGGGTTCTGCTGGGTGGCCGGCGAGAACTGTGTGCTCTCGCCGGCCCCGTGGACGCGCGGATCAGCCATAGCGGTTTCGCCGTGAACTCATGCTCTTGCCGAGTAAGAAACCAACCCCAAGACCGATCGCCAGGGCCTCGATTGGATGATCGCGAATCACCCGCTCCAGGTCGTTGCGCACCTTCCCGGGATCTGCGCGCTGGAGGTAGGTGCCGCTCTGCTCCAGCACACGGGCAGCGTTATGCGCGACCTCGCCCGCCTGGCCACCGGGCGCCTTCTGGCGCACTGTCTCAGCCAGATCGGTCATGCGCTCGCCGGTGGCGGTCATCGCCGAGTCGATCCGCTCATAGGCCTGCTGGCCCGCCTGGCTGGCGCGGTCCTTCAGCTCCTCGGCCTTCTCCACCGCGCGGTCCTTCAGCTCCTCAGCCTTCTCCACCGCGCGGTCCTTCAGCTCCTCGGCGGGAAGACCAGATGGCCCGGAGGTACCACCCATTCCGGAGGTTCGGGTACGGTCGAAATCGTTGTTCGTCGTCACGGTGAGCTCCTCATTATATACTTCAGCCCCGCGCCCGGCGTGGGCTCGAGCGGCGGGACAACCCGTGCCCTCCGATGAGCAAAAGATGTGCCATGATGGCGAATGGAAGGCACGCCAGGGGCATTCCCCGCAGCACAGATGGGGCAACTCCCAGGGAGTTGGATGCGTGTACTCAGGATAACGGCTTTCCGCCGGTCACACCGATAACCTCACCGGTGATGAAGCGCGAGTCTTCCGAGGCGAGGAAAACGAAGGCGGGCGCAAGCTCGGCGGGCTGGGCCGGGCGCCCCATGGGCGTGTCCTGGCCGAAGGTGCTCGTCCGCTCTGGCGGCATCGTGGAAGGGATGAGTGGTGTCCAGACGGGGCCAGGAGCCACGGCATTCACCCGTACGCCCTGCTTGATCGCTTCCTCGGCCAGCGCCTTCGTAAAGGTGACGATCGCCCCTTTCGTGGTAGCGTAGGGCAGTAGTTGGGCCGAGGGCTTGTAGGCCTGGATCGATGCCGTATTAATGATCGCCGCGCCCGGACGCATGTGGGGCAGCGCGGCCTGGCAAAGGTAAAAGATCGCGTCGATATTGGTGCGGAAGGTGTGCTCCCACTCCTCGGCGGAGATCTCACCAATCGAGTCGTAGGTCATCTGGTAGGCGGCGTTGTTTACCAGCAGGTCGAGCTTGCCGAACTCCCGCAACGTCCGCTCCACCAGGTGCTGGCAATGGGTCTGAGCGCCGATATCGCCGGCCACGGGCACAGCCTTCCGCCCGGACTCACGTACCTTGCGGCATGTCTCATCAGCGTCGTTGTGCTCGTTCAGGTAAGAGACTATTACGTCGGCGCCCTCGCGGGCAAAGGCGAGCGCCACGGCCCGGCCAATGCCTGAGTCGCCGCCGGTGATCAGGGCCGCCTTGCCCTCGAGGCGGCCGCTCCCACGGTAAGAGTGCTCGCCGTCATCGGGCCGTGGTTCCATGGCCGCCTCCGAGCCTGGGGGCCGCTGCTGCTGGTCGGGGAAGGGTGGCTGCGCACCCTGCTCTCTAGGATCTTTGTTCGACCCTTTTTGTAAGCCCATCGCGATGCCTCCTTCTGGCTCTAGCCCGAGCTCACACGACCCGGGCAGACACCAAGACTGTTCTGCAGGTTCGGTGCCATGAGCGCCCGCGCGCCCTCTCGTGGTCCAGCACCCTGTTCGTGCGGGGTCAAGCTGCCCCAGCGGGGCCTCTCAGCGGGATCGCGATCCAGCGACATCACCGTGGCGACCCACGAGATCGCTGCAATGGCATACGTCTCAACCGGGTAGGGCGGCGACCGGCGGCGACAAAGCAGACTATACTATCGTCAGTGCAACCCCTGGCCTTCCACACGGAGTCCTAACCCATGCAGAGCGTAAGCTTCGACCGGGCCGCCGGCTTCTACGACGCGACGCGGGGCTACGCCCCCGGCAGCGCCGAGCGCATCCGCGACGGGATCGTGGCCGCCACGAACGCCAGCCGGTCCACCCGGTTCCTCGAGATCGGTATCGGCACGGGCCGCATCGCCCTGCCCTTCCTGGCCGCCGGCTATCGTTACGCCGGCGTCGATCTGTCGCGCGCGATGCTCCGGGTGCTCCAGGGCAAGCTTCCGGGTGATTCGCCGCAGCTCGTGGTTGGTGACGCCACGCGCCTGCCCTTCGCCGACGGCCACGCCGACGTCGGGATCGCCGTTCACGTGCTGCACCTCGTGGCCGACTGGCGCGCCACGCTCCGCGAGGCCTACCGGGTACTGCGCCGCCCGGGCGGCCAGCTACTGCTCGCCGGCGATACCGGCGCCGACGAGGACAGCCCCGATCTCGCCGCTCCAGCGCCGGTGCAGGCCCAGCGGGCCTGGCGCGAGATCCTCGCCGCGCTCGGTCACCCGGTGCGCACCGGCCAGCCGGGCATCCGCCTGCACGATCCGGCGGTACGCGCCGAACTGGAGGCCCTCGGCGCGCAGGTTCACGAGCTTGACCTGGCTGAGTATGAGCGGCCGCCGATCTCTGCTCGCACAGTGGCCCGGGGGTACCACGACCGGATCTACAGCTCCGACTGGGCGCGCCCCGACGCCATCCACGCCGAGGCGCTCGCCCGCCTGGATGCCTGGCTCGCCACCTGCCCCGATCCTGATACACCCTACACGCTACGCGGCCGCTTCCGGGCCGTGCTCGCCCGCTGGGAGTGAACCCGTGGCACCCACATTCCTGGCCTCCTCGCGAACCCCACAGGCGCCATGCTGATCCGTGCCTACCGACCCGGCGACAGATCTGCCGCCGCGCCGCTGCCACACATTCGCCACAATTTTGTCGAGCGCCGGTGACATCTCCAGGCTATCCTTCCAAAGGACGACACGCCCTCACCCGACCGGGCGCATCCATTCGTGCAACCGCACGATGCGCCTGCGCGTCGTAGTGGCGATACTATTCAAGACTGCGCGCAGCGTTCGGGCGCACGCGCAGGGACGCAGCGACCTAGAGTCTGCGGCCCGAGGCGGTAGCGAAGTCATCCTGTCAAACTGATGATTGAACAGCATCCGGCGCACCCGCGTTTTCCCGGATGCGGAGCGAAGTGTCTCTGGCCCTAAAGGAGCGCGAACAATGGCAGCTGTGGCAACCAACCGCAAACGCACCCGCAATGGTCGGCGCACCGCCTGGATCGTGGGCGGTGTGGGCCTGCTCCTGGCGCTGATCATCGGCGCCATTTTTACCCTGCGCCCCCCTGCGGCGGCACCAGGCACCCTCCCTGAGGGCTGGACAACTGCCCGGGCCACCAGCGGCGCGATCGCCGCCACGGTGAGCGCCACGGGCAACGTCGAGCCTGCCGCTTCAGCCGAACTGCGCTTCGAGACGAGCGGGACCGTCCGTGAGATCCTCGTGCGCGCCGGCGACACGGTGGAGGCTGGCCAGCCCCTGGCCCGCATCGACGCCACCGGCCTGCAACTCCAGGTGGAGCAGGCCCGGGCCGACCTGCGCCAGGCACAGGCCGAACTGGAGTCGCTCATCGCAGGCGCTACCGAACAGGAGATCGCCGAGGCGCGCGCCCGCGTGGAGCAGGCCCGTAGCCAGTATGCCCAGGCCCAGAGCAGCGTGAGCGAGGCCGATATCGCCGCCGCCCGCGCCGAACTGGAGAGTGCCCGGGCACGCCTGGCCCGCCTGGAGGCAGGCCCCGCTCGCGACGAGCTCGTCAGCAGCGACGAGCGCGTGCGCACCGCTCAGGCCAACCTCGACCAGGCCCGCACCTCCCTCGCCGCCGAAAAGGAGCGCGCCCGCCTTGACGTCGAGCGGAGCGCCAACACCCTCCGCAACGCCCAGGATGAGTACAGCCGGATCTACTGGGACAACCGCGAGCTCGAGAAACTCCCCGGCGACTTGCCCCAGGAGCGCAAGGACCAGGAGGCCGCCGCTGAGCGGGCCGTCAGGGATGCCGAGGCCGCCTTGGAGAGCGCCCGCCTCGCCTACGAGCAGGCCCGCCAGAACGAGATTAACACCCTCGCCAGCCGGGAGGCTGAACTGGCCAGTGCCGTGGCCGCCCGCGACGAACTGCTGGCGGGCACCAGGAGCGAGGATCTAGCTAGCGCCCGCGCCGAGGTGCAGCGGGCCCAGGCTCAACTCGACGAACTGACCGGCGCCAGCCGCGCAAACGACCTCGCCGCCCAGGCGGCCAGTATCGAGATCGCCCAGGCCGGCCTTGAGCAACTCCTGGCCGACCCCACCGCGAGCGCGCTGGCCGCCCGCGAGGCCGCCGTCGCCAGAGCTGAGGTGGCCCTCAAGATCGCCGAGCGCAACCTTGCAATGGCCACGCTCAGCGCGCCCTTCGCGGCAACCGTCGCCCGCGTCGAGATGCAGGTGGGCGAGCCCGCCGATGGCGCGACCATCGCTATGGTCGATCTGAGTAGCTTCCATATCGACCTGCCGGTCGATGAGCTCGACATCGCCCAGGTAGAGCCCGGCCAGCGCGTCACGATCGTGCTGGATGCGCTCCCCGGCGTTGAGGTCGGTGGCACCGTGACTGGCATTGCCCCCGAGGCAACCCGCAGCGAGCAGGGCACCACCACGTATGAGGTTACTGTCACCCTTGATGCGGGGAGTGCTGGCGTCCGCCCGGGCATGACTGCCGTGGCCGATATCGTAACCGAAGAGAAGGCCGACGCAGTGCTTGTGCCACGACGGGCCGTACGGGCCGAGGGCGGCCGCAGCTATGTATACGTGCCCAACCCCAACCTGCGGCCCCAGCCGGCCATCCCCGGCCAGGAAGCCCCACCCCCCGGCGACCGCCGCGAGGTAACCGTTGGCCTCAGCAACAGCGAGTTCGTCGAGATCCTCAGCGGCCTCAGCGTGGGCGATGAGGTCCTCGTGCAGGATGTTGTGAGCACCTTTAACCCGACCGGGCCGCCACAGTAGGGGCACAGCCTGGCCGCTGCCCGACTGCGGCCAGGCGCGCCTCCAGAGGAGATGGCGACAACCGACATGGCACAGCGGACACCATACGCACCCACGGCCCCACACGATCACGGCGGGCGCCCTGCCCGCCCATATACCCTGTGCCCTGTGTCCTGTGCCCTGCCCCCTACGATCCCCTGTCCCCTACACCCTGTACCCTTATGAGCGAACTGATCGTCGTCAAAGATCTGACCAAAGTCTACACGATGGGCGACGTGGAGGTCCACGCGCTGCGGGGCGTCTCGCTGACGATCCGCGCCGGCGAAATGGTAGCGATCATGGGCCCATCGGGCAGCGGCAAAAGCACGCTGATGAACATCATCGGCTGCCTCGACCAGCCCACCAGCGGCGAGTACTATCTGGACGGCGTGAACGTCGCCGAGCTCAACGACGACGAGCTCGCCGCCATTCGCAACGAGAAGATTGGCTTCGTCTTCCAGCAGTACATGCTGCTCCAGCGCACCAGTGCCTTGCGCAACGTGGAACTACCGATGCTCTACGGCGGCCCGAAGGGCGATCGGCGTGAGCGAGCGCGGGCCGCTCTGCGGGCGGTGGGCATGGAGGATCGTATGCACCACAAGCCAAACGAGCTCTCCGGAGGCCAGCAGCAGCGCGTCGCGATCGCCCGGGCGCTGGTGAACGAACCGCGCATCATCATGGCCGACGAGCCTACCGGCGCCCTCGATACCCGCACTGGCGAAGAGATCATGGCGATCTTCCAGCGCCTCAACCGCGAGCAGGGCATTACCGTCATTCTCGTCACCCACGAGCACGATGTTGCCCAGCACGCCGAACGGATCATCAGCGTGCGCGATGGCCTGATCGCGGGCGACGAGCCCGTCAAGGGGCGCATCATCGCCGGAGAGCGCTCCGAGGCGGTACCAAGCTAACAGGGAAGTGGCTGGCGATGAACCTGCTTGAGGCCGTCAGAATCGCGTTTCTGGCGCTATTCACCAATAAGCTGCGCGCCGCCCTGACCATGCTCGGGATCGTGATCGGCGTGGGCGCGGTGATCGGCATGCTCGCGATGGGCAATGGCTTCCAGAGCTTCCTCAACGGCCAGTTTGCCCAACTCGGCGCCGGTAACTTCTATGTCGCGCCCTTCGTCGATAGTAACGAGATCGACGCACTCACCGCCGCCCGGCTCACCGCCGCCGACGCCGAGGCCATCCTCCAACCCGGGCGCGCCCCCGCCGTCGCGGATGTGGCGATCGAGTGGAGCGGCGACGTCCAGGCGAGTGGCGCCGGCCAGCGCCGCAGCGCCTCCGTGCGCGCCGTCAACGCCAACTGGTTCAGCGTCACGCCGCAGGAGATGGGCCCCGGACGGCTTTTTACCGCCGACGAGGACGCCCAGCGCGCCCGCGTGGCGGTGATCGGCCGCAACCTCGCCAGCGACCTCTACGGCAGTCCCGAGGCCGCCGTTGGCCAGCGGCTCAACCTGAACGGCGTCGGCTTTGAGGTCGTGGGCGTGCTCGCCACCGAGGAGGGCTCCTTCTCGATCGGCGCCGACCCGGCCGAGGCAGCGTTCATCCCCTACCATACCGGGATCGCCCGGCTCTTTCGGAACGAAACGAACGACGATATCAACGTGTCCATTATGACCGTGAAGGCCCGCAGCGTTGCCGAGATCGATGCCGCCCTGCGCCAGACGACAGCCGTCCTGCGCGAGGAGCACCGGCTCACGTACCAGGACAACGACTTCACGATCATCAATCCGGAGCAGATCGCCGCCCAGCTCAATGTCGTGATCGGCGGCTTCAACGCCTTTCTGGGGCTGGTGGCCGGCATCTCATTGATCGTGGGCGGGATCGGGATCATGAACATTATGCTCGTGAGCGTCACCGAGCGCACCAGGGAGATCGGCCTGCGCAAGGCCGTGGGCGCCAGGCGCCGCGACATCCTGATGCAGTTTCTGATCGAGGCCCTCGTGCTCTGTCTCGTTGGCGGCGCCCTCGGGATCGGCCTTGGCTACCTGCTCTCCTTCGTCAGCACCTTCATCCTGGTGGCGCTCTTCCAGGCCGAGGGCGCCGTGGCAACCGTCAACCTCGGCAACATTTTGCTCGCCACCGGGATCGCCGCCGCAATCGGGATCGCCTTTGGCTTCTTTCCGGCCCTCACCGCCGCCCGCCTTAACCCGATCGAGGCCCTGCGCACCGAGTAAGACGCTATGACGCTCCTTGAGTCCTTCCGCGTCGCCTGGTCCGCGATGCTCACGCACAAACTGCGTGCCCTCCTCACTATGCTCGGTATCATCATCGGCGTCGGCGCCGTGGTGGGCATGCTCGCGATCGGCGATGGCTACTCGCAGTGGATCGACGCCGAGTTCAATGAGTTGGGGGTTGGGATGTTTTACGTCAACCCCGAGGTGGACAGCCCCGATGAGGATGAGACGCTGCGCCCCCGGCTGACCTCGGCCGACGCGGCGGCGATTATGGCGCCGGGGCGGGCGCCAGCGGTCGAGTTCGTCGTTATCGAGCTCTCGCGGAATGGTGTGGTGAGCGCAGGTGGCGAGCGCTACCTCTTTGGAGTCAAGGGCGTCACGCCCGGCTACTTCGCGGTGGGCGATCAGCAACTCGGTGATGGGCGCTACTTCACCGACGAGGAGGAGGCCCGCGCCGAGCGCGTGGCCGTGATCGGGCGCCTCGTCGCCGAGACACTCTTCGGCGGTATCGAGGGGGCGGTCGGCCGGCGCATCAGCGTCAACGGCGTGCCCTTCGAGGTGATCGGCGTCTCCACGACCCGCCAGAGCCAGGTGGCCGGAGCCGTGAGTCGCTTCGGCGATCCCGGCGAGCAGGTGTACATGCCCTATAGCACCGCCCGGAACCGGCTCTTCCGCAACGAGGTGGACACCCGCGTCGACATCTCGACGATGACGGTCAAGGCGCGTGACTCCGCCGCGATCGACGAGGCCATCCGCCAGGTGACGCTGGTACTACGCGAGGAGCACCGGCTCACGTACCAGCCCAACGACTTTACCGTCACCAACCCGGCCCAACTCTCGGCCCAGTTCCGTTCGATCACCGTCGGCTTTACCGCCTTCCTGGGGACGATCGGCGGGATCTCGCTGCTAGTTGGTGGGATCGGGATCATGAACATTATGCTGGTGAGCGTGGCCCAACGCACGAAGGAGATCGGCCTGCGCAAGGCGGTTGGGGCGCGACGCCGCGACATTCTGTGGCAGTTTTTGATCGAGGCGGTGGTGCTCTGCGTCTCCGGCGGGGTGATCGGGATCGGCCTCGGCTACCTGCTCTCCTTCGGCGGCACCTTCCTGCTTTACAGCCTCTCCCAGGACCCGAGTGTGCGGGCGAGCGTGTCGCTCTTCTCGATTGTGCTGGCAACGTCGATCTCTACCGGGGTCGGGCTCTTCTTCGGGCTCTTCCCCGCCATGCGCGCCGCCCGCCTCGACCCGATCCGGGCACTGCGGAACGAGTGACCTGCCCGATCGGAGGCGCGACGTTGGGTTGCGAAGGGATTCTCTGGCCTCTCCGCGCTTCCCCGCCGGTATGCCCTATCTCTGAATGACGGCGCCCGGCCTTTCACCGGCGCAGGGCTGCGCCCAGTTCATCCAGCGCCCGCTGGAGCCGGTGGGCCCGCTCGGCGGTGAGCGGTCTACGTCCGTAGCGTGCTGCTGCGATCAGCGCCACCGCCTCGTCGCTCGCCCGCCGGGCTCGCTCGCCCCTGGCCCCGAGCAGGCGCCCATATTCGTGGAGTGTCGCACCCTGGGGCCAGGGCAGGCCCGCCCGCGTGCCGATCTGCTCCAGCCGCAACTGGCCGCGCGCCAGGGGCGTACTCCCGCTGGCGTGGTGGCGCCGCCACACCCACAGCAGCAGAGCGATCGCGAGCGCTATGGCGATCAGGCCCACCAGTAGCCAGTCGCGCTCGTGCCTGGTTTCCACCGGTATCGCCTCGGGCACCGGCGCCACCACCGCTGGCCCAGGAGGATTCTCGCCCCGGGCGGGGAGCGGGCGAGCGGGGGTGGGCTCAAAGGCCAGCCAGCGGCCCTCGATCAACAGCTCGGGCCAGGCGTGGGCCTCGGCCTCGCGCACCAGGTAGGCATCGCTCGCGGCGTCGTAACGACCGGTGGCATAGCCTACTGCCAGGCGGGCCGGAATGTCCAGGCTGCGAGCCATGATCGCCATGGCCGAGGCGTAGTAGGTGCAGTAGCCGTGGCGCATCTCGAAGAGAAACTGGTCAACCGCGTCGCCCTGCCGGGGGAGGGGTCGCACCTCGTAGCTGTAGGGGAGCCCGCGTAAGTAGCGCTCCAGGGCCAGGGCGCGCTCGTAGTCGCTCCGGGCATCTCCGGCAATCACGGCGGCCAACTCGGCAACGCGCGGAGGAACGCTCGGCGGCACGCTCAGGGCGTCGCCCGTGTAGGGGATCGTCTCGGGCGGCCGGCTCACTGGCCGCGCCTCGGGTGGCAGCGAGATCGCCGTATAGCGCCGTGGCGCCGGGTCGGCGGTGAGCGCCGCCAACTCGCCGTCTGGCAGGCGTTCGGCCACGGCGACGCGATCAAGGCCAAGCACCTCCGGGAGCGCCACGAGGGTCCCGGGCCGCGCGCGCAGGTCCTCGATCGCCTGGACGACCGCGCCCGGCGGTGCGGAGCGCGGCGGCAACGGCGGCCCGAAGCTGCTGCGGACGGCCTGCTGGGTCCAGCGTCGCCCATCGTAGAGGGTGAGCACGCGGCTACGCCAGTAGCGCGGGGCGGTGGCAGGCGCGAGCTGGCCGCCCACGCGAATCCGCAGCACGATCGCGCCCGGGGGCCCCTCCTCCAGCGAGTTCCCGAGGGTCAGCCCGGGCAACTGCGAGCGGCCCGGGTTCACCCGGGGCGGGCTGCCAGCGCGCTGCACCTGCCCCTCGATTACGGCGAGGCCCGAGGGGAGCTCTACCACGGGCGCGATCTGCGGCACCAGGAACAGGGGCAGGCTGGTGGGGATGGCGTACGCGAGCATCGCAACCACGACGCTCAGACCCACGCCCCACCCGAGCATGCCCCAGCGCAACTCTTCAGAGTACGCCACCGCGCCGCGATCCCACCGTTGCTCACGCTGGATGGTGCCGGCCACGATGGCGAGAACGAGCAGGAGCACCAGGCCCACCACCAGGCCCACCCCCGGGCCACCGCCAAACACGGTGGTAAAGCCAGAGGCGACCAGCAGCGGCAGGCCCCACCCCAGCAGCCGCCGGCCAGCGCTCGCAGCCCAGCCGAGGATGCAGGCGCCAGTGAGCGTGCTGGCGAGCCCGCCGACCGCTACGAGCAAGCTTGCGCCGGCTTCGCCCGCGCCATGTGCCGTGGCAAGATCCCGCCAGAGCCGAGGGAGTGTCGCCTCCAGGAAGCGGGGTGCTAGCAGGTCGAGCGGGGCGGCGGGGAACTGGCCCCGCAGCAGGCCGGCGGCCATGGCGGTGGCGGCCACGGCGTCCTGCCAGAGCAGCCCGGCCGGCGGGAGCGCGCCCCCGGCGGCGAGGAGCAGGGCAGCGGCCAGGCCCAGGAGCACCGGGCCATAGAGGGCCCGCCACCAGCGGCCCATTGGCCGGGCCAGGCGCATGCCCACCAGCGCGCCAGAGATCCCGGCCCAGAGGAAGAGCGCGGCGGGCAAACGGAGCGTGGCGTCACGGGCAGCCAGGGCCGGGCATGCCGCCGCCGCCAGGAGCAGCAGCGCCACTGGCCAGCCCGCCCGGGGCTCGCCGCGCAGCACCATGGCCCGCGCCAGCCGGGCGATCATCGGCGCTCGCCCTCGCGCACCACCCTGCCGAGCGGGGAGACCCGCAGGCGGCCACGCTGGCGCGGCGGATTCAGCAGGGGCAGAGCGGTCCCCATGGCAAAACTGCTGGTCGGGAGCCCGTGGGATGCCAGCAGCGCCTCGCATGGCGCGGCCTCGGCCAGGGTGGGCGCAACCAGCAGTACCAGCGCGCCCGAAGCACGCCCGCGCAGGCGCTCGGCCAGAGCCGGGAGCCAGGCCGCATCCAGCGCCCCGGTGATCACCGCGAGCCCACCGGAGTCCAGCTCTCGCCCACCTCCATACCGGAGGAGCTCACCCAGTGGCCGCGTGCCGGTGGGCTCGCCATCCACCAGTTCAGCGAGGATCCGCCAGAGCTGGCGGGCGCCGCTGCCCGGCGGCACCAGCCGGCGACGCCCATCATCACAGAGCAAGCCCACCGCACGGCCCTCGGCCAGAGCCTGGGCCGCCAGGGATGCCGCAAGCGTCACCGCGAGATCCACCGGCGTGGCGGGCCGGCTCTCGGCAGACTCCACGCGCAATCCGTGGCCGTAGGCCGGCTGAAAAGCCGGCGCCGCAGCAGCGACAGCCGGGTAGGCGCCGGCCGCAAGGTCGAGGACGATCCAGAGCGCCCCGGCTCGCTCCTGGTCGAACTCCTTGACGAAGAGCGAGCCGTGGCGGGCCACGAAGGGCCAGTGCAGCCGGCCAGGAGGGTCGCCAGGGGCGTAGGCGCGCACACCGGCCACATTGGGCGTCACATTCACCTGGAGCAGATCGGCGCGGGCCAGGCCACCACGCTGGCCGGAGGGGCGTGCCAGAGGCGGAAGGCGCACAATCGGCGGATAGACGGTGATCCGCTGCTCGGCGCGCTCGCCCCACTCAAAGGCGAAGATGCCAAGCGGATCGCCACAGCGCGCGCGCACAGGCCCCAGACGATAGACCCCTCGTCGCTCGCAGCGGGCGATGGTGCGCCAGCGCCGCACATCATTGCCGGCCGCATCCACCACACGGCGAGCGTTGTAACCGGGGAGCGTGGAGGCGTCGTCGAGCTCCAGCCAGAGGAGCGGCAGGGGAGCACCATTCCGGAGCTCCCAGATCTCCTCGAGCTCATCGCCTACCTGGGCCCATGAGACACGCAGGTGGCGCGAGAGGGTGAGGCGCGGCCCGAGCAGGCGGAGCCAGCCGTAGGCCACCACCACAGCCAGCAGGTAGGCATAGGCAATGAAGAGCAGCCAGCGGGCGGGGAAGACGACGGCCACGGCGAGGGTGCCGGCGCCGAAGACCAGTGGCAGAGGCTGGGCGAGCGTCAGGCGGCCGTCGAGGGTAAGCCACGCCCGGAAGCGACCGGGCGCCGCGTGGAGGGCGTGTCGCATCATGATACCACCTGGTGGCCCACACAGATCGCGCTGGATAGTGTTGGGGCGCGCCCATGGTGAGCGCCCATGCCTGGCCGGCGCGTTGGGGCGCCCTCGCCGTAGTCGGCGATTAGTCGATAATTCCGAGCTCCCGGGCGCGCTTGAGCGCCTGGGTGCGACTCGTCACCTCTAGCTTGGCGTAGAGATTATTGATATGCTTCTTCACCGTACTGACACCAACCACCAGCTTGTCGGCAATCTGCTCATTGCTCAGCCCCTCGCTGATCCAGCCCAGCACCTCCAGCTCGCGGGGAGTGAGCGGATCTGGGAGCAGGCCGGGCGCGGGGGGGCGAGCGACACTCGGGCTGCCGCGCGGCGTTGTCGGTGCCGGGCCAGGGTAGGCGGCCAGGACCCGATCGGCATAGGCGGCGAGAGTCTCATCGCGCCCGGCGGGCCCGGAGCGCCACGCTGCCAGCTGCGCACGCATGGGCGCTCCCAGATCCACGAAGGTGCGCATATAGCCCTCGGGGGCAGCAAGCCGCAGCACCGTAGTGGTAGTGGCGGTGGCGGCGGCATGGTCCCCGGCGGCACGATAGGCCAGAGCGCTGAGGGCGTAGATCTCGACCAGGGAGGCCCCCCGGCCCTGGGCCTCAGCGAGGCCGCGCAGGCGGGTGAGCAGGCGCAGCGCCTCAGCCGGGCGGCCCTGGGCCAACCGCAGCTGGGCAAGCGTGAGGAAGTCGATCTCCTCCAGGTAGGTCAGCGGATCGGCCGGATCGAGGCGACGCCCCTGGTCCCAGGCAGCGGCGGCGGCCAGATCGCCGATAGCCAGCTCGAGGCGCGCCTGCTCAGCGGCAAGCCAGTTGGCCAGGCGGGGAACGCCGGTCGCGCGGGCATAGGCGAGAGCCTCGGCGATGGTCGCGCGGGCGCCGGTTCCATCGCCGCGAGCCCGTTGCACCCTGGCCAGACCGATCGGAGCCATGAGCAGGATCTCGGCATTCGCGCCCTGGCGACCAAGGCGCAGCGCGTCGCGCAGCAGCGCCTCGGCGGCATCCAGATCGTTCCACTCATAGCGCAGCAGGCCGTAGCCGAGATAGGCGGCGCCGGCCACCGGCACCGGGCGCGGGCGCTCCTGGCCGCGGGGCGGGTAGAGCGCGGCGCCGCGAGCGATGGCATCCTCGTAGGTACGGGCGGCCCGGTGGAGCTGGCCGGCCCGAGCCTGCAACTCACCGAGCAGGCGCAGGGCAAAGATCGCGATGATCGGCATCCCGCCGCCCTGGCCAGCCGCCACAGCCGCCTCCAGGGCCGGCGCCGCCATGGCCAGATCGCCCTGGAGGTAGGCAGCGGTGCCCAGGATGAGCTGCACCACCCCGCGCACCGCCACGCTCTCGGCGGGCAACGCGGCGAGGGCGCCCTGAGCCAGCTCGATCGCCCGTGCCGTCTCGCGGCGCAGCCCGGCCACCGTCGCCCGCACAGCCAGGATCTCGCTGGTGAGGTTACGCGGGGTGTGGGGGGTGGTCAACGCCGTAGGCACATCCGGGTCGCCGCCGTGGCGCGCCAGAAGCGCCTCGACATCCTGAAGCAGCGGCTCAACCGCCTCGAACTGCCCGGCGAGGGCCCGGGCCCAGGCCTCGATCAGGCGCAGGGCGGGGCGAGCTCGTAGCTGCTCGGCGGGCAGCGCGGCCACCCAGCGCAGCACGGTGGCCACCTCACTGCGCAGCAGCACCGGGCGCCCCTCACGTTCAACGATGGCTGCGGCGGCAGGGGCATCGCCTGCGGCGAGCAGGTGCTCAACCGCCTCGTCTGGCAGGCCGTGCGCGTTGTACCAGGCCGCCGCACGCTGGTGGAGCAAGGCCGGCCGGCCAGGGTGATCGCGCTGGAGCCGCTCGCGCAGGAACTCGGCGAAGAGCCCGTGGTAGCGATACCAGCGCCGCTCGTCGTCCAGCGGGAGCAGAAAGAGCCCCTGCGCCTCAATCGTCTCCAGCAGCTGCTGGGACGAGGGCCGATCGCCAGGCGTCGCGGCGAGCGTGGGGTGCGCATTCGCCACGGGACCCTCATCCCGGAGCGCATCACACAGCTCGGCGCTGAGCTGGCCCAGGATGCTCGTGTCGAGCAAGAAGCACTGCACGAGGGGCGGCTGGCGCCGGAGCACCTCATCGGCGAGAAAATCGTACAGGTGGCGTTGGCGGCCAGCGAAGGCCGCAATGCTCGCCTGCGGATCCGGACTATGGCGCAGTGAGCGAGCGGCCAGGGTAGCGGCGGCTGCCCAGCCCTCGGTGCGCGCGGCGAGGGCAGCGGCGCCCGCTGCGTCAAGTGCCACGCCGGCACGCTGCAGCAAGGCGTGCACCTCTTCCGGCGTCAGGCGCAAGTCGGCGGCACGCAGCTCGGCGAGTGTACCCCGCACGCGCCAGCGAGCGAGAGGGAGCGGCGGCTCGGCGCGGCTAGCGATCAGCAGGCGCAGGCCGGGGGGAAGCCGTTCGGCAAGCTCGGCCACCGCCGCATGAATCGGGTCGACGCTGATCAGATGGTAGTCATCGAGCACCAGAACGCGCTCACCTTCCAGACCCTGCAACTCGTCGATGGCGGCGCCCACCACCACCTCCAGCGAGGGCGGCGTCGGCGATTCCAGCATCGAGCGGGCGTGATCGCTGACACCCGGGGCGGTCCGGTCGAGCGCGCCCAGCACCGCCGACCAGAAGCGGACGGGGTCGTTGTCGCGCTCATCGAGCGTCACCCAGGCGCTAGCGACGCGCTCGCCCTCTGCGGCAAGCCACTGGCTGAGCAGGGTCGTCTTGCCGAAGCCGGCCGGGGCAACGAGAACGGTGATCGGGGCCGGGGCGGCAAGGCGGGCCAGCAGACGCGCGCGGGGAACGCTCCCGTCCGGCGCGGGGGGCGGGGCAAGGCGGATGCTGGACGGGGCGAGGGTAACCATCATGCCGGGCGAGGGTTGGCGCCGGGAGACACAGCGCTGAAGCGGGGGCGCGGATCCGCGTGCCAGGCGGTGTTCATCCGAACGTGCCGCGACGACGCCCCGAAGGATGGGGACTCAGCGGGCCTGCGGCGCCGGCACCGCCTCGAGCGAGCCAAAGACCGGCAACGGGCGTCCGAGGGTGAGCCCCTCGGGGGTGAGGGGGCAGAGGTAGGCGTAGATCTCCACCCCGGCGGTGATCGCGGCGCGCAGGGCGCGGCCGAAGGCCGGATCGGTGGCATCGTCGGGCACGACGGCCTCGGCGGCCTGGCGCTGCACCACAAAGAGCACGGCCGCCCGTTGCCCGCTCCGGGTACAGCGAGCCAGCAACTCCAGGTGCCGGCGCCCACGCTCGCTCGGTGCGTCGGGGAAGTGGGCCAGGCCACCCACGACCTTGCCGACCGACTTGACCTCCAGCAGGCAGCTGGCGAGGCCCTCGCCAAGCCGAAAGTCGATCCGGTGCTCGCCGACCATCACCTCGCGCTGCACACGGGGATAGCGCGCAAACTGCGGCAGCGCCCCGGCGGCGAGCGCGGCTTGCACCAGCCGGTTCGGCAGATGGGTATCAAGCGAGACCAGCTCGCTCCCGTGGTACACGCCCACCACCTGGAACGCCGTCTTGCGGTCGAGCTCATCCCGTGGGGCTAGCAGCAGCCGCGCCCCGGGCGTAAGCAACTCAGCCAGGCGCCCCCGATCGGCCATATGGGCGCGGACACTGCGCGAACCAACCCGCGCCTCGACGACGAGCTGGTTCGGCCGTTCGAGGAAGATCGCCTCGATCAGCGGGCCGCTGGCGATGAGGGGCACGCGCACCGTCATTGGCCGTCCTTCCGCTGTGCTCGCCCACGTGTACTTCTCATTATACCACGGCCCTTCCGCCGCACACACCTCGCCCACCTCTTGACAAGCCCGGCCCTCCCTGGTATCTTGTATACAATCTCATCGCGCTCGTCAATAATGCTCCTGAGACCGGGCAAACAACTGTTCAGATTGCCCCTATTCGGGCCAACGGTGTCCATCCCTTCCTCGTTCAGGCGACCCGAACGCCTCCTTGCGAGCCAGATTGTATACAATCATGCAGGTTGAGCCAGGCGGCGTTGTCGAGGCCGAGGCCCCCGGAGGCGATGCAGTCTACGGGCGGCTCCGGCGGTTGATCATCGAGGGGCACTACGCCCCGGGCACACGCCTGGTCGAGGACCGGCTGGCGCGGGATCTGGGGGTGAGCCGCACGCCGGTGCGCCAGGCCCTGGCCCGCGTGGCCGTTGAGGGGCTGGTGCAACTCTTCCCCAACCGTGGCGCCGTGGTGCGTACCTTCACCCACGCCGACCTGGTGGACGCCTACGATCTCCGGGCCGTGATGGAAGGCTACGCCGCCTACCGTGCGGCGGGGCGTATTAGCCCTGGCCAACTGGCCGACCTCGAGGCGGCCGCGGCGGCCCTGGAGGGCTCGCTGCAACAGCACTTCCCCACCCGTCAGGCTGAGGTCCATTTTCTGGTCGAGCACAACCAGCGCTTTCACAACACGATCATCGCCGCCAGCGGCAACGCCCGCCTCAAGGCCCTTCTCCCCGTTGTGGTCGATGTGCCGCTCCAGTACCGCTCGTTCAACTGGTATACCCGCGAGGAACGTGCCGTCTCCAACTTCTTTCACCGCCGTATCTTGCAGGCCCTCCGCGCCGGCGACGCCGACCGCGCCCGCGCGCTCATGCAGGAGCATATCTACCGTGGCCGCGATGTGCTGCTCGAGTCGCTCGATGAACACGCGACGACCGGGGTTCATCAGCGTTCGAGCGAAGCGCAGCGCGATTGAACGCGCGGATACGAGGCAGTGAACCGGGCGAATCGGAACGCCAGCCATCCTACCGGCGCAGCGGGCCGCGTCGCCCCTCGGTCTCCGCAGAGGACAGCAGACCGGGAATGCTACGTGATACGTCCACCCTGAATCCTCGGGATGGCCAGGGTATTCATCTGTGCAGGCGCATACGCCATGAGGTTTCAGGCAACCCGGGCATTGCCGTATCTTTGAGGTGCACGAACCAATGATGGCAGCACAACGCCCCCCACGCCCGCTCGACGACATCCGCGTGCTGGAACTGGGCGCCTTCCTCGCCGGACCCTTCTGCGGCCAACTCCTCGCCGACTTTGGCGCCGAGGTGATCAAAGTGGAGCCACCCGGCAAGGGCGATCCGATGCGCGAGTGGGGCCGTCACCGCCACCAGGGCCGCACCCTCTGGTGGCCCATCCTCGCCCGCAACAAGAAGTCGGTCACCCTCGATCTGCGCACCCCCGAGGGCCAGGCGCTGGTGCGCCAGCTCATCCCCCGGGTGGATATGCTGCTGGAGAACTTTCGCCCCGGTACGCTGGAGGCCTGGGGCCTGGGCTGGGAAGAGCTACACGCGCTCAACCCGGGCCTGATTATGATCCGCGTGAGCGGCTACGGCCAGAACGGCCCCTATCGCGATAAGGCCGGCTTCGGCTCGATCGGCGAGGCCATGGGCGGCATCCGCTCGATCACCGGGTTCCCCGACCGGCCACCTACCCGGATTGGCATCAGCATCGGCGATTCGCTGGCCGCAACCTTCGCGACGATCGGCGCGCTCACCGCTCTCCACCAGCGCCAGCGCAGTGGGCTCGGCCAGGTGGTCGACATCGGGATCTACGAGGGCGTACTGGCCCTGATGGAGAGTATGATCCCCGAGTACCAGCTCACCGGCCATATCCGCGAGCGCACCGGCAACATTCTGCCCAATGTGGCCCCGTCCAATATCTACCCCACCGCCGATGGCGGCTGGTTCGCCATCGGCGCGAACGCCGATACGATCTTCACCCGCCTCGCCTTGGCCATGGGCCGCCCCGAGCTCGCCACCGACCCCCGCTTCGCTAGCCACCGCGCCCGTGGCGAGCACCAGGCCGAGCTCGACGACCTGATCGCCGCCTGGACGATCGGCCTGGGCGCCGATGAGCTCCAGCGTCTGATGGACGAGCACGGTGTACCCGCCGGGAAGATCTACACCGCCCGCGAGATGCTCGCCGACCCCCACTTCGCCGCCCGCCAGTCGATCATTGGGGTCCACGATCCCGCCCTCGGCGAGATCAAGATGCAGAACGTCATCCCGCGACTCTCCGCGACGCCCGGCGGGGTCGATTGGACCGGCCCCGAGCTCGGCCAGCACAACGACGAGGTCTTCACGGGCCTGCTCGGCCTCACCCCGGACGATCTGGGCGCCCTCCGCGAGCGGAAGATTATCTGAGGCAACCGGCACACGGCGTTCGCGCTGCGGTGCGCTTTCTCTTGCCATGCACACACACCTGGTGATAACCGATGTGGCGCCCCGCGACGGCCTGCAGAATGAGCCCGAGCTACTGCCGGTAGAGGCCAGGGTGGCGCTCGTGGAGCGCCTGGTAGAGGCCGGGGTGCCACGGATCGAGCTCGGCGCCTTCGTGAACCCCCGGCAGGTGCCGCAGATGGCTGGCACCAGCGAGGTGGCCCGCGCCCTCGCTAGCCGTGGCCACGACCTGGCCCATGGCGACGACCGCATCCGTGGGAGACGCTTTACGGCCTTGGTCCCCAACCTGCGCGGCTATGAGCTCGCCGCCGAGGCCGGGCTGCGCCATGTGCGCCTGGTGCTCGCCGCCAGCGAGTCGCTCAATCGCGCCAACTTCAAGCGCGGCGTTGAGGAGTCGCTGGCCGATTTCGCCCAGATCGCCGCCCGGGCCCGCGCCGACGGCATGGGCTTCGGGGTGGCAATCGGCGCCGCCTTCGGCTGCCCCTTCGAGGGCCACGTGCCCCCCGAGCGGGTGCTGGGCATCGCCCGCCGCCTCGCCTCGCTCGGCGCCGACGAGCTGGTGCTCGCCGACACCACCGGCATGGGCGTGCCCACGCAGGTGGCCAACCTCTGCCGTGAAGCCCTGCGCCTCTTCCACGATGGCCCCGGCGTGGGCATCCACCTCCACAATACCCGCAACACTGGCTACGCCAACGCCCTCGCCGCCTGGCAGTCCGGCGTAACCTGCTTCGATACCGCCCTCGGCGGGATCGGCGGCTGCCCCTTTGCCCCTCGCGCCGTTGGCAACATCGCCACCGAGGACCTGGTACACATGCTCAACGGCATGGGTGTGGCAACCGGCATCAAGCTCGGAGAGCTCATCAAGGCCGCAACCTGGCTCAGCGGGCAACTCGGCAAGCCCCTTCCGGCCCTGGTCGGCAAGGCGGAGCCTGTCTATGTGTAGGACAGGAACGGAATCCTCAATCTGTGACCGTCACACGACCTGGAGGTACAACCAATGGCCTACCGCGTAGGAGTCGATGTCGGCGGAACCTTCACCGACCTGATGCTCTTCGACGAGCGTACGGGGCGCTACTGGCGCCACAAAACTCCCTCCACGCCCCACGACCCCTCCGAGGCCGTGCTGGAGGGCATCGCCGCGATCTGCCAGCAGGCCGGTGTTGATCCGACCAGCGTGGCCCAGATTATGCACGGCACCACCGTCGCCACCAACGTCATCCTGGAGGGCAAGGGTGCCCGGGTGGGCCTGATTACCACCGAGGGATTCAAGCAGATCCTGCACCTGGCCCGCTCCCAGACCCCCGGCCCGCTGGCAGGCTGGATGATCATGATCAAGCCGGAGCCGCCGGCCACCCTGGCCGACACCCGCGAGGTGCGCGAGCGCATGAGCGCCCAGGGCCAGGTGATACGCGAGCTCGACGAGGCCCAGGCCGAGGCGGCCCTCCGCGAGTTGATCGGCTCCGGGATCGAGTCGCTCACGATCTCGCTCATCAACTCGTTCGCCAACCCCGACCACGAGCGCCGGCTCAAGGCGATCGCTCAGCGCATCGCCCCCGATCTGCCCGTGACGATCTCCTACGAGGTGCTGCCCGAGTTCCGGGAGTACGAGCGGGCACTCACCGCGGCTATGAATGCCTATGTCAAGCCCCGCGTGCGCACCTACGTCCACAACCTCGATCAGCAACTGCGCCGCCAGGGCATCGCCGCGAAGCTCAACATCCTCCGCTCCGACGCCGGCCTGATGACTGCCGAGACCACCGAGGAGAACCCGGTCTACACGCTGCTCTCCGGCCCCTCCGGCGGTGTGGCGGGCGCCCTGCATATCGCCCTGCGCGCCGGCTACCCCAACATCCTCACCTTCGACATGGGCGGCACCTCCACCGACGTCGCCCTCTGCATGGGTGAGCCGAACATCGCCCGGGAGACGGTACTGGGCTACTTCCCGGTGAAGGTGCCTTCGGTGGACGTGCGCTCGGTAGGCGCGGGCGGAGGCTCGATCGCCCACGTGCCAGCTCTCACGAAAGCGCTGCGAGTAGGCCCCCAGAGCGCCGGCGCCGTGCCGGGGCCAGCCTGTTATGGCAAAGGCGGCACCCAGCCTACCGTCACCGACGCCAATGTCGTCTGCGGCTACCTCCCGCCGAGCATCCTCGGCGGCGCCATGCAGCTCGACGTCGCTGCGGCCCGGGCAGCCGTGCAAACGATCGCCGACGCGACTGGCCTGAGCCTGCTCGACGCCGCCGAGGGCATCCTGCGAATCGTCAACGAGAACATGTTCGGCGCCCTGCGCCTGGTGAGCGTCCAGAAGGGCTTCGACCCCCGCGACTTCGCGCTGATGGCCTTCGGCGGTGCTGGCCCGCTCCACGGCAATGCCCTCGCCGAGTTGCTCGGCGCCTACCCCGTGATCGTCCCGCCTGCCCCGGGCCTGCTCTGCGCCATGGGCGACCTGAGCGCCGACTACCGCGACGAGTTCGCCCGCACCTACATCCGCACCGTCGATAAGGCGGAGCAGGAGGAGATCGTGGGCATCCTGCGCGAGCTCGGCGCCGAGGCTCGGGCCATGCTCCAGAGCGAGCAGATCCCCGCCGAGCGCCAGGAGCTGCGCTACTTCGTCGATCTGCGCTACTACCGCCAGGGCTACGAGATGCCGATCGAGGTGCGTGAGGGCGATTTCGAGGGCGAGCTGATCCCCACACTCGTCCGGCAGTTCAACGAGATCCACGATCGCACCTACGGCTTTATGCTCGACAGCGTGGTGGAGATCGTCAATCTCCGCGCCGTGGGCATCGGTCGCGTCACCAAGATCGAACTACCCGAGGCCGAGCCAGGCGACGCCGACGCCAGCGGCGCCTTCGTGGGCGAGCACCAGATCTACCGCCACGGCGAGTGGCTGAGCGCCCGGCTCTACGACCGCGCCAGGCTCCGCCCCGGCATGCGCGTTGAGGGCCCCGCGATCGTCACCGAGCTCGACAGCACCACCGTGGTGCTCCCGGGCCACACCGCCACCGTGGACCGCTACTTCAACCTGCTGATCAACAAGGGCTAGCTACCGGCCCGGCCTCGCACGCCCGGCTTCGCACCGCCAGGTCCTGCGTTTGCGGTTCTGGGTTCTCGGTTCTCAAAGGAGTCACCGTATGCCCACACACGTCAAGATCGCCACAGCGCCTGATATCGCCATCGACCCCGTCACCCTCGATATCATCGAGAACGCGCTCAAGAATACGCGCTACGAGATGGACGCGGTGCTCTACCGCACCGCCATGAGCCCGGTGATCCGCGAGCAGCACGACCAGTTCCCGATGGTCACCGACCCGCAGGGCCGCATGGTCGTCGGCCAGTTCGGCAGCTACATCGCCGGCCTGATGGCCAGCTGGGATCAGACCGTCGAGCCCGGCGATGTGATCCTGCTCTCCGATCCGTACCTCTGCGGTGGCGCGATCAGCCACGTGAACGACCTGCTGGTGATGCTGCCGATCTTCTACGGCCAGGGCGATGAGGCCGAGCTGATCGGCTGGGCCAGCATGTTCGGCCACGCCCAGGATGTGGGCGGCCCCCTCCCTGGCTCCCTGCCCACCGGCGCCACGACGATCTTTGGCGAAGGTCTGCGCCTGCCCCCCGTCAAGATCTACGAGCGCGGCAAGCTGAACCGGGCCGTGCTCGACATTATGTTGAACAACGTGCGCCAGCCGGAGATGAACCGGGCCGACCTGATGGCGATCGTCGCGAGCTGTCGCACCGCCGAAAAGCGCGTGATCGAGCTGTGCGACCGCTTCGGCAAGGAGACGTACCTGGCTGCCTGCCAGGCCTTGCTCGACCGCACCTACCGCGCGATGAAGCAGCTGATCGTCCAGAATCTGCCCGAGGAGCCCCAGTTCTTCGAAGACTACATCGACGACGATGGGCTCGGCAATGGGCCCTTCAAGATGAAGCTCACGATCTACCGCAAGGGCGAGGAGGCCTACTTCGACTGGACAGGCACCGACCCGCAGGCGCTGGGGCCGATCAACTTCTACTTGAACGAGTCCATGTTCAAGATGTTCATCGGCGTCTACCTGATCATGGTCTTCGACCCGCAGATCCTCTTCAACGACGGCTTCTACGACCTGCTCCACGTGACGATGCCGAAGGGCAGCCTGATCCAGCCCGAGTTCCCGGCGGCCCTCGGCTGCCGAACCCACGCCCTTACCCGGCTCTTCGATGTGCTCGGCGGTGCCCTGGCCAAGCGCGCCCCCGAGTTCACCACCGCTGCCGGGTACGGCACCTCGCCCTACCTGCTCTACTCCGGCTACGACAAGGACGGCGAGTTCTTCTACCTGATGGAGATTACCTACGGCGGTATCCCTGGTCGCCCGATCGGTGACGGCATGGACGGCCACTCCTGGTGGCCGCTCTTCACCAACATCCCAACTGAGTACCTGGAGAGCTATTACCCCATTCGCATCGATGCCTACACGAGCATCCAGGACTCGGGCGGCGCCGGGTTCCACCGCGGCGGCAACGGTATCGAGAAGGTGTATACCTTCCTTGAGCCCGGCGAGATCTCTATCCACGACGACCGCTGGCTCACGCCGCCCTGGGGGAACGTTGGCGGCAAGCCCGGCTCCCGCTCCACCAAGATCCTCCGCCGCACCGACGGCTCCGAGCAGATCCTGCCCAGTAAGTGCGACCAGGTGCAGGTTGAGCCCGGCGACCAGCTGATCTACCGCACCGCCGGCGGCGGCGGTTGGAAGGACCCGCTCAGCCGTCCGGCCGAGTTTGTGCAGCGGGACGTGAAGTACGGCCTGGTGAGCGCGCAGAAGGCCTTCGACGACTACGGGGTGGTGCTGCACGCCGATCTGGAGATCGACTACCCCGCCACCGAGGCCCGGCGCGCCGCCATCGCCGAGGCCCGTGGTGAGGTGAAGGGCTTCGACTTCGGCCCGCCGCTGGAGGAGTTGCTCGCCAACGCTCAGGCCGAGACGGGGCTGCCAGCCCCGCGCAAGCCCCAGCCGGTGAAGTGGGCGATGGCCCGCGCCGCCCGCCGCGAGCGCGCCACCCAGCCCGAGCCACTCGTCAGCGCCGACTAGAGGCTCGCCACGCTGATTGCGCCGGGTGGTGGTGTCCGGGGCGCCCCTCGTGGGCGCCCTCCCCATCGGGGCACCCTTGCCGACCACTGAACCTTCTGTCCCACCGTGGCCGCATGCTACGGATCGTCACCACTGGCCTCCCTATCGCGGGGGCCGGTGGTGTTATGCCCCCCAGGTGCGGCGGAGCACGGCGAGCCAGTTCGCATGGGCCAGTTGCCGCAGAGCCGGCTCGTCGTAGCCGCGTGCCCGCAGCGCGTCTAGCAGGGCCGGCAGCCCCGCCGCGTCGCCGATCGCCCGTGGCACCGTCGCGCCATCAAAATCGGAGCCGAACCCCACCCGCTCGATCCCCAGCCGCCCCACTAGATAGTCGATATGGTCCACGAGCGTCGCCAGGGGCGTCTCGGCATTGGAGCGTCCGTCGGCGCGGAGAAAGCTCACGGCGAAGTTGACCCCCACCATCCCATCGGAGTCGCGGATCGCGTCGAGTTGCCGGTCGGTAAGATTGCGGCTGGAGCGGCAGAGGGCGTGGGCATTGGAGTGGGTGGCTACGAGCGGCGCCTGGCTCAGGCGGGCCACATCCCAGAAGCCAGCCTCGTTGAGATGCGAGAGGTCGATCAGCACGCGCAGGCGGTTGCAGGCCCGCACCAGCGCCCGGCCCGCCTCGGTAAGCCCGGGGCCTGTGTCGGGGCTCCGGGGGTAGGCGAAGGGGACGCCGTAGCCAAAGGCATTGGGGCGGCTCCAGACGGGGCCGATTGAGCGCAGGCCCGCCTGGTAGAACAGCTCCAGAGCCTCCAGTCCGGGGTCGAGCATCTCAGCGCCCTCGAAGTGGAGGATTGCTGCCATCACACCCTGGGCAAGGCAGGCTTCGATCTCCGCTGCGCTGCGCACCACGCGCAACTGGCCGCCTGACTCGGCCTCCAGGCGAAAGAGCAGCCCAGCCATACCAAGGGCAGTGCGCTGGGCGTAGCCGAGATCCAGCGGCTCCGGCAGCGGTAACTCGTAGGCCTCCTCCTTTGGCAGATCCGGATCCGGCTCGGGCTGATCCTGTGGCAGCGGGGGAAGATAGACGGCGAAGAAGCCTCCGGCCAGGCCCCCATCCCTGGCGCGCGGCAGATCGATATGGCCGATCGGCGAGCGCTCAAAGAAGGAGCGTTCCTCGCCCGGCTTCGGCCGGTAGAGTTTCAGCAGCACGTCGTTGTGGCCATCAAAGATCGGGAGGGGGGCCGGGCTCTCCATAGGGAGTTACCTCGCTATGCCGGGGCGGGCTACCGGGGCAGTATAGGCCCGCCGCAAGGCCGTGTCAACGCCCGCGCAAGCGGAACGCCTGCCCCCGCGCAAGCGGGGCTAAGGACCAGCGGCGCCATACACCCACGCAGCCGAGCTCCTCGAAATGAAGTAAAATTTTCGTTAAATGTAGCGGAGGCTGCGCCCACCCGTAACCAACCGGCACGGGACGTGTTAAAGCACCAGCAGGCGCACGGGCGCCCGGCTACCAGCTCACGTAGGAGAACATCATGCTCTGGCTGCTGCTGCTGATGCTGCTGATCCCGACCTGTAGCGCCGTGGCGGTGTGGTGGGAGCTCCGGAATTCGCCCGCAGCGGAGGGCGCTGGCGAAGGTGTTGCCGAGCACGCCGGGTAAGGCGGCTCCGGCCAGAGGGCCTTCGGTGAATCACGGCATCGGAGCCGCGCACGGTGACGCGGTGCGGTCCTCACGATGCTTCGCGCGCACGCAATCACGACACGCTTTCGGTAGCGCTTCGATGTAGCGGGTTGCTCCCCTCCGCGCGCAATCAGGCGATGATGCAGGTTCAATCCATGCGGTGATAGAACAGCAACTCCCCTGGCTGGAGCGTGTGGAGCTTCTGGCGCGGGTTGATCCGCTGGACGGCCACGGCGAGCTCGCCCGCCCCGATCGTGTTCCAGGGGTAGAGATCGTTATGCCCGCCGATCAGCGTATCCCAGCCGAGCTGCGCGGCGAGCCAGGCTGCCTCGGCGGGGAGCAGGTTCCCCGTGACTCCGAAGGAGTCCCGGTAGGCATCGCGGCCATTGGCAGCCACCATAGCCACGTCGGTCCGTGGCAGGCCTCGCAGCAGTTCGACGTAGCCATCGTAGATCACGGTGTCGCCGCTGTGAAAGAAGGTCACCCCGTTCCACTGGATCAGGAAGCCCAGCCAGCGATGGCCCCGCGCTGGATCGTGTTCGACCTGGTAGTGGGCCGACGGCACCACGGTGACGCTGAGCGGCCCGAATTGCACTGGCACGCCGGCGCTAAGCACGTGTCGTCGCTCCAGCGAAATCCCGGCCTCATCGAGGACGCCCTCCGCCCAACCGCTGATCACAAACCGGGCCTGCGGCGATGCCTGCGCCAGCGGCCCGAGCGTGAGCGGGTCGCAATGATCGAGGTGCTCGTGTGAGCAGAGCACTAGCGCGGCGTTGGTGATCTGGGCAGGCAAGACCGGCGGCGGATAGGCCCGCTGAAACTTGTCGGCGAGCGCTGGTACCCGCTCGGCCACCACATCCGACAGGCAGGGGTCGATGTAGACCAGCCCCCCATCGCCGCCCTTGAGCGCTACGCCCATCTGGCCCAGACCCCAGATCGCCAGACTGCCGGGCGGAACCGCCAGGGCATCCATCTGGCGAATGAGTGCCGCGCCGCTGTCCTGTACCATAGACTCCTCTTCTCCCAACCTTCGTCTACCCGCTACACTAGCAAATCCGGCGTATATCGCTCGGCCACCAGGAAGCGCCGCTCCCCGTCGGCGGCGGCGTCCGTCACCACGTACTGGCCAGCCGCAAAACCAAGCCGCTCAGCCAGGATCGCATCGGTCGTTTCGCGCCATGCCGCCGCGAGCGCCGGTTCCTCACTCTGGAGGGCCGTCCAGTTGGCGGGGATCTCGATGGCGATCGCCGGGGCATCGCCGCCACCGGCCAGCCGTAGCGGGCCCGCGTTCAGCACCACACAGCCCGGGAAATGCCCGAGGTCGCGCCGCCCCTCCTCCCGCCGAGCTTCCAGGCCGGCCCGGCCACGAGCCGAGCGGAGCAGCCAGCTGATCCCCAGGCGCGAGGCCGGCACCCGGTTCAGGGCATTGACAAACGGGTAGTAGCTCCGCGTGAACTCGCCCGCCACCGCCCGCAGTCGGCCGAAGTTCAGCGCGGCATTCGGATACTGCAGCGGGTCCGCCGTCCAGTGCACCAGGTCGATCCCTCGGTCGAGCGCCTGCCGAGCCTGGGTGCGCTTGAGCAGCGCCGCGAGGCCGGAACGCCGGAAAGCCGGCGCCACGCCCATCACCTGGGACTCGATCCCCAGCTCTAGCCGGTGGGGCAGGCCGAGTCCTTCGAGCGCGGCCAGCCCGAAGCGGTAGAAGCCGAGCAGGAAACCCGCCAGATCGCCGCCCCGGCGGGCAACCAGGCTCGTCCCTGGCCCGAACGTGGCGCTGTGCAGATCGTCGGGGTAGCCTTCTTCGTCGCCTACACCCCAGATAGCGCCGTAGAGCTGGCGAATCGCCGCCAACTCGGCCATCTCCGGGGCGCCCACATCGAAGTCGCCCACGACGTAGTGGCTGGGACTGAGCGCATAATCATCGGCGGGCCGGTAGAGGAGCGCCCGCGCTGGCGCGATCAGCCGGTGCAACTCCTCCAGGAGCGCAGCATCGCTCGGCAGCGGCCCGAGCTGCTGCAGCCGCAGGGTATAGAGCCGCCGCCCACCTTCGATCGCCCGTGGGAAGAGCAGGCCCAGTGCCAGCACCCGGCCCTCGTCGGTGAAACTGACCAGCCGCCCGCCCATCTTCACGAAGGTGGTCCGCACGAAGTAAGCAGGCACCGGCGCGGCGCCCCCCGGGCCGAGCATCTGATACAAACGCGCGAGCTGCGCCGGCCACTCCGGGGCCGTGGGGTCGTACAGGTGCCAACCATTCACGGCCGGGCTCCCCATCCAGGCCAGAGGTTACGGCGCCATGCGCCGATGCTCAGGTTCGCCTGGCGGCTGCCGATGCTGAGAATAGAACCCTGGCTGCCGATGCAAAGGATCGACCCGGCGCTACCGATGCTGAGGATCGACCCGGCACTACCGATGCTGAGGATCGACCCGACACTGCCGATGCTGAGGATCGACCCGGCGCAAAACAGGCTGCGCAGGCTGAGCACACTCCCCAGGCTATGCACGCTCAAGGCCGACAGGGCGCTCGCGCGGCTGCGCCAGCTCCCGAGCTCACGGAACCGTACCACGGTCTACTCCTTCCGCTCGCCCGGCGACGCATCACGCCGGGCAAAGTGTTCAAGAAAGATGCGGTGGGCAAACATATAGCCGCCGCCGACTCGGCGCAGCAGAGCCCGCTCGCTCGCCTCCGCGAGGAGCACCTCGATGCGCCAGGGCAACTGCCCGCCGCGCCAGAGCAGGAGGCGCAACGCCAGATGCGAGAGCACAGTGAATCCACCGTAACTGAGCGCCCCAACTACCCCGACCTGCACGGCGAAGATGAAGATAGAGAGGAGCATTCCGGGGAGCTCCATGGTCACTGTTACCGAACGGACCGAGCGCAGCGCCAGGGCTGCGAAAGCATTCAGCGCCCCGGCCACCACGGCGCCAGCCGCCATAAAGAAGAGCGCACTCACCAGCGCGCTTCGCAGCGATCGACGCAGCCCCTCACCAGGCCTGGCAAGAGGTGTGACGGCGCCGGCCTCGAGGCCCGCAACAACACCCCCGAGCAACCCGTAGAGCCCGCCAATCAGGGCGAGTGTGGCTATGAGCACCAGCGCGGTAATGATCACAACCTCGGTGAGGCCCACACCCTGGTCATCGATCATGGCCAGGGGCGACAGTCCGGCACCCATCACCGAGAGTGGCGCGAGCACGAGGGCGAGCAGCAAGCCCAGCCCGGCGCCAACTACAACCCCGCTTACCAGACCTAGCGGTACGCTCAGGACGGCACGACCGATCGACCAGCGCACGCGCTCCACCGGAAGCACCAGGCGCGGGCCGAGCCGGGGCGGCCCGCCGAGCATACCGAACATCCCGCCGGCCAGAGCACCCGAGAGCCCGACGCTGACGGCCGAGGCCAGCGCAAGATAGAGCTCGCTGAGACCGGACTGATTGATCATCAGCCGCCGTTGCGCATCGAACACGTACCCCGCGCCCCCGAGCAGCACCCCCACTCCAAACCCACCACCCGCGCCAGCCAGGGTGTGCCGGACGATCCGGGCGACGCTTCGCCCATGCGGAAAGGCCGTACCGCCGAACAACGCCCCGCCTAGCATATAGGCCAGCCACGGGTCGGTGGGATGCACATTGGCGTCCACGGCCAGCGAGAGTGGAAGCAGCACCGCGAGCCACCCGAGCGTGAGCAGTAGCACGCCGCCGGCCCGGTCCAGCGTGGTGTACGCGCGCCGCGCGCCAGCCGAAGGGAGCCAGGCCGGCTGCAAGTCCTCCAGGTGGAAAACGCTCAGACGCTGCGCAAGCATCTGGCGGGCAAGCCAGGCTAACCCGCTCTCGATCGTTCCGCGCGGCATCTCGAGTGCGGTAGAACGGCGCCCGAAGACCCGCTCAACATAGGCCGCCACCAGACTGGAGCGCCCAGCCACCATGGCTGGGCCCCTGGGCAGCGACGCATGCTCTCCGGCGAGAGCGCCGGCGGCCACGGCGAGCATCAGCGGCGATCCGGCGAGCGCGGCGAGCTCCGCGTCGGCCGCGAGCAGCGCCCGAGCCGCCGCGCCCCCTGGCCCGGCGCCGGCAAGCAGCGCCTCGGCGCCAGCCGCGTCGAGCGGCTGCACCTCTACCGCCAGTTCCAGGCGGAGCCGTAGGGGCAGCGCCGCGTACTCATCGCTGCGCGAGCAGACAAGGAGCGGGGTAAAGTGCTCGGCGCGGTAGGCATTGATCGCCTGGACACAGGCCGCGCGCGCCTCTTCGTCCACCTCATCGAGGCCGTCGAGCAGTGGCAAAAGCGCATCGGCCTGGCGCCACGCGGCGCCCACGGCTCGCGGCACATCGTACTGTTTGGCCAACTCCTCTACCAGCCACTCCGCGAGTGGGCGGCGCTGGCGCGCCCATGAAGCGAGAGGGAGAATCACCGGGATGGGCCGGGTCTCGTCGGCCATCGCCCGGGCGATCAGGGCGTCGGCCAGCTCCACAAGCAGGAGCGTCTTGCCCGCGCCGGGGGCGCCGAGCAACAGCAACGCGCCGCCCGAGGCCTCGAAGGCGGCCGGTAGATCAAAGGCAGCCGGCAGCGGCGGCGCTTCGGCCAACTCCTGCACCTCGGTAGCGAGCGCGCGCTCCACAGCCCCGGGCGGCACGACGGCGAGGGCCAGGGGAGCGCGCCCCACCTCGGCGAAGGCTCGCGCCCGCAGGCCATCCAGCCAGGCCCGGCGCATCCGCATCAACAGCGCCTCGCGATTGCGCTGCTCGCGAACACTCAGCCGTGGGGCAGCCAGGCTGATCGAGACGACAAGCTTGTCGCCGCCCACTACATCGCCGATCGTCACATCACCGAACTGGTTGCCCGTACCGAAGGACACCAGCGCGCCACCATCGGCCACCTCGCGGCCCGCCAGGGCGCGCAGGGCCGCCTTGAGCCGTGGATCGGCCGCTAGCGCGGCACCGGCGGCCTCAGGCGCCAGGCGCCCCCCGGCCAGTTCGCCGAGCAACGCGGCCAGGCCCGGCGCGGCCCCCCGCAACTCCTCGGGCAGCGCCGGTGCCAGAGCCTCAGCAAGGCGAGCGGCTGAGATGGCGGGTGGTGCAGTCATCCTATCTCTGCTATACTCCCGCGCATTGTACCGCGAACTCCCGATGAGGGCACCATGCAGATCGAGCGCGCAGAGCTGCGCATCGTCCGGCTACCGATGGTTCGCACCTTCGCCACTAGCTCCAGCCGCAAGGCCGAACAGGCCCACGTCCTTGTGCGGCTCAGCGCCGAGGGCCTCGTGGGCTGGGGCGAGTGCGCCAGCCCGAGCGACCCCTACTACTGCGAGGAGACCACCGAGACCTGCTGGCACATCCTCAAGGACTTCCTCTTACCCATGGTGGTCGGGAGCCGATTGGAGAGCATCGAGGAGCTCACGGCGCGCTACAGGAAGCTCAAGCGCAACAACTTCGCCCGCGCCGGGCTCGAAATGGCCTGCTGGGACCTGCTGGCCCGGGCTGCGGGCCGCCCACTGCACGCCCTCCTCGGCGGCACCCGCGCTGAGATCCGCTCCGGTGTAAGCCTTGGCATCGAATCACGCATCGACGACCTCTTCGCGCTGATCGACCAGTACCGCGCCGAGGGCTACCACCGCATCAAGCTGAAGATCGCCCCGGGCAACGACATCGCGGTGATCGCCCGGGTTCGCGAGCGCTACCCCGACCTCCCGCTCATGGCGGATGCCAACTCCGCCTACACCCTCGCCGACGCCCCGCTGCTCCGCGAGCTCGACCAGTTCGGCCTGATGATGATCGAGCAGCCACTCGCTCACGACGACATCATCGACCATGCCGCCCTCCAGGCGCAGCTCGCGACGCCGATCTGCCTGGATGAAAGCATCCTTTCGGTCGACGATGCACGCAAAGCGCTGCAACTGGGCAGCGGGCGGATCATCAATATCAAAGTCAGCCGGGTGGGCGGGCTCCTGGAGGCGAAACGCATCCACGACTACTGCCACGCGCGAGGGGTGCCGGTCTGGTGTGGGGGCATGCACGAGTTTGGCATCGGGCGGGCCGCCAACCTCGCCATCAGCAGCCTCCCCGGCTACAGCCTCCCCGGCGACGTCTCGGGCTCCGACAAATACTACGATCAGGACATCGTCACCCCCCCGATCCGCGCCACGGCCGGCACCATCCCCCTGCCAGAGGGGCCAGGCCTGGGCTTCGCCATCGACGAAGAGCGCCTCGCTCGCGCCACCGAGCGCACCTTCACGCTCGCCCGCTAGCCCCCTTCGCGTTCCGCCGTATTGCCCACCAGAACAATTCGTAGTACGATAGACACAGCCCCACCCGTTCTCCAGCGAGGATCGCACCATGAGCCAGGATGCGCCCCGACGATCGCGCCGCAACAACGAGCTGCTCGACAGCGCCGAGGAACTCGCCGCAGGTGTCGGACGCCTCGGCTACGGCCTGCTCTCGCTCGGCCTCGGCCTGCTCCCGCCGCAGTCGCGCCGCCACATGCACAACGCCGTCCGCGAGCTGAGCTACGCCTTCGCCGAGCTCCCCCGGAGCTTCGCCACGATCGCCGGCGCGGAGATTGAGCGCTGGGCCGCCGATGGCGAGGCAGCGCCCCCGGCGGAAGCCTCTGCCGTTCACCGCGTGCGCGTCTCCACCGGCGACGATGCCCTCGATACCGCCCCATCGCCAGCCGCCGTCGTCGGTGTTGGGATCACCCACATCGAATACGACCCGCCTGGCCGCGATCTCGACGGCGAGTACGTCGTCGTCTCCAATACCACCGGCGCGCCGGTCGATCTCACCGGGTGGACGCTCCGCGACGGCGGGGCGCGGCATGTCTTCGTCTTTCCGCCCTTCACCCTCGCCCCTGACGGCGCCGTACGGATCTGGACGAAGGCTGGCACCAACGACGCCGCAAACCTCTACTGGGGCAGCCGTGGCGCGATCTGGAATAACGAGGGCGACACCGGCACCCTGCTCGATGCAGCCGGAAACCTTGTCAGCAGCTACAGCTACGAGGGCCGCTCGTAAGCGCCCCGGATGCGGCGGCCACCGGGCCACGCGCACCCTCATCGTGTGACTGAGCGACGCCCACACGACCCTGCCATGCTGGCGGGGTCGTCGTGTTCGCACCCCGGAACAATCACCCGCCCTCGTTCGTATTGAGTGTAGCAATTCACCTTCCGTCCGATGCGGCTGGTCATGCTGGCGTAGTACCATAGGACCGTGTCGTAAGGCTGGCACCTCGCCGCTCCCTACAGCGCCGAACCGAGGCTCCAGCCCGAATTCTCGTTCGGGCCACTCGCAGTCTAGCGAGCCTGCCCGGTACCCTACGCTGAGTCAAGGTCTCAGGCTGCCTGACCGTACAGGCCCGTCCGCCGGGCGCTCCCGGAGCAGCCCGAGCTCCACCATCCGCGCCGGGATCGTTGCCCTATAGCGTTGGTGCTCCCATCCGGTCCGGAACACCGCCACAGCCCACCGCTCCACACGTGGCTCTGGCATTGCGAACGGTCAGTCCGAACCATTGCGGAGCCATCACCTCGATCTGGTAGAACCCCCTAACGCCTATGAGCGAACTGCACCTGATCGGCACCACCCTCGGCCGCTTCGAGATCCTCTCCGAGCTTGGCCGCGGCGGCATGGCGGTTGTGTACAAGGCACGCCAGACCGACCTCGACCGGATTGTGGCCCTGAAGATCCTGCCCCCCTCACTCACCCACGACGCGGGCTACGTGGCACGCTTTCGCCAGGAGGCCCGGAGCGCCGCACGGCTTGAGCACCCCCACATCATGCCGATCTACGAAGTGGGCGAGGCGAACGGCCTACACTACATCGCCATGAAGTACATCCAGGGCCGCACACTCAAGGATCTCGTCCACGAGGAGGGCGCCCTGAGTGTGCAGCGTGCGGCGACGATCCTGGCCCAGGTTGGCGACGCCCTCGACTACGCCCACCGCCAGGGCGTGATCCACCGCGACATCAAGCCCTCCAATATGATGATCACCGACGAGGGCTGGGTCTATCTCACCGACTTCGGGCTGGCCCGGGGTACCAGCGGCAGCACGGCCGGCCTGACGATGGCGGGCACGGTGATGGGCACGCCTGAGTATATGTCGCCCGAGCAGGCCCAGGGCCTCCCCAACGTCGGCCCGCCCACCGATATCTACGCCCTCGGCGTGGTGCTCTACGAGCTGCTCACTGGCACCTTCCCCTTCCAGGCCGACACGCCCATGGGCATGCTCGCTGCCCGCCTGCTCCAGGCGCCCACTCCCCCCCGCGACGTGCGCGGCGACCTGCCGCCCGCCGTGGAGGACGTGGTGATGCGGGCGCTGGCCCGCAAGCCCGAGGCCCGCTTCGCCAGCGCCGCTCAGATGATGGCCGCCCTGCGCGCCGCGACGGGCATCGCCGGGCAGCCCGAACCCCAGCGCCCGGCCACCCCCGTGGGCGGAACACCCGCCATCGGGGATACCATCCGCGCGACCCCGCCACCCTTCGCGCCGACCCTGGCAGCCCCGGCATCACCCACGCCGCCCTCCAACCCGCCCTATGTGCGCCAGGCTGCTATACCGGCCGCCACCGCGCCCATGGTTGGGCCGGCCGCTCTACCTACCCCT
>SFCB01000296.1 GCA_004367505.1 Chloroflexi bacterium OHK40 | reverse complement strand
GCATGCAGCCACGGCCCCTCGCCGCTCACCGGGGGAACCTCAGGCGCTGCCACCCGCGCGGCGCCCACCGGTGGGCCGGGAGCCGCTGCCGCAGTCGCCCGCGCGTTGGCCGAGCGTGGTATCACTCATCACCGTCGGGGCCTCCTGGTCGAAGCGCTGCAGCGCAGCGTCGGCCTGGGCCTGCGTGATCCGCCCCTCGCTCACGGCCTGGGCCAGGCGCGCCTGGTAGGCGCTACGAGCGCTGGCGATCACCTCATCGGCGGTGTGGCCGTTGTCCTGCGCGATCTGGGCCAGGCTCTTGCCACCTTGCAGCTCCGTACGCACCTGATCGAGGCTGAGCCCAGTCACCGTCGCCGTCGCCTGGATCAGGCCAGACACCCCCCGCCCCCCGCGCCCGCCAGGTCCCCCGTGCTGGGAGGGAGCCGCCTCGGCCACGCCTCCGGCCAGGAACAGCGCCAGCACCACCGCTAGCAGACCCGCAGACAGCTTCATCTTCATTGCGCGCTCCTTTGCTCAGGGCGGAGAAACCCGCCGCTTCACCGTGCGCGGCGAGCTTACCCCCCGGTGCTGAGGGCAACCGAAGAGCCTGCTGAGGAAGCGCTGAGACCAGGCTCCGCGAGCGGCAGACGTACGGTGAAACAGCTCCCCTGGCCAGGACGGCTCGTGGCGGCAATGCTCCCACCCTGGGCCTCGATCAGGCTGCGAGCGATCGAGAGACCAAGGCCGGTGCCACCAGCGCTACGAGCCGGGTCGGCACGGAAGAAGCGCTCGAAGATCTGGGGCAGGATCGCCTGGTCGATCCCGGGCCCATTGTCGCGCACGGCAATCGTGGCCGCGCCCCCGTCTAGGGCCACACTGATCTCCACCGGCGTGCCACGGGGCGTGTGGGTGAGGGCGTTATCCACCAGGATGATCAGCACCTGCTTAAGCATATCGCGGTTGCCGAATACGGCCACACCTGCCGGGGAGGTTAGCGCGATCGGGCGTTCGGGCTCCCGCACAAGGGCCTGGCGCCGCACCTCTTCGGCGAGCGGCACGATCGGCACCGGAGCGAGTGGCGGGCGCCAGCCTGCGTCGGAGCGGGCCATGGTGAGCAAGTCGTTCACCAGGCGCATCATGCGCTCGGCCTCGTCGATCGTATCCGCGAGCACGGCCCGCTCGTCTTCTGGCGCGATGCGCGGCTCGCGGCCGAGCAGTTCGAGGTTGCCGCGCACGGTGGTGAGCGGGGTACGCAACTCGTGGGAGGCATCGGCCACAAAGCGGCGCTGGGCCTGCAGGGCCTGGGCCACCTGGCGGTAGCTGGCGTGTAGTTCGGTGAGCATGCCGTTGAGGGTCGCCACGAGGCGGCCCACCTCGTCACGGGGGCCGCTGTAGTTCACGCGGCGCGTGAAGTCGCGCTCAGCGCCGATCGTCGCGGCGGCCTGCGTCACCCGGTCGATCGGGCGTAGCGCGGCACCCACCAGCACCCAGGAGACGCCGAAGGCCACGAGGATGCCGAGGGCCCCACCGGCGGCGAGGGCGCCGGTAAGGGCGGTAAGGGTCCGCTCCTGGTCGCCCAGGGGGCGCGCAGCCTGGATGATCCCGACAATCTCCCCACGCAGCACGAGCGCCCGGCTATGGACGAGCACACGCCCCCCATCAAGGACAGCCGGCTCCGTCCAGGCCTTGCCAGCATTGAGCGCGGCGAGGCCGGCATCGCTCAGCGGGAGCGCCTGGTTGCCAAGAGCACTGCTGCGGTCGAGCAGGGCGCCATCGAGCGCGCGGGTCTGGAAGAGGGTGGGGCTGTAGCCAGCGGGGCGGTGCCCACCACGGCCATAAGGCTTCTCCACCTCGTCGGGGCTGAACCAGCTCCCGCTCACCAGTTCGCGCGTATCGGCGATCAGCGCGTCCTCCACGATGGCGTAGGTCATGCGCCACATGGCAAAGTAGAGCACGCCGACACCCGCCAGCAGCAGCGCCGCCAGAATGGCCGTGGAGAGTAAGGTCAGCCGCAGCCGGAGCGACATGGGTCGTCTGACATCCCTGGAGGGCGCTAGCCCTCTTGCCCGAACTCCTCGCGCAGCACGTAGCCCACACCGCGCACGGTGTGGATGAGACGCGGCTCGCCGGCGGCCTCGGTCTTCGCGCGCAGGTAGCCCACATAGACCTCAAGCACATTACCGTTGCCGCCAAAGTCGTAGCCCCAGACCGACTCGAGAATCTGCTCACGGAGCAGCACTTGCCGGGGGTGGCGCAGGAAGAGCACCAGCAAGTCGTACTCCTTGGGGCTCAGACTGATCCGCCGCGATCCCCGCCAGACCTCTCGGGCACGCTGGTCTACCGCCAGGTCGCTGAAGCGCAGCGGCGGGCTCACGTGCGGCGCCACGGGACCCCGGCGCAGCAAGGCCCGCACCCGAGCCAGCAACTCGGCCGGGGCAAAGGGCTTCACCAGGTAATCATCGGCGCCAGAGTCCAGGCCCACCACCCGGTCGGCCACGGTATCGCGCGCGGTGAGCATCAGTACGGGAGTGCCATCGTCGCCACGGAGCGCTCGCAGCACGCCCAGGCCATCCAGCCCCGGCAGCATCCAGTCGAGCACGAGCATGTCCGGGCGCCTGGCGCGGGCCAGAGCCAGGGCCTCGTGCCCATCGACCGCCGTGAGCACCTGGTAGCCCTCATAGCTCAGCGTGCGCCGCAGCATCTCCACCAGTTTGCGGTCGTCATCGACGACGAGGATCGTAGTCATTGCCTCGTGTGCTAAGCAGCGGGCCATCGTCGAGCTGTAGACCCCCCTGATGATACACGACATTGATGAGAGAACGCTGAGTGTATCCGCGTGTGCCCATGGTCGGGCTTCCTCATACCTGGCAAGACGACGCCTCACGGGAGCAACTTTTGTTTCTCATCATCGTCTCATACTCGCGGCCGATCGGGGCCTGTCAATCTGCGGAGCCCACAGTGTGTGTGGACGACGCACAGCTCCACCCTCTGGCCCCCGCGAGTACGCCACCAGGCCAATGCCTTTTGCGTGGCACGATGCTACGCTAGTGACGGCACAACTGCACACCGGAGCAGAGGAGTTCCCGATGTTTCGACGCTGGTTCCAGCGCACCACCAGTGCCCAGGCCGGCTCCACGGGCAGCGATCACCTGATCGACCTGCGCGAGATCGTCAAGACCTACCAGAGCAGCGCCGGCAGCTTCACCGCCCTGAAAGGGGTCAGCTTGCAGGTGGACCGGGGCGAGTTCGTCGCGGTGATCGGCAAGTCGGGCTCCGGCAAGTCCACGCTGATCAACATGGTGACTGGCATCGACCGGCCCAGCTCCGGCGAGGTGCTCGTGGCGGGCACCGCCGTCCACAAGCTTGGCGAGGGGCAGATGTCGGTCTGGCGCGGCCGCACCCTCGGCATTATCTTCCAGTTCTTCCAGCTGCTCCCATCCCTGACAGTGGTGGAGAACGTGATGCTGCCGATGGACTTCTGCAATATGTATCGCCCCTCCGAGCGGCGCGAGCGGGCCATGGCCCTGCTCGAAGCGGTGGAGATGGCCGAGAACGCCAACAAGCTACCCTCGGCGATCTCAGGTGGCCAGCAGCAGCGCGTGGCAATCGCCCGCGCCCTCGCCAACGACCCGCCCATCCTGATCGCCGACGAGCCCACCGGCAACCTGGACAGCCGGACAGCCGAGGCCGTCTTCCAGCTCTTCGAGCGCCTGGTCGGCCAGGGCAAGACGATCGTGATGGTGACCCACGACAACGACCTGGCCCGGCGGGCCACGCGATCGGTGATCGTCGCCGACGGCGAGATCGTCAACCAGTACCTGGCCCGGGCCCTGCCACGGCTCAGCCTCGATCAACTGATCAACGTGACGCGCCAGCTCGACCGGCTCAGCTTCCAGCCCGGCGAGCCGATCGTGCGCCGGGGCGCCCACGCCGACTATTTTTACATCATTACGAAGGGCAAGGTGGAAGTGCTCGTCGATCACCCGGGCGGCGGCGAGCTGATCGCCGAGGTGCTCGGCGAGGGCCAGTACTTCGGCGAACTCGGGCTCCTCGGCGACGGCACCCGCCGCGCTACCGTGCGCGCCGCCCACGACAACGGCCTGGTGGAGGTTGTCGCGTTGGATAAGGGCGAGTTCCACGCGCTGCTCGCCGCATCCGAGGGCACCCGCACCGATGTGCAGCGCGTGGCCCAGCAGCGCCTGGCCGCGTCGGGGGCCTGACCCGATCATTCCGCGCTGTTCGCCGCCCACCCCGCCAGCCCGGGCAGGGGCGGGGTGGGTGTGCCGTTCGCCCTGCCACGCGCCGAGCTGGGCACGGCGCCCCGGCCTCTCGTCCCGGCGGCGAGCGGGCATGCAGAGCTGTGAAAAGCGGGGAACCGCGCTGCGGCATCCGCATACCAATGGAGAGACGTTATGCTGGCACCGCGCTGGCGCAAGGTTCTCGGGGACCTGTGGAGCAACAAGACGCGCACGGCCCTGGTGGTCCTCTCGATTGCGATCGGTGTCTTCGCGATCGGCATGGTGGCCGGCGGCCGCGCCATCCTGGTGCGTGACCTGAACGGCGACTGGAACGCGGTGAACCCCGCCAGCGCATCGATCGCCGCCGACAATATCGACGAGGAGTTACTGGAGACCATCCGCCGCATGCCCGGTGTAGCCGACGCCCAGGCGACCCGTAGCGTCACGGTGCGGGCGCTCGCCGCCAGCGGCGAATGGAAGGACGTGCAGCTCACCGTCATCCGCGATCCAGACGACATCCGCATGTACGTGCCGACGCCCCTCAGCGGCCAGTGGCCACCCAAACGGCGCATGGTCACCCTGGAGCGCTCGGCCGTCCCCTTCCTCGGAGTTGCCGAGGGCGAGTCGCTCCAGGTGGAAACGCGCGACGGCAAACAGCACCGCTTCACGGTGAGTGGCACGGTCTACAACAACGGCGCCGGCTTCCCCACTGCCCTCTCCAACGTCGGCTACGGCTACATCAACGACGAGACGGCCGCCATCCTCGGCGTACCGCCAGGATTCAACTCCGTCGACATTCTGGTCGCCGAGCGCCGCCTCGACGAAGATCACATCCGCGCCATCGCCAACACGGTGGAGGATAAGATCGAAAAGAGCGGGCGCGTCTCCGGAGGCATCACCATCCTGGAGCCGGGCGTCTACCCCGCCGACGACTTCGTGCAGGCCTTTACCTTGCTGCTCGGGATTATCAGCTTCTTCGCCCTGCTCCTGAGCGGCTTTCTGGTAGTCAACACGATCGGCGCGCTGCTCACCCAGCAGATCCGTCAGATCGGCGTGATGAAGTCGATCGGCGCCCGCAACCGCGACATCGCCCAGCTCTACCTGGTGACGGTGCTGGCCTTCGGGAGCCTCTCGCTGCTGGTCGCCATTCCGCTCGGAGTGCTTGGCGCCTGGGGCCTGGCGAGCTTCTTTGTGGCCCTCTTCAACTTCAACATCTCGACAGTGGCGCCCACGCCCGCCGTGCTGGGCCAGCAGATCGCCGCTGGCCTGCTCATCCCTGTGATCGCGGCGGCGGTGCCGATCTACAACGGCACCCGCGTGACCGTGCGCGAGGCCATCAGCGGCTACGGCCTCGGCAAAGGTCGCTTCGGCCGGGGCCGCATCGACAAGCTGCTGGAGCGGATTCACTTCCTCTCGCGGCCGATGCTGCTCTCCCTGCGCAACACCTTCCGCCGCAAGGGGCGCCTGGCCCTCACCCTCACCACGCTCACGCTCGCCGGGGTGATCTTCATGGCGGTGATTAGCGAGCGCGCCTCGCTGAAGACAACCATCGACGAGATCTTCGCCCAGGTGGACACCGACGTCTTCATTTTTATGAGCCGGCCCTACCGCACCACCGTGCTCGACCAGGTGGCAAGCGTGCCCGGCGTGACCGACGTCGAGTACCTCGCTAGCTACAACGGCCGGGTGCTGGCCGCCGACGACAGCGAGAGCACGACGGGCTATGGGATCAGCGCGCTGGCGCCCGACGGCGATACCCAGACCGTCCAGGTAGACGAGGGGCGCTGGCTGTTGCCGGAAGACGACGGCGCGGTGGTGGTGACGAGCAGCTTTACCACCGACTACCCCGACACCCGTGTGGGCGAGACGCTGCGGCTCAAGGTGAATGGCAAGGAACTAACCCTGCGCGTCGTCGGGATCTCGCGGGGGCCCTTCCCGCTCTCGGCACTCTACGTGAACCTGGCGTCGTTTAGCCGCCAGATGGGCGACGCCGGCCGCGCAACCGAGATCCGCCTGATCACCGATGTGCGCGATAGCGCCACCCAGGACCGGGTAGCCGCCCAGGCCAACGAACTGCTCAAGGCGCAGGGCCTGGAGGTGGGCTTCACGCGCACGCTAACCCAGTTTGTGGCCCAGAACAATATCGGCATCGATATGGTGATCCTCTTCCTGTTGATGATGGCGGTGCTGCTGGCGGCCGTGGGCGGCCTGGGGCTCATGGGCACCATGAGTATCAACGTGCTGGAGCGCACCCGTGAGATCGGCGTGATGCGCGCCATCGGCGCGGGCGATCGAGCCATCCTACGGATCGTGATCGTCGAAGGCGTGCTGATCGGGGTCATCAGCTGGATCATCGGCGCCGTGCTTGCCCTCCCCGTCAGCTACGGCATGAACAAGGGCCTCGAAGTGATCTTTCAGTCCGAAGGGGCCTTTACCTTCGTCTTCTCCCTACCCGGCGTGGCCCTCTGGCTTGCCATCGTCGTTGTCCTCGCCGCCGTCGCGAGCTTCTTGCCCGCCTGGAATGCCTCGCGGGTGACGGTACGCGACGTCCTGGCCTACGAGTAGGCGAACGCCAGCCACGCCCAGAGCCACGAACACCGCATGGAGCAACGTGGGGACGCAGCGTGCTGTCTCCCGTGCCCCCCATGCGGCCCATACGCCTTTTCGGGCACCACGACCCGGGGATCAGGAAACACCGAACCCGTTCCGAAACTCGAAACACCAGTACAGGATAGGAGCCACCCAATGATGCGTCCGATCACCATCTCGCTGATCGCCGCGTTCGTCGCCCTCGCCCTCACGGCGTGTGCCCAGGCGACGCCAGCGGCCCAGCCCGAGCCCACCGTTCTGCCCGCGGTTCAGGCCAGCGCCGATGTGATCGCCGAGGCCAGAGTTGTGCCCGCCAGTAGTGTGGAACTGGCCTTCGAGGGTAGCGGCACCGTTGCCGAGATCCTCGTCGCCGAGGGCGATAGCGTGAGCGTCGGCCAGCCGCTGGCTCGCCTGGACACCCGCGAACTGAGCCTGGCGGTCGAGCAGGCGCAGGTGAACCTGGAGCAGGCCCGTGCCGATTACGATCAGCTGCTGGAGGGCGCCACCCCTGAGCAAGTGGCTGCGGCCCAGGCCGAGATCCAGCGCGCCCGGGGCACCCTCCAGGCCACCGAGGGCGGCGTGACCGGGGCCGACATCGCCGCTGCCCGCGCCGAACTGGAGAGCGCCCAGGCGCAGCTAGCCCGGCTCGAGGCCGGCCCGAAGAGCACCGAGGTCGCGTCGTCCCTGGCGAACCTGGAGCAGGCCCGGATCAACCTCCAGCAGCAGCGTGATGCGCTGGCCCAGGCCAAGCTGAACGCCGAGCTGGACCTGGCCCGGGCCGCCAACGCCCTGCGCAACGCCCAGGACGAGTACAGCCGCGTCTACTGGGACAACCGCGAACTGGAGAAGCTGCCCGGCGATCTGCCCCAGGCCCGCAAGGACCAGGAGGCCGCCGCGCTACGGGCGGTGGATGACGGTGAGAAGGCGCTGGAGCAGGCCCGGCTGGCGCTGGAACAGGCCCGCCAGGCCGAAGTGACGGGCGTGCAGGCCGCCGAGGCCCGCGTGCGCGATGCCGAAGCCCAGCATGAGCAACTGCTGGCCGCCGCCGACCGCGACGAGATTGCCCAGGCCCGAGCCCGGGTGGCTAGCGCCCAGGCCCAACTGGATCGCCTCACCGGCGCTGAGCGCGCCGGCAGCATCGCCGCCGCACAGGCCGGCGTGGCCAGCGCCGAGGCCAACCTCGCCGAGCTGGAGGCCGAGCCGACGGAGGCGACGCTCAGCAGCGCGGCCGCCCGTGTGCGGGGCGCCGAGGTGACGCTCAAGCAGGCCGAACTGGCCCTGGAGAAGGCCACGCTGAGCGCGCCGATTGCCGGCACCGTCGCCGAGATCAACCTCAAGGTGGGCGAAGTGCCCGCCGCCACCGGCGCCGTGATCGTCCTGGCCGACTTCAGCAGTTGGCAGATCGAAACCGAGGACCTCACCGAGCTGAGCGTGGTGAAGGTGCGCGAGGGCGACCAGGTAACGGTGACCTTCGACGCACTCCCTGGTTTCGAGCTCCCCGGTACCGTCACCCGGATCAAGCCCCTCGGCGAGAACCGCCAGGGCGACATCGTCTACACCGTGGTGGTGGCGCCCAACAGCTGGGACGACCGGCTACGCTGGAATATGACTGCCTCGGTCGTGATCAGTGGGGAATGATCGCCTGTTTGATCGCGCGCAAGGAGGTACCTTGTGCAGGGCGGCGGCCCCTTGCAGACCTTCCCGCCGTGGCCCGGCACCAAGCCGCAGTGGATGCAGATAGGGGGGGCGCGCGCCCGGCCGCCCGCTGGCGCAGTTTGGCGGCTTCGCCTACAATAGCGGGCGTCGCCGGGCGGTCCGCTGCGGCCTGGGGCTCGTGGAGCGCGCAGGGTTGTCACCTGGCGGGTGTGCCCGGGCGGCCACACTCGCTTCCCAGGGCCACACCACGGACGCCAGGCGAGCACATTCGCAAGCTGTAACCTTGCCCAGGGGGAGCCACCCATGCGCCAGCTCACTGTGGGGATCATCGGGTGCGGGAACATCAGCACAATCTACATGCAGGCGGGGCGTACCTTCCCGGTGCTGCACATCGCCGCCTGCGCGGACCTTGACGAAGAGCGCGCCCGAGCCCAGGCCGCCGCCCACGGCATCCCCAAAGCCTGCTCGGTTGCCGAGTTGCTGCGGGACGAATCGATCGAACTGGTGGTGAACCTCACCGTGCCGCTTGCCCACGCCGAGGTGGCGCTCGCCGCCCTGGAGGCAGGCAAGCACGTCTATAACGAGAAGCCCCTTGCCGTCAGCCGCGACGATGCGCGGAAGATGCTCGATCTCGCGCAGAGCCGGGGCCTGCGCGTGGGCTGCGCCCCCGACACCTTCCTCGGCGGTGGCTTGCAGACCTGCCGGGCCCTGCTCGATGCTGGCGCTATTGGCCGGCCCGTGAGCGCCACCGCCGCTATGCTCTCCCCCGGCCCCGAGCGCTGGCATCCCAACCCGGACTTCTTCTACCAGCACGGCGCGGGCCCGCTCTTCGATATGGGCCCCTACTACCTCACCGCCCTCGCCACGCTGCTCGGCCCCGCCCGTAACGTAAGCGGCTCCACTCGCATCACTCACACCACGCGCACCATCGGCAGTGGAGCACGGGCCGGAACCACCATCCCCGTGAGCACTCCCACCCACGTGACGGCCCTGCTTGAGTATGACGAGGCCGTGGCGACCCTCACCACGAGCTTCGACCTGGCCGAGGGCTACCCGGCCCGCCTGGAGATCTTCGGCACCGAGGGCGCGCTGCGTCTGCCCGATCCGAACACCTTCGGCGGGCCGGTGCAGCTCAAGCGCCGTGGTGGCGAGTGGGAGGAGGTGCCGATCGCCCACGGCTACACGACCAACAGTCGCGGCATCGGCGTGGCCGATCTGGCCTACGCCATCGCCGAAGGCCGCCCGCACCGCGCCTCTGGCGAACTCGCCTTCCACGTGCTTGAGACCATGCACGCGATCTACGAGTCGGCCACGTCCGGCCATCGCCTGAGCCTTGAGAGCGCCATCACCCGCCCCGATGCCCTCCCCGTTGTCTGGCCCGAAGGAGCATAACCCCGTGCGAGCCGATCAGATCGCCCTCCAGCTCTACACCATCCGCGAGGCCTGTGCCCGTGATCTCACCGGCACCCTGCGCGCGGTCGCCGCGATGGGCTACACCGCCGTGGAGACCGCCGGCCTCTACGGCCGGACAGCCGAGGCCATGCGTGCCACCCTCGACGAACTAGGCCTCCGCGCCGTCTCGGCACACGTCGGCCACGACCTCTTCGCCGCCGATCCGGGCCGCGTGGCCGCCGATCTCCAGACACTTGGCGCCAGCTTCGCCGTGCTCCCTTCGGTGCCTGCCTCGCGCCGTGGCAGCCTGGCCGAAGCCCGCGCCCTCGTGGCCGACCTCAATCGCTGGGGGGCGGCGATACGCGCCACCGGCCTGCGCTTTGCCTACCACCACCACGCCTTCGAGTTCGAACCGCTCGAGAGCAGCACGCTCTGGGAGTTGATCGTGTCCGAGACCGACCCGGCTCTCGTCGCGCTTGAGCTCGATGTCTACTGGGCACAGGCTGGCGGCCATGATCCCGCCGCGCTGATCGCCCGCCACGCCGACCGGGTAGCTATGCTGCACCTCAAGGATCTGGACCCGGCGGGGGGGCGCGATGCTCCAGCCGGCGAGGGGACCCTCGACTGGGAGGCCATCCTCGCGGCGGGCCGCGCCGCCGGGGCCGCCTGGTATATCATCGAGCAGGACACCCCCCGCGACGCCCTGCGCGACGTGCGCGTGGCCCGCGAGCAGATGCTGCTGCGGGCGCTCCCGTCCTGAGGCCCGGCCGCGCCGGACGCGCATGTGAGCCAGGGCTCGGCATCCCGTCGGACGCATGAGGGACGCAGCGTCCCTCATGCGTCGCTGCGTCTACGGCAGACTACTCGCGCGTGTCCATCGTTGCGAGGCTTGCCACCACCGTACGCAGCACGCCGGGCTCCACTGGCTTCGGCACGTACAGGGTATAGCCGGCACCAAGGAGCCTGATCCGGTCCTCCATCCGAACATAGGCCGTCAGGGCGATCGCAGGCACCGCGCCGCCCTCCTCCCGTGGGAGTTCGCGCACCCGCTTGATCAGCCAGTAGCCGTCCTCGCCGGGCATCGAAACATCGGAGACGAGCACGTCCGGAAGCCAACCGCGTACAATCTCCAGCGCCTCTGGCGCATTGTCGCAGATCGTCACGATTGCGCCACAACTGGCGAGGATCTCCTGCATCAACTCCAGCAAGTCGCGCTGGTCGTCCACGAGCAGCACCCGCAGGCCACGTAGCTCTGGTGGGCAGGGATCTGGCTGCTGCACAACGGCCACGGTCGCGGGAGGCGCGGCGCTGCGATCCTGCGGCAGCCAGACGGTGAAGGTGGCGCCATAGCCCACACCCGGGCTCGCCGCCTCCACCCTTCCACCGTGCAACTCAACCAGGTGGCGCACGATCGCCAGGCCAAGGCCCAGCCCGCCCTGTACGCGCCTGCTCGTGCTATCGGCCTGCCGGAAGCGATCGAACACATAGGGAAGAAAATCGGAGCGCACGCCCTGGCCCGTATCGCTCACGCGGAATCGAACAAACACCCCCTGCACATCCAGCAGCACGCGGATCGCCCCGCCTCGGGGCGAAAACTTCGTGGCGTTGGAGAGCAGGTTCCAGACAACCTGTTGCAGGCGACCCGCATCGCCGACGATCAGGCCCGCCTCGGGCTGCAACCACACGTGCAGATGCTGTCCTTTGGCCTCTATCGCCGGACGGACGGTATCGAGGGCGGCGTGAATCACGGCGATGAAGTCGATCGGGCGCGGTTCTATCCGCATCTTGCCGCTCACAATCCGCGAGACGTCGAGCAGGTCATCGATCAGCCGGGCCTGGGTTCGGGCGCTGCTCACCATGCGCTCGACCGTCCGCGCGATGTAGATCTCATCACGCGGGCGCATCTGGAGCAACTGGGCGTAGCCGAGGAAGGAGGTAAGCGGCGTACGCAACTCGTGGCTCACCGTCGCCAGAAACTCGTCTTTGAGTCGGCTGGCCTCCTCCGCCTGGGCCCGAGCCGCGCGCTCCTGCTCGTAGAGGATCCGCTTCTCGATCGCGACCGTCGCGATCTGAGCCAGTTGTGCCAGCGACGCTTCGGCGGCAGGGGTCACGCTCCACTCCGGTACGCCAACCAGCACCAGCGCCCCGAAGATCGCGCCGTCGCTCTGGAAGAGCGGGGTGCCGAGGAGCCGGCCACCCCGCTGCACGCCCGCCACCATCTGATCCGCTGCCGCACGCTCGGCCGGATTCAGCCCTGGCTCGGCCATGTCGCCCTGAATCGTCCGGCGCTCGTGGATAACGCGATCGGCGAAGGTGCGCGCCGCCCCCGACCCGATCACTGCCGCCGTTCCCTCCTGCGTGGCCGTAGCCGCAACGATCAGCCCCTGGGACGCGGCGTCACCGGGCGTGGTGAGCAGCACCACCGCTTCGCGGGCGCTGAGCAGGGCGCGCGCGCGCGCTGCCGTTAGCCGCAGGAGCTCCTCGCGATTGTTCGCGGCATTGATCGCCAGCGCCGCCGCGTAAAGCTCCTGCAGGCGCTCCTCGGCCAGCTTCTGGTCGGTGATATCCGCGCCCACACAGCCGACGCTCCCGCCCGGCAGCGGGAACTTGTGGCTCAGAAAGGTGAAGCGGCGGCCGTTGTAGAGAAACGTCTCTTCGAAGCGCTGGCCCACCCCACTGCTGCGTACCTCGGCATCCTCGGCCACAAACAGGTCGGCCAGTTCCGCCGAGAACATCTCGTGGTCGGTCTTGCCGATCACTTCCTCGGCCGCCTTGCCGCTGGTTGTCAGGAAGGCATGGTTCACGACAACATAGCGACCCGCCGCGTCTTTGATGAACATCGAGCCCGGCGAGTGCTCCATAAACGCCGCTAGCCGCGCCTCACTCTCGCGCAGTGCCCGGTCGGCCTCTACCCGCTCGGTAATGTCGAGAACAGCGCACAAAACCTGATAGGGCTGGCCATCGGGCCCCCTGGCAAAGACGAGCTCGCGGCTGAAGAACCAGCGCCACGCCCCGCTCCTGTGCCGCACTCGGTACTCACGCTCAAGCACCGAACCGTCGCGCAGCGCCTGCAGCCGGGCAAGATAGTCCGGCACGCTGGCCCGATCGTCGGGATGGAGCACGGCGAGGAAGAACGGCTCGCCCAGTGCATCGCGCTCTTCGCGGGTGTACCCGAGCAACTCCCAGAGCTCCCGGTTTGCATAGCTGCTGCGGTTGGCCTCCAGATCGTAGACATAGATCAGGTTCGGGACAGCCTCGGTAAGCCGCTGGAGGAAGTGCTCGCGCTCCCGCAGCGACTCCTCCACCCGCTTGCGCTCGGTGATGTCGGCGTTGATCCCCACCATCCGCACAAGATCGGACCACGGGCCACGGTAGAGCCGGGTGCGACTGCTGATCCAGCGCTGCTCGCCATCGGGCCGCCGAACCCGAAACTCGGCCTCGATGTAGTCCCGGCCCTCGGCAATGGCACGTTCCGCCAGAGCTTTGACCCCAGGGAGATCATCCGGGTGAACGAGCGCGTAGAAGTCCTCCACCCGATAGCGTCCCGCGCCCACCGGAAGGCCGAACATCTGCTCAAGCTCAGGCGACCAGAGCTGGGTCCCCGTGGCCAGGTCCCAGTCCCAGGTACCCATCTGCCCGGCCTCCAGCGCAAAGCGCAGCTGCTCTTCGCGCTCGCTGGCCCACCGATCGTGCGTCTGGAGCAGATGCGCCATGGCCCGCTCCAGACGCTGCCGATCATCCGCCGACAGGCTCGTCGACTCGTCGAGGAGCGCCGCGATCGCTACCTCAGCGCCACTAGAAGTGCCGCTGGCATCACTACGCCGAGGAGGCCCATCGGAAAAGTTCATGCTGTTCCCGTAGGCAGCGCATGGACGCCTCAGCCCGGGTGGTATAGGCAGGAGCGCACGGGGTTCCGGTTCCAGGGAAACAAAAGCACATCCGGGCAAGAATCGTACCAGCTATACCCCATCGCCAGGCGCCTTGCGATCATCGCGGCGCGTCATCCCACTATTCGCGTGCACTCCATTGTACGACCTACACGCGCCATGGTGCGACGATCAAATAGTGCCCGGCACACGGACGTGCCACACAGTGTTATACTGGCACTAGCACACCCCGCGCCACATGCCAGGGAGCCCCTATGCCCGCGCCCCCACCCGCGCTCGCCGCCCGCATCTACCTGGCCGTCCGCCAGATCCCGCCCGGCCAGGTGAGCAGCTACGGCGACGTGGCCGCCGTCGTGGGCGGCGGCTGCGACGCCCGCAGTGTAGGCGTCGCCCTCGGCGCGCTTGGCCCGGGCGAGGCCGATGTACCCTGGCAACGGGTGGTGAGCCGCGATGGGACGATCAGCACTCGCGGGCTGCGCCAGCAGGAGCTCCTCGCAGCCGAGGGCGTGGCCTTCGACAGCTACGGCCGGGTGATGATGCCCCGCCACCGTTGGCGCGGCCCCGACGCCGCCTGGGCCACCGCCAACCGCATGCATACGCTGCCCCCCCGCGACGACGCCGAGCAACTGGAGCTCTTCTAGCGTGGCTCTGGTGCGACAGGCGCGCCCACGCCGTGGTTGGATCGAGGCAGTGCAGGCCGGCTTTGCCGGGCAGGAGCCTGCGGCTTCAGCCGCCAGGCGCGCGGGACGCCCGAGCGCCACCCCGATGCCGCAGTTGTTCGCTTGCCCAACGGGCCGGTTTCCACCCATCGCGGCGCTGCTGGCACACCCGGTACGCTAGCGCAGAACCAAGCACCAGGGATCAGAGCACCACAAGCGGACGGCCGTCTGGCGCGCTCCAGCCCTCCGCAGGTGGCGCAACCCGTTCGAGAAACGCTCTGCACCCATGGCGCGCCTGGCACGCCACGGCCCGCCCAACCTCACGCTGGATGTGTATGAGCCACGAGACCGAAATCTGGCGTCTGCTCCCTTTCAGCGAACTGCCGCCCGCCGAGGAACTGGCCGCCGCCGAAGCGATGCTGGCCGGCCTGGCACACGCGCCCCGCCCCGGCCTGCGCTGGTACGGCGCCCGCTCGCTGGCCCTCGTGCTCGGCTCTGGCCAGCGCCCCACCGAAGCCGATGGCCCGGCCCTCACCGCCACCGGCGTCACGCTGCACAAGCGCGCCTCCGGCGGCACGGCGGTGTTGTTCGCCCCCGGCTTTTTGATGCAGGATATCGCGCTGCCGGCCACGCATCCGCTGCGCCGCGACGATGTGAGCGAGTCCTACCGCTGGCTCGGCGAACTCTGGGCCGAGGCCCTGGCCGAACTGGGCATCCCCACGGAACTTGTGAGTATCCCCGCCGCTCGCGCCGACACGCAGACAACCGACCCGCGCGTGCGCCTCGCCTGCTTCGGCGGGCGATCGCCCTACGAACTGCTCGCCGCTGGCCGCAAGCTCGTGGGCTTCTCGCAGATCCGGCGGCGCCACGGCGCCCTCTTCCAGGCGGGCCTCTACGCACACTGGCCCGGCCGCGAGCTCGCCGCCCTGCTGCGCATGCCCCAGCCTGCGCGGGAGGCCGCCGATCGCGAGGCGCTCGCCGAGGCGCTCGCCAGGCGAGTGGTTGGCCTCGATGAGCTCCTGCCCACCCCACCCGCGCCCGACGCGATCATGGCCGCGTTCGACCGCGCCCTCGCACGCCGCCATGGGGTTGCCCTCACGCCCGATGCCTGGAGCGCCGAGGAACTGGCCGTGGCAGCCGGCGCCGCGTCACGCTACGGCCCGATCGCCATCCCCGCAACACCCGCCCCCGCTCCAACGTCCTAACCAGCAGAAAGGCCCGCACTCGTGTCGGGCCAGGCGTAAGTGGAGAACACTGATGTCAACCACCGTCATTCGCCAGGATCGCGGGGCCAGCCTGCTCCTTCGGGCAATCTACTTTCTCGTGTTTGGCCTCTGGTTCAGCGCGATCTGGGCCACCATCGCCTGGGTTCTCTGTGTGACGATCCTCGGCCTGCCCCTGGGCCTCTGGATGCTGAACCGGCTCCCCCAGGTAACGACACTGCGTCCCCAGCGGGGCGACCTCGTGATCAGCGCGGGCGGCGAAGTGCGCCGCGCCAGCATCCCCCAGCGGCCCTTCATCCTCCGGGCGATCTGGTTCCTGTTCGTGGGCTGGTGGCTCAGCGCGCTCTGGCTGGCCGCCGCCTGGGCGCTGTGTACGGTGATCATCGGGCTGCCGATCGGCTTCTGGATGTTCGATCGGGTGCCCGCCGTAGTGACCCTGGCACGCACCTGATCAGGGGCCATCTTCGCCCGGATGCGACACGCCGCACGCCTCCTTCCCCAGCGCGTGTGCAGGCCCGTAATGCTGCATCCTGCGGAGCGCGCGGCGCGGATCGGCGTGCGCACCCTGTGATCCGGCCTGCGCTTCACGCCAGCCTTAGCAGGGCGTGCGCGCCCTAACGTTGCTCAAGCCCTGCCTCATTCCCCAGACGCAGCGCGCCGCACCCCCTGCGGCGCGTTCATATCAGGACCGGCTTGCGCACCTGCACCGGCGGGGCACGCGGATGGACCGCAGGCCCCTTCGCAACCCAATATCGTCCCCTCGATCAGACAGGGTTTGCTATAATCCCTCTTCCAGGTCACCTGGCCCAACACGCCGGCCCGTGGCCCCGCCGGGCAAGGAGGGACTCCATGCACCCTTTGCGTCGCCGCATGCGCGCCCCACTGGCGGCCCTGATGGCCGTCATTCTACTCGCCGCCAGCAGTGTGCACTCCCTCGCCCAGCCCATCCCCGCCGAAACAAGCGTCATCTATCTCCCCATGCTTGCCCCGCCG
>SFCB01000116.1 GCA_004367505.1 Chloroflexi bacterium OHK40 | reverse complement strand
TTCCGCCGTGCTCCGGCTGCCTACCTCGCCCAGCTGGAGGAACTCGCCCTCAAGCCACGTTTGCCGGCCTAGTTTTTTTGCCAGCAGCTCCTTCATCGCGTCGACTTCGAGCACGCGCTCAGCCAAGAGTCGCTTGAGGCGGGCGTTCTCCTTCTCTAGCTCCTTGAGGCGCTGGGTTTCACTGACCGACATGCCGCCGTAGGCGCGGCGCCAGCGGGAGAAGGTGGTCTCACTGATGCCGTGCTCCCGGCAGATGGCGCTGATTGACGCCTCCGGCCGCTCGGCCTGCTCCAGGATCGTGACGATCTGCTCGGCTGAGAACTGACTGGTCTTCACGCTGTCCTCCTGGGGAGGACTCTACCATAGCAACTGGCCCAGATTCCTGGGAGCATCTCAGGGCTGCGGCCGGCGCGCTCCTCGTCGAAGGCGTCGGCGATGGTGGCGGCGTCGATCAAGGCACCAGGCGCGTGAAGCCCGTCGAGCGGGTTGAAGACCGGCGGCGAAGTGGGAAGAGTTACGAGGCAAGCGCCGCCAGGGCCACGACGGGGTGCAGCACAGGGATGATGCCCGACAGGCGAGTGAGGTGCTCGCGATCGCGCGAGACGAGCGTCGTCGCGAACTGCTGGGATACCGCCGCGTAGACGGCGTCGGCGCCGCGCAGGCGATGGGCGGCGGCCAGAGCGGCCGCCTGACGCGCCAGGGGGTCGTCAAGGCTGACGAACGACACCATGCGCAGGCGCAGCAGGATCTCAGTGAGGCGCTGGGCGCGGGCGTTGTCGCGCAGGCGGCTCACGGCGCCGGCGACCTCAACCGTCACCAGGGTCGGCACAATCACCGAAATCTGGCGAGCACGCAGAAGGCCGAGTAGCTGCCGGCTGGCGGCGTGGTCTTGCTCGTGTGGCTCGACGGCGTTGATGAAGACGCTGGTGTCGATGGTGTACATGCCTACCGTCGCATCGCAGACAGGACATCGGCGCTATCCTCGGCCAGCGGCGGCAGCGCGGCGGCCTCATCGCTTAAGCGCAGCAGCTCGTCCCAGGAGTCGCCCCCCGCATCGGCTGGCAAGGCGGCGGCGAGGTCCGGGGCCAGGCGCGCGATCAGCCGTAACTTGTCGGCGGGGGCCAGGCGCTGGGCCAGCGTGAGCACCTGGGCCAGGGTTGGGGCATCGGTGGCAGACATCGGTAGCTCCTTCCGTACGTCGCCCGGGTATTGTACCAGCCGCGCTTCGGCGCGGCAAAGCGCACGCTTCCACCCGCTGGCCGCCCAGGCGGCGATGTGGCCAGCCAGGGTTGCGACGAACATGTGTATGCCGCTGACCTCGCTCACATCCCTGACAGCCAACCCGCGCTACAGGGTCGACTAAAAGAACTTGGGTTCTTTAGGCTTTGCCGGGGAAGCGCCTAGATGTAGGGGTTGCCGACCCGCCGCTGTCGTGGCACCATGACCGTCACTCGTGGTGTGCCTGGAAAGGGTGGTCGTGATGCCCAAACCGCCGTTCATCTCGATCCCGCTCGACATCGCGGATCTCCGCGTCCTTCAGACCGACCTCACGCAGGCGGGCGAACTGATCCTGACGGTCGAGAGTACGCTCGAGCACACGACCTGCCACCGGTGTGGACGCACGATTACGGAACCGCACGGGACGGACAAACCGCGCCTGCTGCGGCATTTGCCCATCTTGGGACGGCCCGTCTACCTGCGCATCCGTCCCAAACGGTTCCGGTGTCCCTTCTGCGATGACCATCCCACCACCACCCAGCACCTCGACTGGTACGACCCACAAGCGCTGCATACCAAGGCCTACGAGCGCCACTTGATCGTCCAACTCATCAATAGCACTGTCAGTGATGTCGTCGCGAAGGAGGATGTCAGCTACGACGCCCTGCTCGGCATCCTCGACCGCTGGGTCGCCACCACCCTGGAATGGACGACGCTGCCAGCAATCACGACCCTCGGCATCGACGAGATCGCGCTCACCAAAGGCCATCGCAACTTCGTCGCAGTGCTGACGGGGCGCACGGCGGACGGGCTCCTCCACCTGCTCGCCGTGCTGCCGGACCGCCTCAAGGCGACGGTCGTCGCGTGGTTGCAGACTATCCCGACCGACCGACGCGCGTGCATCACGACGGTCTGTTGCGACATGTGGGAGGGCTACAGCAGCGCCGCGCAGGAGATGCTGCCCCACGCCACGATCGTGATTGACCGCTTCCACGTCGCGCGCCACTATCGGGATGCGGTCGATGATCTGTGTAAACACGAAGTGCGTCGGCTGCGTCAGGAGTTGCCTCAGGCCGAACGGGAAGACCTCAAGCGCACCCTCTGGCCGTTCCGCAAGCGGAGCGCGGATCTGACCGACGCTGAGCAGGAGCGCCTCGACACCCTCCTTGGGCATAGCCCCGCGCTCCAACTGGCCTACACGCTGCGCGAGGAGTTGACGGCGATCTTCGACACGGCTGGTTCAAAAGCCGCTGGGCTGCGCCGTATCAGGTGCTGGCGGCAGCGGGTGGAACGGAGTGGCTTGACCTGCTTCGAAGGCTTCCTGCGGCTGTTGGACACCTGGCAGGACATGATCGCCAACTACTTCACCCACCACGAGACCAGCGCCTTTGTCGAGGGACTCAACAACAAGCTCAAGGTGCTCAAACGCCGCTGCTACGGGCTGCGCAATGTGGGGCGCCTCTTCCAACGGCTGACGCTCGATCTTGCTGGCTACCGCCGCTTCAGTCCCTGGTCAGCGGGAAGCCACTAAATATGGGTCCTTCCACGGCTACTCCCAAAGAACCAGAACTCGTCGAGCAGCCGATAGTAGCGCAGCTTCGCCTCGTCGGGCTCGCCGATGCCATAGGCGACGAAGAACAGTGTTACCCAGCGCTCACCCAGGTTGCGCCGGCGACGAGCGCGGTCAGCATTTGGGAAGTGATCAGGGGCTTCCTTGGTGTCGACCTGTTGCTCGCCGAGAAGACCGATGCGGAGCTGCTCGCGGAGGTGGCGCGAGCAGTCGACGAGTGCATCGTCGATTACGCCGCCGCAGAAGGTCAGGCGCGCGCCCTAGTCGCCGGCTGGCGAGGAACTCTGCCAGGTCTTTGAAGTATGCACTGCCCGGACCAGAACCGGCGTCGGCAGGGATTGAGCTTCGCCTGGCTGACCTAGCCATCCCCAGAGGTGACCCTCAACTGCTCCTTCGCGACGGCGCCCTGGGTTGGCGGTGCGGCTCGGAGCACCGGCGCGCGCCGGCGCTCACGGCGAGGGCGACCAGGACGACCAGCCAGACAAGGGCTCGATGTCCCATACGTCCTCTTAGCGTTACGGTGGTCGCGGGTGGCGCCGCCCTCGGTTGGGCGCTGCTCAATCGTGCCCTGAGCCCGGTACAGCACCTGGAGCGACGAAGGGCCAGTAGCTCAGCGATAAAGAAGTCGCTACACCACACTCGTGCGGCTCGTCACAACCGATAAGAAAAGCGATACAGCCCTACAGGACGGATTTCGTCGTCTGCTCGGCGATACTATACTTCACTTACAGTGTTTTGCCGCTTATGTGGTGGTTGCCCGCCGGCCAGCCGCGCACGTCTCTGGGAGCCGCACGATGAATCAGGAGCTGCCGTTCGGCCGGTTGGTGCGCGAGCGCCGTCGCGCCCTCGACCTCACCCAGGATGAATTGGCCAACCGGGTCGGCTGCGCCGCGATCACCCTGCGCAAGATCGAGGCGGGGGTGGGGCGCCCCTCGCAGCAGATCGCCGAGCGTCTCGCTGTGGCGCTGGCCATCCCTCCAGATGAGCGAGGCAGCTTTGTGCGGCGCGCCCGCGGGGTGCGCGTCGACCCCGCCGCCGATGACGCGCCGCAGCCCCCGCCCCTCCCGACGCCCGTGCTCGAGGTCGGGGCCGAGGATCGCTCCGGGCGGGCTATTCGCAACTATCTGCTCGGTGAACGCCTGGGCATCGGCAGCTTCGGTGCGGTCTATCGCGCGGTCCAACCACTGATCGAGCGGCCCGTCGCGGTCAAGATCATCTTGCCGCAGTATGCCGACCATCCCGACTTTGTGCGCCGCTTCGAGCACGAGGCGCGGATTGTGGCCCGCCTCGAGCACCCGCACATCGTGCCGCTCTACGACTACTGGCGCGAGCCCGGGGTCGCCTACCTGGTGATGCGCCTGCTCAGTGGCTCGCTCCAGGCGCGCCTTGGCCACGAGCCATTCGAGCTGGCCCAGGTGCTGCGGCTGGTCGAGCAGCTGGTCGCCGCCCTCGCCGCTGCCCACCGGGCCGGCATCGTCCACCGCGATCTCAAGCCGGCCAACATTCTGCTCGATGGCGAGGCGAACGCCTACCTCGCCGACTTCGGGATCGCCAAGGACCTGGCCCGCGGCCACGAGGACGGCACCCTGGCCGGGGCCTTCGTCGGCTCGCCGGCCTACTCCTCGCCCGAGTCGATCCGCGCCGAGCCGATCACCCCCCAGACCGATATCTACGCCCTGGGCGTGCTGCTCTTCGAGCTGCTCACCGGGCAGCGACCCTTTCCAGCCACCTCGCACGCGGAGCTGATCCAGCAGCATCTGACGGGAAGCCTCCCGCCCCTGGCCAGCCAGCGGGCGGGCCTGCCCCCGGCCCTCGACACGCTCATCCAGCGCGCCACGGCCAAAGTGCCCTCGGCGCGCTACCCGGATGTCCAGACTCTGCTGGTCGAACTGCGCGCAGTGATTGGTGGCGCCAGCGCGCCACGGCCCGTGGCGCACACGCTCCCAGCAGCGCCAGCGACGGTTGAACTGGAGTTGGCGGATGCTGACACGCCGTTCGTTGGCCTGCGGGCGTTCGGCGAGGGCGACGCGGCCAGTTTCTTTGGGCGTGAGGCGCTTCAGCAGCAGCTGCTTGGGCGCCTTGGCGAGGGCGGCGAGCTGAGCCGGTTCCTGGCGGTGGTCGGGCCAAGCGGCAGCGGCAAGTCGAGCGTCGTGCGCGCCGGGCTGATCCCAGCGCTACGGGCCGGCGCACTGCCCGGCTCGGAGCAGTGGTATGTGGTCGACCTGCTGCCGGGCGCCGATCCCTACGCGGCACTGGCGGCGGCGCTGTGGAAGATCGCGCCGTCTGGGATCGAGGCCGACGACCTGCGAGCGCTGCTCCAGGCCGATGCGCGTGGCCTGGTGCGCGCGGTGCGCCTGGTGCTGCCGCCCGACCAGGCGACCGAGCTGGTGCTGGTGATCGACCAGTTCGAGGAGCTGTTCACGCTGACGGAAGACGAGGGGACCCGCGTCGCCGTGCTTGACCGGATCGTGACCGCGGTGCTGGACGAGCGCCCGCGGCTGCGCGTGGTGCTGACACTGCGGGCCGACTTCCTCGACCGGCCATTGCGCTACGTGGACTTCGGCGAGCTGCTGAAGCAGCGCAGCGAGTTGGTGCTTCCGCTCACGCCCGATGAGCTGGAGCGTGCGATCATCGGCCCGTCGGCGCGGATTGGCGTGGGGCTGGAGCCGGGCCTGACAGCCGCGCTGATCAGCGAGGTTGAAGGGCGACCAGGGGCGCTCCCGTTGCTTCAGCACGCGCTGAGCGAGCTCTTTCTGCGCCGGAGTGGGCGCGCGTTGACCCGCGCCGCCTACACCGAGATTGACGGCGTGGTGGGAGCTCTAACGAGGAGCGCGGAGAGCTGCTACGCCGCGCTGGAAGACCAGCAACAAGAGCTGATCCGACAGCTCTTCCTCCGGCTGATCACCATCGGCGACGGGGCAGAGGACACGCGGCGCCGTGTGCCGCGCAGCGAGCTGCAGGGCCTGGGCACTGAGGCGGACATCGAGGCGGTGCTGATGCGCTTCGGGCGGGCGCGCCTGCTGAGCTTCGACCGCGACACGGCGAGCCGCGAGCCGACGGTCGAGGTCACCCACGAGGCCCTGCTGCGCGCCTGGCCGCGCCTGCAGGGGTGGGTGGAGGGGGCGCGCGCGGAAGTCCTGGTGCAGCGCCGGCTCGCACTGGCGGCCGCCGAGTGGACGGTGGCCGAGTACGAGCCGAGCTACCTGGCGACGGGCGGGCGGCTGGCCCAGTTCACGGCCCTGGGCGCGGGCGGCTCCGTTCGGCTCACCACGGGCGAGCAGGCGTTTGTGGCAGCGAGCCAGGCGGCGGCCGATGCGGCTGCGGCGGCTGAGCGCGAGCGGCAGGCCCGCGAGCTCGCGCAGGCCCAGGCCCTGGCCGAGGAGCAGCGCCAGCGGGCCGAGGCCGCCCAGCTTGCCCAGGCTGCCGCGGAGCAGGCTGCCGTGGCTCAGCAGCGTGGGGCACGGCGGCTGCGTTCCCTGGTGGGCGCCCTGGCGCTCTTCTTCCTCGTGGCGGCAGGGCTGAGTGGCTTCGCCTTCCAGCAGCGCGGCGAGGCCCAGGCAAACCTTATCGGCTCGGAGGCACAGCGGCTTGCGGCGGAGGCAAATCGCATGATCGCCATTGATGGCAACAGCGAGGTAGCTGCCCTGCTGGCGCTGCGCTCGATCAATCGCGTCTATACGCCGCAAGGTGATGAGGCAATCGAGGCGGCGGTGCGCACCACCCTGCCGACCCAGATTATCGCACCGGGCGGCGGACCAATCGCCGCTGTCGTCTACACGCCAGACGGCAGCCAGCTTATTCTGGGATCGCAGGACGGCAGGATCTACATCTGGAACGTCGCCAGCTCGCGCATGATCGGATCAATCCAGGCGCACGAGGAGGAAATATTCAAGCTGTATGTCACGCCCGATGGCGCGCAGGTGCTCTCCACCGGCATCGACGGGGTCGCCCGCCTCTGGGACCTGGCCAGCCAGTCACTCGTCCACGAGCTGGCACAGGGCACAACGCTGCTTGGGGCTGCGGCTATTGCGCCTGATGGATCGACGATCGTGGCCAATAGCGAGACAGGGGTGCGCGAATGGGATCGGAGGAGCGGGGCGCTGAAGCGAACGTTGCCGGCTGGGGCAGATGTACTCAGCCTGGCCATCGCTCCGGATGGTCGCTATCTGGCAACCGGCAGTTTGGACGGACGCCTGATCCTGTGGGATCGAGCGAGCGGCGAGGCCATGCTGACATACACGCCCTTTGATGGTGGGGTTGAGGATATCGCCTTTACCCCTGATGGGCGCTACCTGCTCGCCACGGGCGATCTCGAGATGCGCCTCTACGACCGTGTCAGTGGCGTTCTTATGCGAACCATGCGCGGCCACACAGGCGCTATCCCCGATCTGGAGCTTTCGCCAGACGGCACCAGGGTGGCAACCGCAAGCTGGGACGGCACCGCCCGGCTGTGGGATCTGGGCAGCGGTGCGCAGGTGATGCAGCTGGCTGGCCACACCGGCCTCGTCATTGGCGTGGCATTTGCCCCAGACGGGCGCTCGCTTGCGACGGCTGGCTATGACCGAACCGCACGCATCTGGCCACTCTCGTCAGGCGAGGGCCGGTTCCGCACCCTCGAGGTCGGATGGACGATGGCGCTCGCAGTCTCGCCCGATGGGCGCTCATTTGCGACTGGGGGCGCGGAGACCCACATCTGGTCGTATCCGGATGGCGCCCTCCTGCGCACCTTGCCCTATGCGGCGAACACGCTGGCCTACGCCCCCGATAGCGCCTTCCTCGTCATCGCGGGGGCTGACGGCGTTCTGCGCCGCTGGGATGTTGCGGCGGGAGTGGAGCGCTGGGCGATGCCCTTGACCTTCATCAACAGCGTTGCGCTCTCACCTGATGCGAGCCGGATTGTCATCGGCGGGCCGCCTGACAATAGCGCGGTGCTGATCGACGCCGCTACAGGTGCGGAGCTCGCCCGGCTTCGGGGGCAATCCAAGGTGGTCGGTACCGTGGCCTTTGCCGCGGACGGCAGCTTTCTTGTAACCGGCAGCGACGATGGCGGGGCGCGCGTCTGGAGTGCCGATGGGACGGCGGTGCGCATAAGCATGATCGGCCATACCGACCGGCTCTGGTGGCTGGCGGTAACGCCCGACAGCACACGGATTGTCACAGCCTCTTTCGATCAGACGCTCCGGATCTGGGACGCGCGGAGCGGCCGGGAGTTGCACCAGCTTGTTGGCCATACCGATGCGGTCGTCGGCGTCGCCGTCTCGCCCGATGGGCGCTATGTTCTCAGCGGCAGCCTTGACCGCACGGCGCGGCTGTGGGATCTGGCGACAGGGCAGGAGGTGCGGCGGTACGTTGGCCATGCGGGTGCGCTTAGCCTCGCCGGGGCAGTCGCCTTCACCCCCGACGGCAAGCGCGTGCTCACCGCCAGCACCGATGGCACGGTACGCTTGTGGGAAGTCGCGCTTGCCGACACCGTCGCCGACCTCTGTTCTCGCGTGCAGCGCGACTTCACCCCCGAGGAGCGAGCCCAGTACGGCATCCCCGACGATGGGCCGACGTGCCCGACTCAGGCGGGGCGATAATAACCAAGGCCTGCATCCCGGCTGCGCTTCGGCGGCTGGTGGAAGAACGGGCGGGCGGGCGGTGTGAGCTCTGCTTCCTTCCGGCAGCGTTGGCCTTTATGCTGCCGCACGGGTCGATCATGTGATTGCCGAGCAGTACGGCGGCGAATCGGTGGAAGGCAAGCTGGCCTGCACCTGCTGTCGGTATAAGCGCCACAAGGGCACCGACCTCGCCTCGTTCGATCCGCAAACCAGTGACTTCGGAGCTGTGCCACCTGGCGTTGGGCCTCTGGCAGCTCGCCGTCGCACGGTGCCTCGCTGCCGCACGCTGTGCCGCCTCGCTTTCAATTGGTGTAACAGCGCAGTGCAGCAGCGTGGCACGGCCCGATCGCTGGATGCGCTCGTTAGCGCTCGGCGCGTGGTTCCTGCTCAAAGGCGGCCGCTGCGGCGAGGGCGTCCAGGGCCTCGCGCAAGCTCTGGCCCGTCAGGTCGTCCACGAGGCGCCGTAGGGCGGGCACGTATGCGACTCGCGGCGCCAGGAGGCGCGCCAGCCCGAGTACCAGAGGCACGCAGGCGAGGCGTGGGCGGCCAGAAAGCTGCCGAGCAGCAGTAACATCCTGCGTGCTAGCACGCCCCGCTTGCGCTGGGGTGGGCGTCACGGCCGTGGCGCGCGCTGGGCACAGGTCGCTGCTTACCTGGGCCAGGTAAACCAGGATCACGCAACGATCGCCTGGAGCTACGACCTGCTGAGCAAGCAGGAGCAGGCTCTCTTCCGTCGGCTCGGAGTCTTCGTGGGCGGTTGGGATCTGGCGGCCGTGGAGGCTGTGGGTTGTCTGGGGGCTACAACGCTCGATCTTCTGGGCGGACTTGATCGACAAGAGCCTGGTCGCGCCAGGAGCGGGTGTGGGCAACGAACCACACTAGACGATGCTGGAAACGATTCGCGAGTACGCCCTGGAGCAATTGGCGGCTGCGGGCGAAGCAGAGACGACTCGTGATCGGCATGGCGCGTATTTCCTGACTCTGGTCGAGCGGGCGCGGCCAGAGGAGGTTGGACCGCGCGTAACCTCCTGGCTTGATCGCCTGCAGGAGGAGCACCCGAACCTGTGGGCAGCGCTCGGCGTGGTGTAATTGGCGAAGTCACGCTTCCTGGCGAGGCTGAGCATCTCTGCCACGGCGAAAGACAGACCCAGGGCTTGACAACTGGTGGAATTCTAATATGATTAGATTTATCTAATATTATTCGACAAACGATGAAGAAAGCAACTCCCTCGAGATTGTCGCCACGCCGTCAGCGCACCCGCGACACGATGGTCCAGCGCATCCTTGATACCGCCCGCGCGATTATGCGCGAAGAAGGGGTGGCAGCCCTCTCGATGCAGGAGCTGGCTCGGCGGTTAGACATGCGCGCGCCGTCTCTCTACTATTACTTCGCGGGCAAGTTGGACATCTACGACGCCCTGTTTCGGCTTGGCTTCACCCTGTACGCAGAGCATGTAGCGAAGACCGCCCGGGGAGCCGAGACGTGGCAGGATGAGCTCCGGCTGGAGTTTGAAGCCTACATGACGTTCGCCATCCAGAACCCCGAGCTCTTCCAGCTTTGCTTCGAACGGCCGGTCCCTGGCTTCGTTCCCTCTGATGAGAGCCTGCAACTCAGTATGCTCATGCTTCAGCAGTCCTACGAACGAGTTGCGCGGCTAAGCGAGGTTCTCGATACCGACCTCACACCCGAACAGCTGATCAATCTCCTCATCGCCATCATGCACGGGCTGACCGCGCAGCACATGGCAAACGATCCACATCTCCCGCTGGGCCAGGGAAGGTTTGGGTCGTTAATCCCCGCCGCACTGGCGGTGCTGAACAAAGCCTGGTCCAAGCCGTAACCATCGCTCGTACTCTGGAGCAAACCATGACCACCCTCGATCCGTCCATGACCGCACTCGACGCTCTCCGCGTGCCCTTTGTGACCGCTGACGAAGCGTACGCGTTGCTGCGTACGGAACTGGAGCGCCTGCTGGCACTGGCGGAGACCGTTGCCCCGGCCGACTGGGCCAAGCCGACGGCCTGCACCGGGTGGACGGTTCGCGACATCCTGGCGCACCAGGCGGGCAGCTATGCCAGCGGCACAAGCTACCGCGAAATGCTCCGTCAGTATCTCGTGAGAACCAAACCGGGCCAGCTCACCGAAGACGCCACGAATGAACTCCAGCTGGCCGAGCGCGCTGATGCGTCGCCGGGGCAACTGATCGCCGAGATACGGCAGGTGGGGCCGGTCGCGATCCGCAAGTGGGCGTACGCGTTCCGCCTGTTTAAACTGCTCAGCGTGCCGCACCCAATTCCCGGAAGCCTTTCGATGCGGGATTTGATGTGGGTCATCCACAGTCGCGACACCTGGATGCACCGGCTCGATATCTGCCGCGCGCTCGGACGTAGCTTTGAGCCGACGACTGGGCACGACGACCGGATCGTCGCACTGGTGATGCGCGATGCGGCGAAAAAGCTTGCACCACAGCTGGGCGGGCAGGCCGTGATATTCGACCTCTCAGGGTTGGCTGGTGGTGTGTGGAAGATAGGCCCAGGAGAAGCCGCTACCACGATTCAGATGGATGAGCTCGATTTCAACATCTATGCCTCGGGGCGGTACAGCTACGCCGAAGGGCGCGCAAAGACCAGGATCAGCGGCGATGTCGGGCTGGCAGAGCTGGCATTGAAACACACGCAGGTGTTGTACTAAGTGTCGGCGTCGCCGCTTGCCGCCGGCTGCTTGCGCGCCCAGGCGCAGCGCGCAAACCTGTCCATGCTGCTCGGCGCAGCGATGAGCGCCGGTTCTTGCCCGGGAAGCAGCGGCACCGCGTTCGCGTTCATCGTACTCTGCGGCAGCGCATCCTCGCTCTCCCGCACCGTGATCGACACCGCCCGCCCGTCGGGAGCCTTGCCCCAGGAGCCGGCGACGAAGCCCGGCTGGTTGCGTAGCGCCGGCAGGAACCGCTCGAACGGATTGTGCCGCGAGGCCTCGTTCACCCTGGGCGAGTGACCTTCCATGTAAAGCCTGTGCTTCGCCAGCAGCGCGTTTGCGGAGAAGTGGCTTCTACCTTTCCTTCGAAGGAGTAGCGCCGCGCTTCCAGACAGGCTACAATGACGCCATTCACGTGAGGAGATGACGGCATGACGGGCAGCATCCGACAGAGAGTGCCGTGACGGACATCGGCGACCTCGAGCTACGCACTGGCGTGGAGGTGCGCCTTCCAGATGGAGCGCTGGCAAAGTGTCTATACTATCTGCGACGAGGATTGTCTTGACACTACAACGCGAGGCTGCCCATTTAGAAGCGCTTGATGCGGGGTGACTGTTTAGCATTCTGCTGGAAGTATCGGCGGCTTGCCCGCAATGGTCCGATGCAGGCGAGCCGCTCGCGCTCCCAGGCGGATGTGTTCCCCCTCATGCTGAACGTGTACGATGCGGGGAGGATGCCGGTGCGACATACGCGAACGTACCTGGCGGTGGCGGGCGGGCTGGCGTGGGCAGGGGTGCTCGTGCAGCTAGCGGTATCGATCGGTACGATGGACGTGGGTGGGTTGAGCCTGCCCGAGATCCTCTGGCGGCTCACCGGCTACTTTACCATCCTCACGAATATCGTTGTGGCTACGAGTTACACCGCGCGGGTGGTTGCGCCGGCTTCGGCACTCGGGCGCTTCTTTGCGCGCACCGCAGTTGACTCAGCCGTGCTGGCTGCGATCACGCTGGTGGGCGCCGTTTACGTGCTGATCCTTCAGCGACTCTGGGAACCCAAGGGTGCCCAGCTTCTTGCCGATGTGCTATTGCACTATGTGACGCCGCTCGGCTATATCGGCTACTGGGTGTTCTTGCAGCCCCGAGGCGCTCTTCAGTGGCGCTTTGTGCCCCTCTGGCTGCTCTACCCCTGTGGCTACCTGGCGTACGCCATCGCCCGGGGCGCGCTCGATGGCTGGTATGCCTACCCGTTTATCAACGTGGCGGCGATCGGCTACGGCCGAACTTTTGCCAATGCGCTTGGCCTGATCGTCATTTTCAGTATCGTCGGGCTGCTGATTGTCGCCCTGGACAAGGTGCTGGCGCGGTTCCTGGTGCCGGTAGAAGAACTACGTGTCGGCTAGCGGCGCTGGGGTGCGCCAGGCGTGCAGCCGACCCCACCAGCCCGGACACGCCGCCCTTCCGGTGGAACTACGCGCCCACGCCGGGGTGGCACGTCTTCCGGCGAGCCGCCCCACGGGCCGCCGATGGGCCTGATCGAGCCGGCGCAGGCTGGTTTCGCTGGGCGCTCGCCCGTGGCTTCAGCCGCCGCGCGTGCGGGACGCCCGAGCTCCGCCGCGATCCCGCCAAAGTCCGCGCGTACCACGGGCCGGGTCGCGTGGCGCTGATCGCGCAACCGTTGCGCTGGGGGGCTGACCCCGAGTTTCTGATGGGTGCTGCGGAAGGGGTCGTGGAAGGGTGAAGCCCTTCCATGCAAGAAATGTCTCGATCACAACCAGGTTGCCGGAGCATTCGTGCTCCACGCCGGGTGGTTAGTTCCCGATGTGGCCTGAGAGGGCTGGTGGTCCGCCGGCATCCAGCCTGGGCGGGCGAGACGCCCCGGAAGGCTGCCCATTTAGCTTGTGTCGCGCGCTGCCAGCGCCTCTTCACCCACTGGAGGCGGAATACCGTCCAGCGGCAGGGTAAAGCGAAAGACCGCCCCGCCTTCCAGCCGAGATTCGGCCCAGATCCGCCCGCCGTGGGCCTCGACCATGCCCTTGCAGATCGCCAGCCCGAGCCCGACGTTACCCCGTCCGCTGTCGGCGCCGCCCCGGTAGAACTTCTCGAAGACCCGCTGCTCGTCGCCGGGCGCCAGCCCGGGTCCCCGGTCGGCGACTGACACCTCGACGGCGGGCTGCGGCTGCCCGGCGGCGGCTGGCAGGAAGCGGGCCCCGAGGTGGATCGGTGTGCCGGGCGGGGTGTGCCGGATGGCGTTCTCCAGCAGGTTGACGAGTACCTGCTCGATCAGGATGGCGTCGAGTGGGACGAGCGGTAGTTCGGCGGGCAGGTCGATCGTGAGGGGGTGGTGCTCGGGCAGCATGCCCGGCTGCACGCCGCCGTCGGTGACGCGGCCAACCGCCACGCCGACGATCTCCTCCAGCGGCTGCCACTCCTTGCGTACACGTACCGCCCCGGCCTCCAGCCTGGTCATCTCCAGCAGGTTGTTGAGCAAGCGGTTGAGCCGCTGCGCCTCGTCGCAGGCCGTCCGGGCGAGCGTGTCGCGGGTGGCCGGGTCGAGCGTGGGCCCGGCGTCCGTGAGGCTGGTGAGCGCGCCGGTGATGATCGCCAGGGGGGTGCGCAGGTCGTGGGAGACCGAGGAGAGCAGCGCCGCGCGCAGACGCTCCGTCTCTGCTGTCAGGGTGGCCCGCTCGGCCTCGGCGGCCAGGCTCGCCCGCTCCAGGGCCAGGGCAGTCTGGCTGGCGAAGGTCTCCAGCAGGTGGATCTGTTCAGGGTTGAGCAGCCGGTTGCGCTGGCGCGGGCGTATTCCGAGCACGCCGACAACCCGCTGCGCGCCGCTCAGGGGGAGGTAGAGGCCTTCGGCGCTGGGCAGGGTGTTGGTGCCGAGCCCCGCCCGCTCCTTGTGGTCGAAGACCCAGCGGGCCACGCCCTGTTCCGCCGCGCTCAGCCCGAAGATCTGGCTGGTATCGATCCCATGCGCCCAGCCACTGGCCTCGCCCCAGGGGCGCAACGCCCCGTCCGTACCGGGCAGAAGGATAACCACCTGGCTGTCGAACACCTCGTGAATGTGACGCACCGCGATCGCGAGCAGGTTCTCCCGGCCACGGGTGCTGGCGAAGGCGCGGCTCAGGGCATAGAGCGTGGCCGTGCGGCGTTCGCGCTGGCGAGCTGCCTCGGCCTGCTGGCGGAAGCGCACGGTCAGGTTGCTGACTACCAGGCCCACGGCGAGCATCACGCCGAAGGTGATCAGGTAGCGCACGTCGCTGACGGCGAAGGTGATGCGCGGCTCGACGAAGAAGAAGTTGAAGCTGAGCACGCTCAGCACTGCGGCGAGGGCTGAGGGACCGCGCCCACCAGCCAGGGCCACGCCCAGTACGCCGAGCAGGTAGAGCATGATGATATTGGCCTCGCCAATGCCGACCTTATCCACGATGAGCGCGAGCGCGGTGCAGAGGGCCACCAGGGCCGGGACGGCCATGTAGCTTTGCCAGGGGCTGGTGGGCTGGAGTTGCTCGCGTAGCGGGGGCTCACTATCGCCGAAGTCGCCGGAGAGCACGTAGACGTCGATCACCCCGCTCTTGCGCAGCAGGTCGTCGGCGACCGAGCCGAAGAGCATGTCTTTCCAGCGGGGACGCTCGGGCTTGCCGATCACGATCTTCGAGATGTTGCGGGCGCGGGCGTAGGCCAGCAACTCATCGGCGGCGTTCGTGGCGCTCAGCGTTGCCGTCTCGGCCCCCAGTTGCTCGGCCAGCCGCAGCGTCTGCGCAACGCGCTCGCGTTCGGCTTCGCCCCGGCGCAGCTCGGCGGGCGTCTCGACAAAGGCGACGATCCACTCGGCCCGTAGGCTGGCGGCCATGCGCTTTGCGGCCCGCACCAGGCGTGGCGCCGAGGGGCTGGAGCTGATGCCGACGAGCAGCCTGAGAGTGGTTGGCCAGGGCGTGGTGATCGCCTTATCGCGCCGGTAGCGCTCCATCTGGGCGTCCACCCGGTCGGCGGTGCGGCGCAGGGCCAGTTCACGCAGGGCGATCAGGTTGCCCTTGCGGAAGAAGTTGCCCATGGCTCGCTCGGCGTTCTGGGGCATGTAGACTTTGCCCGCGCGCAGGCGCTGGAGCAGATCGTCGGCGGGCAAGTCGATCAGCTTCACCTCGTCGGCCTGCTCAACCACGCTATCCGGCACCGTCTCGCGCACGATCACGCCGGTGATCTGCGCGACCACGTCGTTGAGGCTCTCCAGGTGCTGGACGTTGACCGTGGTGTACACGTCGATGCCGGCGGCAAGCAGCTCGTGGACATCCTGCCAGCGTCTGAGGTGGCGGGTGCCGGGGGCATTGGTGTGGGCCAGTTCGTCGATCAGGATCAGGCGGGGCCTGCGGGCCAGGGCGGCGTCGAGGTCGAACTCGCGCAGGGTGACACCCCGATAGGTCACCTCCTGGAGCGGGAGCAACTCGATCCCGTCGAGCAGCGCCTGCGTGTCGGCGCGGCCGTGGGTTTCTACCACACCAGCGACGACATCGATGCCCTCGGCCTTGCGGGCGTGGGCGGCCTCGAGCATGGCGTAGGTCTTGCCGACGCCAGGCGCCGCGCCAAAAAAGACTGTGAGACGACCGCGTGTAGCGGCGGCCGCCTCGGCGCGCACGCGGGCCAACAGTGCATCAGGGTCGGGCCGGTTCTGGTCGCTCATCGGGTTCCTCGGCTGCGCCAGGTGGGTGTTTCGTTCCTGCGTGCATCTGTATTGTAGGCCAGCAGGCCACGCTTCGGAAGGTTTTGTATACCATTTTTACGCCGCGAGCCACGTTTTATACGCCATTTTTATACGGGTCAGGGCTACAGTAACGCTCGTGTTCGTGAACAATCGCGGGAGGATGTGATGGATCTGGTGTTTCTCGGGCTGACGATCGGCTTCTTCGCCCTTACCTGGGGGCTGATCGAGCTCAGCGATCGTCTGATGAGGGGGAAGTAAGGTGAGCGTGCTCTATCTGGTCGGTGCCGTTCTGGCGCTGGCGCTGCTGGTCTACCTGTTTGTGGCCCTGTTGAATCCGGAGCGCTTCTGATGACGACGATTGGATGGCTCCAGATCGCCCTCTACCTCGTCGTGCTGCTGGCCCTGGTCAGGCCGCTCGGCTGGTACATGGCGCGGGTCTATGAGGGCCAGAACGTCGGGTTGAACACCCTGCTCGCCCCGCTTGAACGGCTGCTGTACCGGCTCTGCGGCACTCGCGTGGAGGAAGGGCAGAGCTGGAAGCAGTACGCCGTCGCGGTGATCCTCTTCAACGCCCTGGGCATGCTTGTCGTCTACGGGCTGCAGCGGCTCCAGTCCGCCCTGCCGCTCAACCCGGCCAGCCTCGGCGCGGTCACACCCGACTCGGCGTTCAACACGGCGGCCTCGTTCGCCTCGAACACCAACTGGCAGGGCTACAGCGGCGAAGTGACGATGAGCTACCTCGCGCAGATGCTCGGCCTGAACGTGCAGAATTTCCTCTCGGCCGCCTCGGGCATGGCTGTACTCGTGGCGCTCATCCGTGGGCTGCGGGCGCGCACGGAGGCCAGCATCGGCAACTTCTGGGTCGATCTGACCCGCTCAACACTCTACATTCTGCTGCCACTGGCGCTCATCCTGGCGCTGGCGCTCGTCTCGCAGGGCGTGGTGCAGAGCTTCGACCCCTACGTGGAGGTGCCGCTGCTCCAGGGCACGACGGACGGCGATGGCAACCCCGTGACCACACAGACACTGCCGATGGGGCCGGCGGCCTCGCAGATCGCGATCAAGCAGCTGGGTACCAACGGCGGCGGCTTCTTCAACACCAACTCGGCCCACCCCTTCGAGAATCCGACCCCGCTCGCGAACTTCCTGGAGCTGCTCGCGATCTTGCTCATCCCGGCGGCGCTCTGCTTCACCTTCGGCACGATGGTGGGCGACAGGCGCCAGGGCTGGGCGCTGCTCGCGGCCATGACGCTGCTCTTCGTGCCCTTCGTGCTGCTGGCAGCGATCCAGGAGCAGGCAGGCACACCGCAGCTCGCTGCCCTCGGCGTGGATCTAACGGCGAGTGATCAGCAGGCTGGCGGCAACATGGAGGGCAAGGAGGCTCGCTTCGGCATCGCCAGTTCGGCGCTCTGGGCGGCGGCAACTACCGCCGCCTCGAACGGCTCGGTCAACTCGATGCACGGCTCCTACACGCCACTCGGCGGGCTGGCGCCCCTCTTCCTGATGCAGCTCGGCGAGGTGGTCTTCGGTGGGGTGGGCTCGGGGCTCTACGGCCTGCTGATCTTCGCGATCATCGCGGTGTTCATCGCCGGGCTGATGGTGGGGCGTACGCCGGAGTACCTGGGCAAGAAGATCGAGACGTTCGAGATGAAGATGGCCTCGCTGGTCATCCTTATCCCCTGTGTAGTGGTGCTCTTCTTCACCGCGCTGGCCGTGGCGACGCCCTGGGGCAAAGGTGCCCTCTACGAGCCGGCCATCAGCTACACCAGCATCTACAACCCTGGCGCCCACGGCTTCAGCGAAGTGCTCTACGCCTTCAGCTCGCAGGGGAACAACAACGGCTCGGCCTTTGCGGGGCTCGGGGCCAACAACCCGTTCTACAACACCACCGGCGGCCTGGCGATGCTGATCGCGCGCTACTGGCTGATGGTGCCGGTCCTGGCGATCGCCGGTTCACTGGCGGCCAGAAGGACCGTGCCCGCCGGCCCGGGTACCCTGCCTACCCATACGCCCCTGTTCGTCGTGCTGCTGATCGGCGTGGTGATCATCGTCGGCGCGCTCACGTTCATCCCGGCCCTGGCCCTCGGCCCGATCGTTGAGCAGCTGCTGATGCTCGGGCTGTAGAGGAACTACGCATATGACCCCGCAACCACAGTCGCGCCCGCTCTTCGAAAGGGCAATTGTCCGTCATGCCGTCCTGGCCTCGTTCCAGAAGCTCGACCCGCGCGTGCAGATCCGTAATCCGGTGATGTTCGTGGTACTGGTGGGCGCCGTGCTGACCACTGCGCTCTGGCTCCAGGCGCTCTTTGGCCGGGGTGAGGCCCCGGCGCGCTTCATCTTCGCGGTGAGCGTCTGGCTCTGGTTTACCGTGCTCTTCACCAACTTCGCCGAGGCCATGGCCGAGGGCCGTGGCAAGGCCCAGGCCGAAACCCTCCGCCGGGCCCGGCGCGATGTGCAGGCTAGAAGGCTCAAGGGGCCGCGCTACGGCGCCCCCTACAGCATCGTCGCCTCGGGCGAACTGCGGGCAGGCGACGTCGTGCTCGTCGAGGCCGGCGACATCATCCCCTCTGATGGCGAGGTGCTGGAGGGCATCGCCTCGGTGAACGAGAGCGCGATCACCGGCGAGAGCGCCCCCGTGATCCGTGAAAGTGGCGGCGACCGTTCAGCGGTGACTGGCGGCACTACCGTGCTCTCCGACTGGCTGGTGGTACGGATCACCGCGAACCCCGGCGAGACCTTTCTGGACCGCATGATCGGCATGGTCGAGGGGGCGAAGCGCCAGAAGACGCCCAACGAGATCGCGCTGAACATCCTGCTCGCCGCGCTGACGATCATCTTCCTGCTGGCCACCGCGACCCTGCTGCCCTTCTCGCTCTTCGCCGTCGAGGCCAATGGCAGCGGCGCCCCCGTGACCGTCACGGTGCTTGTGGCGCTGCTGATCTGCCTGATTCCGACGACGATCGGCGGGCTGCTCTCGGCGATCGGCATCGCGGGGATGGACCGCATGATCCAGGCGAACGTGATCGCCATGTCGGGCCGCGCCGTGGAGGCCGCCGGCGATGTGGATGTGCTGCTGCTCGACAAGACCGGCACGATCACCCTGGGCAACCGCCAGGCGGTGGCCTTCATCCCCGCCGACGGGGTGAGTGAGCAGCACCTGGCCGACGCCGCTCAGCTCGCCTCGCTGGCCGACGAGACGCCCGAGGGCCGCAGCATCGTGGTGCTGGCGAAGGAGAAGTACGGCATCCGCGAGCGCAGCGTCCACGAGCTCGGCGCGGAGTTCGTGCCCTTCACCGCCCAGACCAGGATGAGCGGTGTGAACCTGAACGGCAACCTGATCCGCAAGGGCGCTTCAGACTCGATCCAGCGCTATGTCGAGGGCCAGGGCGGCAGCTTCCCGCCTGAGGTGCACTCGATCGTCGAGAACATCGCGCGCAATGGTGGCACGCCGCTAGTGGTGGCCGACCGGGCGACGGTGCTGGGCGTGGTGCAGCTCAAGGATATCGTCAAGGGCGGCATGAAGGAGCGCTTCGGCGAGTTGCGGCGCATGGGCATCAAGACGGTGATGATCACCGGCGACAACCCGCTCACCGCCGCCGCGATCGCCGCCGAGGCCGGGGTGGACGATTTCCTCGCCGAGGCTACCCCTGAGGCCAAGCTCCAGCTCATTCGCGAGTACCAGACCGGCGGGCGCCTGGTGGCGATGACTGGCGACGGCACCAACGACGCGCCGGCGCTGGCTCAGGCCGACGTGGCGGTGGCGATGAATAGCGGCACCCAGGCGGCCAGAGAGGCCGGCAACATGGTCGACCTCGACAGTAACCCGACCAAGCTGATCGAGGTGGTCGCGATCGGCAAACAGCTGCTGATCACACGCGGCGCGCTGACGACCTTCAGCATTGCCAATGATGTGGCGAAGTATTTCGCGATCATCCCGGCGGCGTTTGCGGCGACCTACCCACAGCTCAATGCGCTGAACCTGATGGGCCTGACCTCACCCGCCAGTGCGATCGTCTCGGCAGTGATCTTCAATGCGCTGATCATCCCCGCCCTCATCCCGCTGGCCCTGCGCGGCGTGAGGTACCGCGCTGTGGGTGCCGCCCGGCTCCTCCGGCGCAACCTGCTGATCTACGGCCTCGGCGGCCTGGTCGCTCCCTTTGCCGGGATCAAGCTGATCGACCTCGCGCTGACTACCCTCGGTCTGGTCTAAAGAAGCCAACCGGCCCACATCCCCCGCTCCGTTACGGACGGGGCCACGCGGCGGCGGGGGTGCGGTAGGTGAGGGCAGTAACAAGATAAGGTAACCCAATGCGTTCGCTCACGGTCCAGTTCCGCCCTGCCCTGGTGTGCCTGCTCGTATTCACCCTGATCACCGGCGTGCTCTACCCGCTGTTGGTGACCGGAATCGCCCGGGTGGTCTTCCCGGGCCAGGCCAACGGCTCGCTGCTCGTGGTGGACGGCGAAATCCGAGGCTCGGCCCTGATCGGCCAGCCCTTCGACGACCCGCGCTACTTCTGGGGCCGCCTGTCGGCGACGGGCGGCCACCCCTACAACGCCTTCAATGCCGGCGCCCTGGCCGGATCGTCGGGCTCGAACCTCGGGCCGCTCAACCCGGCGCTGGCCGAGGCGGTGCAGGCGCGGATCGAAGCGCTGCGCGCCGCCGACCCGCAGGCCGGGCCGCCCTACCCCGCCGATCTCGTGACGGCCTCGGGGAGTGGCCTCGACCCGCACATCAGCCCGGCGGCGGCCGAGTTCCAGGTGCGGCGGGTGGCTGCTGCCCGAGGCCTGAGCGAGGCGCGGGTGCGCCAGCTCGTGGCCGAGCACACCGAAGGCCGCGACTTCGGCATCCTTGGCGAGCCGCGAGTGAACGTGCTGCGGCTCAACCTCGCCCTCGACGAGGTGCGGTAGGCCACGCTGAGGATCACAGAGGACGCCGCGTGCCGCGTCCCTGCGTCGGGCGCTCAATCGATCTGCGTGTCGCCCCGGCGATCACCCACACTCACGCGGGGAGCAGCGTGGGGGGCGAACCGTCTGTATCGCCGCGCCAGCGCTTACGCAGCAGATGGGCGCCGAGCTTCGGCCGGCGGTCGCGCGTGAAGACGCCCTTGTGGTTGAGCCCGCCCACACGGGTGGTGTGCTGGTTCGCCCGAAAGTCGGCGAAGTTCCATACATGTTCGCCGATCACGAACGGCAGCGCCTCGGTGGTGTCCAGGTAGGCCGCGATCAGCGCCGCCTGGTACTCCTCGCTGAACATCTCCGGGGGGGCCGCGTGCAGGCCCGGGATCGCCTCGGCGCCGAACTCTGTGAGCATCACCGGCTTGCCATAGTGCGCGTGGATCGCGCTCAGCTCCGCCTTGAGCCGGGCTACGCCCCGTTCGATCTGCCCCTGCTCGCTGTACCACCCGGCGTAGCGGTTTAGCCCCAGGATGTCGGCATGGGCGTAGGCGGCCTCCTCCACACCACGCCACGAGACGAGCATGAGCGGGCGAGTCGGATCGAGGGCGCGCGCGCAGGCGAAGAGGCGGGCAAAGAACGGCTCCGCCGCTGGCCGGTCAGACATCGGCTCGTTTGCCAGGCTCCAGATGATCACGCTTGGCCGGTTCTTGTCGCGGGCGATCAGACCGGCAGTCAGCTCCTGGCAGCGCTCGAGCCGCCGCTCCCAGCCCTCGCCGAACCACAGCCCCACGGCCGGGGTCTCGCCGATCACCAGCACGCCGAGCTGGTCGGCAAGGTCGAGCAGTTCCTCGCTATAGGGGTAGTGGGTGGTGCGGAAGGAGTTGGCCCCACACCAGCGGAGCAGGTCGAAGTCGCGCACATTGACCGCCTGCACCAGCCCGCGCCCGCTGATCGGGAAATCTTCGTGTTTGCCGAAGCCGCGCAGCCGCACGGGGCGTCCGTTCAGGAGGAGGAGGCCATCGCGGAGCTCAACCCAGCGCAGCCCCACGGGGAGTTGGTAGGAATCAAGGAGGTGTGGCCCATCCCATAGCTCGGCCCGGAGATCGTGGAGCGTGGGCGTCTCCAGCGACCAGAGCCGTGGGGCGGTGAGGCCGATCGTGGCCTCGTCGTGCTGGCGCGCCAGGGCCATGGTCAGCTCCTGGCCGCAGAGCGAAAGGCGCAGGGTGCACGGGCGCGCATCGCTGCGCTCAACCCGCACCCGTACGCGCACACCGTCGCTACCCTCCGGATCCGTGACGACGGTCAGATCGGTGAGGTGGTGCTCCGGCAGCACGGTCACCCGCACCGGCCGGTGGATGCCGCAGTAGGGGAAGAAATCGAAGCCGACACGGGGGAACTGCTGATCGAACGAGGCGAACACGTCGCGTGGATCGGAGGGCTGCCCGGCAGAGGGCACGGTGGTCGGGCTGAGGCGCCCATCAACGCGCACGACCAGCCGGCTCCCGGGCCGCGCCCGCTCGCCCAGCGCGAAGATGGCGGGGAGGTAGCCGCCCTCAGCACCGCCCAGATACTCGCCGTCGAGCCAGACATCGCACCGGTAGAACGCCGAGCCGATGTGGAGCTGAGCGACAGAGTTGGGGGCGCGTGGTGGCAGGTCCAGGCGCGTCTGATACCACCCGGCCCCGAAAAAGTGGACGAGGTCGCCATACTGCTCATTCCAGCTGGCGGGCACAGCGATCGGGCGGGGCGCGGGGAGGCCGCCGGTCCATCCAGCGGCCTCGCCCACATCGTCGGGGTCGGGTTGAAACTGCCAGGGACCATCCAGGGTGAACAGGACGCGGGCCGCGCTGCTTTGCGGGCGGAGGGACATCGTGTGCCTCCTGTAGAACGAGGGGACAGGTGTCCGCGAGAGCCACCGACCGGACGTAACGGAGGGGCGGAGGACCGCAGCGTGCTGCGTCCGCCTGCGCTGGCCGACCATCCCGGCGGGGCCGGGTGGCTCACGGCGTGGCGCCAGCCCGGCGGCCGCAGGCGATGATCGCCGCATCACAGCCGCCCAGGTCGAGCCACAGGTGCCCCGGGGCATCGGCGCTCACGGCACCCAGCAAAACCTGCTCAAGCCGCCACTCGGGATGCAGCCGCACGCGGGTCTGAATCGGCACATCGCCGTAGTTGATCGCGGCAATATAGCGGTGCTGCTCGCTCACAACGTGCTCGGTGAGCCCGAGCCGGGGGGCCTGCTTGCTCACCACGCGATCGAGGCCCGCCCGCTGGGCGATCAGCTGGTAGAGCCGCCAGTACGGTGGCTCCTCGGGGCTATGAAAGGCGCCGGGGCGCCGGGTGAGGATCGTCTCGGGCGCCAGGCCGCAGAAGAAGACCTGGCCGCGTCCGTAGGGCGCGCAGGTGAACACGGGGTTCCCATCGGGCTCGGTGGCGAGCACGGTGGCCCGGCTCGCCGCGAGCTCAAGCCGGAATGCGGCCGGCAACTGAAAGGTCGCGCGGCCGTCGAGATCGTCGAGCGCGAAGCGCACCTCGGCGCGGCGCGCCGAGCGGCTGCGCAGGTGGAGCCCGGTGAGCGGCTCGAACTCGCTCAGGAAGCCGTCCTCATGCGAGATGTAGAGTGTTGACCCGGCGGCAACGTGGGCGAGTAACTCCTGCCAGCGCCGGCGCGGGAGAACCCGGTGGCCGCTGATCGACGGCAGGAGGTAGAGTGGCGCCGCTAGCAGTGGTTGCTCGGCCGACTGAAACTGCACGTCAAAGCCTGCCTGTTTCGCCAGCACGAAGGCGCCGTAGGCTACCGCCCAGTGGTCCTGGTCGGCGCTCAGCAGACAGACCGCATCGCGCTGGAAGGGCGGTAAACGCGGTATGGGAAGCGCGGCTAATTGTTCACTAAACTTGTTTAGCTCTGATGCAACGGGCTTCGGGCGGCCATCGGCGTGCAGGAGGCCAAGCTCACGTTCCACGGCCACCCAGTCGTAGGGCGCGTGCTCGAGCGTATGCTGGTCGAAGGCGCTCCACCAGAGCAGGCCACGCACATCGTGGAGCCAGAGCGAAAACAGATTGAGCCGCAGAAAATCGGCGGCCCCGCGCTCATCGGCGATCATAGGCCCCATCGTGCCGATCTCCTCGGCGACGCAAGGGCGCCCGCTGATATCGCTGTAGAGCCGCGACTCACAGGTTGCGTGGAGCAGGGCGCGCATACTGATCAGCGGATCCTGGCCGCTGTAGGGTGTCCAGAGCGGGTAGGGATGGGTCGTCACCACATCCGTCAGCTCGCCCTGGTCCTCGATGCGCCAGCTCCCGTCCAGGCCGAGGCTATGCATGCCGGAGATCACCGGCCGGCTCTGGTCAACCGCGCGGATGGCGTTGGCAATCGTCGCGCTCCAGTGCCAGGCGGCCTCGCGCCCCGGCACCTTGCCCATCACATTGCACTCGTTGCCCAGGTCCCAGGCGCTGATCGCCGGGTGGTCGCGCAGCCGCGTCACCAGATAGCGCACCAGGCGGGTCTGCCACATCAGGGCGACCGGGTCGGTCAGCAGATTGCGGCCAGCGAGGGCCGGGGGCACGAAGAGCCGACCGCTCATCCAGCCGGTGATCAGGCTCACGATGACCCGCAGGCCCGCGTCGTTCGCGTAGTCGAGCAGGGCACGTAGTCGCTCGACCATGATGGCGGAGACCCCGCTCCGGCCAGCCTCGTCGTCGGGGAGTGGCCGCTCGCCGAAGCGGATCTCGACGAGCTCTCCGGTGCCGCCGTAGAGCTGCACAATCGGCTGGAAGTCCGGCCAGAGTGGGAATACGCGGAGCACTTGCACACCAGTGGCCGCGAGCTGTTCGAGATCCGTGGCGACGATCTCGGGCCGCCAGTCCGACCACATCGCGGTGCCCGCGTGCGAGGCCCAGTAGTTACAGCCGATGGCGAAGTCGAACGGCGCGTCTAGCGTGGGGCCGCGATATAATGCCTGTGCCATACAACGTATCCTGATGATGTGCTACCACAGCAGCGTGCGGGCTCCGTAACCCTCAGACTGAACGCCTACGGACCTCCAGCGCCACAAAGCCGCGTGTGGCGTGGTGGGTCCGTGGATTGGCGCGGGATCGTGTGGGGCAAGGTCATCCGGTGCCAGCCCTGAGGGGCGATCGGCCACGGCGAGGGTAGGGCGAGTGTAGCACAGGCGCTTCTTACCGTCAATAGATAGTTTAGTAAATTCAGGCTTGACATTTAGTGAAGCTATGCTAGGATAGGGGTATCCCTCGAACGCTCAGGTGCGGAGAAGGCCATGACTGTCCGGTTACAGGATATCGCCGACCGCCTTCAGCTCTCGCGGGCAACGGTCTCACTGGCTTTGCGCGACTCGCCGCAGATCGGCGAGGAGACGCGGGCGCGGGTGCGTGAGGCGGCGGCGGAGCTCGGCTATCTCGTGCGGGTGCGGGGCGTGAGCCCTACGGGGCTCCGCCACATCACATTCTGTACGCCCTATGCGTCGAGCAACAACTTCCACGCCGACATCCTGCGGGCGGCGGAAGCGGAGTGCCGCGAGCTCGGCATCGCGCTCCACTTCGTGCAACTGGCCGAGGGGTTCTCGCCCCGCGATCTGAACCAGTTCGGGGAGCAGCACGGCATCCTGCTGGTCGGGAGCATCGATGAGGGGATGGTACGGCAGGTAAAGCAGCTCGGTCGGCCGGTGGTGCTCGTGGATAATAACCTGCCCCATCTCGGCCTTGATCGTGTCCTGACGGAGAACATCGGCGCGATGCAGCAGGCCGTTGCGCATCTGGTCGAGCTAGGGCATCGCCGGATCGCCTTTCTCTGCGGCCCCGATGGCCACCCCAGCTTTGAGGAGCGCCTGCTAGGCTACCAGCGCGCGATCGCCAGGGCCGGGCTCACGCCAGTGGTGATCGGCCCTGATCCCACCCACGGCGCGCGCGATGGTGAGCAGAACTTTGCCCGGATGCTGGAGGCGGGTGAGCGTCTCGACGCAACGGCGCTGATTGTCTTCAACGACGAGGCGGCGGCGGGAGTTATCCACCGGCTCCAGGATCGCGGTTACCGCATCCCCGAAGATCTCTCGGTCGTCGGCTTCGACGATGTGAACGTCGCTACGATCATCCGCCCGAACCTCACGACGTGCGCGGTGTCGCGTGAGCAACTCGGACGGTGGAGCGTGCGCTGTTTGCGCAACCGCGCGCTCAATCCCACGGCGGTCACCCAGGCGTTGAGCTTCGACACCACGCTGGTGGTGCGCCACTCCACCGCGCCGCCGGCGGCGTAGCGCGCCTGCCCGCAGCGGTCCATCGGCACGGACGCCCATACGACAACGAGGTTGGCATGATTGATGAGACGCGCCCCCATGCATCGGGTGAGCAAGTTGCGGTGCCGGGCTCACTGCGGGTCGCGGCGGAGCCATGGCAGCGCCGCCTTGCCACGGGGCTCCGCGCTCGCCTGGGCGGGCGCCGCGCGCGCACAACGCTGGGCCTGCTACTGCTGGCCGCGCCCGGGCTGCTCTATATCTTCGTCTTCAAGTACGTCACCCTGATCGGGATCGTGGTGGCCTTCAAGCGCTATCGCACCGTCGATGGCCTGCTCGGCAGCCCCTGGGTTGGCTTCGAGAACTTTCGCTTCATGTTCGGCACAGGCGCGATCTGGCCCGTCATCCGCAACACGGTCGCCCTCAATCTCCTCTTTTTGATGGCCAGCACGGTTGTCTCCCTGACGATCGCGATCCTGATCGCCGAGATCTATCGTCAGCGGGTCACCCGTGTCTATCAGACGACGCTCTTCTTCCCCCAGTTCATCTCCTGGGTGCTGGTGAGCTACTTCGTCTACGCGCTGCTCAGCACCGAGGGCGGGATCATCAACGGCCTGCTGCGCCAGTTCGGGATCGAACCCATTAGCTGGTATACCTCGCCCCAGTATTGGCCGCTCATCCTGCTGCTTGCCGCGCTCTGGAAGGGCGCCGGGGCTGGTAGCCTGCTCTACCTGGCCGCTCTGCTCGGTATCGACCCGCAGTACTACGAGGCGGCGCGGATCGACGGCGCCAATAAGTGGCAGGAGATTCGCTACATCACGCTGCCACTGCTCGTTCCGGTGATCGTTATTCAGCTGCTGATCGCGATCGGGTTCATCTTCAACGCCGACTTTGGTCTGTTCTACCAGGTTCCCCGCAACAACGCCGCCCTCTACCCCGTTACCGATGTGCTCGACACCTTCGTCTTCCGCTCGCTCACGACTGTCGGGAATGTCGGCATGGCCGCCGCCGCCGGGCTGCTCCAGGCCACCGTCGGCTTCGCGCTGGTGCTCGCCTCGAACTGGCTGGTGCGGCGCTGGAACCCCGAGCGCTCGCTATTCTAGAGCTCTGTCCGGAACGATGGCGCCATTGGTGGAGGGCTGGTGCGCATCGGAACGCTCTGTGGTTTGGGGCGCTTACGCCATCTTGCGGAGGGCTGGAGCACGTCGGAATGCCATCCCTCTGCCGTTCTCCGGGCCCTGGTTCGTGCGCGAGCCCTCGGTTCTTGCTCCAGGAGGCTGTGATGATCGCCCTTCGCACCGTGCGCCGCGTCACCCCGGTGCAGCTGATCGCCCACACCGTGCTGGCGCTGCTGAGCCTGGCCTGTCTGTTGCCGCTCTGGCTGATCGTCTCGGCCTCCTTCACCGACGATCGTGCCCTGGCCCGCTCAGGATTTCGCCTCTGGCCCCAGGATTGGAGCCTCACCGCGTACCAGTACATTCTCACCGACCCCGATCAACTGCTGCGCTCCTACCTCGTCACGAGTGTCGTGACGGTGGTTGGTGTGACGCTGGGTGTGCTGATGACGGCCGGCCTGGCATGGCCCCTGGCCCGCAAGGACTTCGCCCTGAGCCGGCCGCTGAGCTTCTTCGTCTTCTTTACGATGCTCTTCAATGGTGGGCTGGTGCCCTACTATCTGCTGGTGACGCGCTATCTCCAGATCGGCAACAGCATTCTGGCCTTGCTCGTGCCGTTCCTGGTGGTGCCCTTTTACGTGCTCATCCTGCGCACCTACTTCGCGCAGATCCCACAAGATCTGCTCGACGCGGCGGCGATCGACGGGGCGGGTGAGGTGCGCATGTTCTTCAGTATTGTGCTGCCCATCTCCCGACCCGCCCTGGCCACGATCGGGCTGCTGCTGGCGCTGCTCTACTGGAACGACTGGCAGACGGCGCTCTACTTCATCCGCGATCCGCAGCTCTACCCGCTACAGTACCTGCTCTACGCCATTTTGGAGAATGCCCGGGTGCTCGCGGCTCGCCCTACCAGCGTGAGCACGCCGGTCTCATCCATCCCGCTCCAGATGGCCATGGCGGTGCTCGCCACTGGTCCGGCGGCTCTGGCGTTCCTCTTCTTCCAGAAGCATCTCGTACGCGGCATCTCGATCGGCGCCATCAAGTAGTGGTCGGCGCCTTCGTTCGCTAGCACAAAACATCCCGGGGACACGTGGCCGGCACATGCACGGCTGCCTGGCTTCGTGTTGCCTTCGTTCGAACCCCGTGGCGTTGTCTGTCATCATCGTGTCAGAACAGGAGGAACCCAGATGTCTCAGGAAGACCGCAAGCCCGTCTCACGCCGTCGCTTTCTCGCGCTCGTCGGGACGTCGTCGTTTGCCGGGGTGCTGGCCGCCTGTGGCGCGCCCCCGACCGCCACGCAGCCGACGGCGGAGGGCAATGCCGGCCCGACAAGCGCTCCGGCCCCGACCGCCGCGCCGACAACGGCCCCGAGCGCGAGCGGCGAGGTCGTCAACCTGCGCTACGTCTTCGCCGGCTCGCCCCAGCCGGACCAGGCGCTCGTGCAGGAGGCCCTCTCGGCGCTCGTGCAGCAGAAGGGCCTCAATGCCACAATTACGCTTGAGCCGGTCGACTATGGCGCCTTCAACGAGCGGGTCATGCTGATGAACACTGGTGGTGAGCCCTTCGACCTGGTCTTCACCGCGCCCTGGATTAACAACTACTACCAGAATGTCAACAATGGCACGCTGCTGCCGCTCGACGATCTGCTGCCCCAGTACGCCCCCGGCCTCTGGGCGAGCATGCCGCCAAGCACCTGGGAGGCCGCTCGCGTGGGTGGTAAGATCTACGCGGTGATCAACCAGCAGATCTTCCCCAAGCTCTTCGGGCCACTCTTCCGCAAAGATCTGGTTGAGAAGTACCAGATCGATCTGGAAGCGATCACCTCCTACGAGCAGCTCACGCCCATCCTGCAGCAGATCAAAGATGGCGAGCCCGAGCTGCGCTACGTCTTCCTGGGCGATAACGGCTCGCACAAGGAGATCTGGGGCTACGACCCGATCGACCAGGCCCTGGGCTTCCCGGCGGTCAAGTTTGACGACCCGAGCGCCCGGGTCGTGAACTTCTTCGAGACTCCGGAGGCTGTCGCATACGCGACGCTCGTCCGGACGTGGCGCGAGGCTGGATTCACCGCGCTCGACGAGCTTGCCCAGGAGGAGCGTGAAGGACTGATCAAGGCCGGGCAGGTGGCGGTGCTGATGGCCGAGGTGATCAAGCCCGGGGCGGAGCAGGAGGCGAAGGCCCGATACGGCTATGAGTGGGTGGGCCGGGCCATTGCGCCGAACTACCTCACGACCGGTGGCGTGGTCGCGACACTCACTGGCATTCCGAGCAGTTCGGCGCATCCGGAGGCGGCGATGCAGTTCCTGGAGCTTGTCAACACCGACCCTGAGGTCTACAACCTGCTCGCCAAGGGGATTGAGGGGCGACACTGGCGCTTTGTGGACGCCGAATCCCGTGTGATCGAGCTGATCCCGGACTCGGGCTACGCCCCGAACAGTGACTGGCAGTTTGGCAACCAGTTCAATGCCTACTACACCGACCCGGCGGCGGTGGGGAACTGGGAGCGTACCAGGGAGATCAACGACTCGGCCAGGCCCTCGCCTATCCTCGGCTTTACCTTCGACCGGACGCCGGTCGAGACGGAGCTGGCGCAGACGAGCGAAGTCTTCACGCGGGCGTTCAAGCCGATTTACGCTGGCGATGGCGAGGTGGCCGCCAACCTCGCTGCCGCCAACGCCGAGCTCAAGGCCGCCGGCGCCGACAGGGTGCTGGCCGAGATCCAGAAGCAGATCGACGCCTGGCTGGCCACCAGGGGCGGCTAGGGACGCCGCGCGCCCGCTGGCGGTTGCGCCCTCGACCGCCGCGCCGTCAGCGGGCGTCCTTTCAATCGTGTGCAGCCGATCGCACGGCCCGGCGGCCGTCGCCCCTGGCCTCGGATCGTCGTGCCGTGAACTGCGTCGGTATCACCCGCTGGTCGCTGTGCCTTTCTTTCATTGGTGAAGGAGGCAAGACTGATGCGCGTTCGCTCACCGCTGCTCAGCCGTTCGCTGTCGCTCTGGCTGCTGCTCTGCCTCGTGCTTGCCCCCATTGCGCCGGCCCGCGCCGCCACCACGTATTACGTCGCCGCCGGCAGTGGCGGCAACGGCAGCAGCGCCAACCCCTTCGGGACGATCCAGCAATGTGCGGTCGTCGCCGTCGCCGGCGACAGCTGCGTGATCCGCAGCGGCACCTACCGCGAAACCGTGACGCCAAACTCGGGGGTCACCTTCCGTCCCGACACCGGCGCTACGGTCACTGTGAGCGGCGCCGACCCGGTGGGCGGCTGGACGCAGCACAGCGGCAATATCTACCGGGCCAGCGTCGCACTCAACAGCAGCCTGAAGGCCAACCAGGTCTTCGTCGGCGAGACGATGCAGCTGCTGGCCCGCTGGCCGAACAGTAGCGTGACGGCGAGCCTGCTCCAGCCGACCTGGGCCACCGCCGGGGCGGGCAGCGCGCTCGGGGTGATCAACGATCCTGGCCTGCCCAACATCGACTGGAGCGGCGCGATCGTGCGTGTCTTCGGCGGCACGAACCCCTACGCCAACCAGACCGGGACCGTCACCTTGTCATCGAGCGGCCAGATCCTCTTCGACACGCCCAACTGGAACTCCTGCCCGCGACTCTGCTCGGCCCCGGGCGCGCGCTACCTGCTGATGGGCAAGCTGGCCGCCCTTGACAGCGCCGGCGAGTGGTTCTATGACGCCGGGGCACAGCAGCTCTACCTCTGGTCGTCGGCCGGCGGTGTACCGAGCAACGTCACCGCCAAGCAGCGCGACTACGCCTTCGACCTGCGGGATCGCTCCAATGTGACCATCCAGGGGCTGAACCTGTTCGCCTCTACGATTGTGATGAGCGACGCCAGCCAGAACAATGTCATCGACGGGGTGCGGGCGAAGTTCCTCTCGCACTTCGACTACTTCGGCGGCAATATCCTCGACACCCGCGATACCGGGATCGTCCTCAAGGGCTCCGGCCACACGGTACGCAACAGCGTGCTGGAGTACAGCGCCGGGAATGGTGTGCTGCTCGGCGGCAGCGGCAGCACGGTGACGAATAACCTGATCCACGACATGGGTTACGCTGGCAACTACGCCACCGCGATCACCGTGCCGACCGAGCACAACCCCAGCGGCCACACCATCACCAACAACACGATCTACAACACCGGCCGTGACGGCATCAGTATCAGCTGGTACGGCACGCAGGGCAACACGGTTCAGAATTTCAACATCGCCTACAACCGGATCTACAACTACGCGCGCATCACCTCCGATGCCGGCGGCATCTACGCCTGCTGCTACCTGGCCGCCTCCAACAGCGCGATCCACCATAACTGGACCTACGGCTCACAGATCATCGACGGCCTCTTCCCCTCCTCGGGGATCTACATCGACGACTACGCGGGCGGCTTCGATATCTACCAGAACGTCGCCTGGGATACCAAGGGCATCGGGATCGTCGTCAAGGAGTCGGCGAGCCGCCACGTGGTGACGAACAATACGCTGATCCGCAGCCAGCTAGGGGACCGGGGCGCCGGCCTGCCGCGCGGCATCGCCGTCCTCGGCTCCAGTGTCGCTAGCGGCACGCGCGTCGAGAACAACAAGACCACGAACGAGGTGTTCGCCACCTACGGCGGCGCCGCGATCCCCAACCTGACCGTCAGCGGCAACGGGCCCAACGCCAGCGGCGCCAACGAGGGGATCGGCGCGACCGTCGGTTGCAACCTGAGCGGCTGCAGCGGCGAGGCGCCGCTGGCCTTCGGCGAGCGGGCGTTTAGCGCCACGCGCAAGATCGAGGCCGAGAGCTTTCTGGGCGGCGACCAGAACGGGCTGAGCATGCTCTTCGACCGGGTTGGCGTGAACGCGCCGGCGAACGACGTGGTGCTGCGCTACCCCAACGTCGACTTTGGCAGCGGGGTGAGCAGCTTCAACTACAACGTTGGCGTCAACAGTAGCTACGCCGGCGGCAAGGTCGAGGTGCGGATCGACAGCGCCAGCGGCACGCTCCTGGGCACGCTGACGATCGCCAACACCGGCGGCTTCGACACCCAGGTGACGCAGAGCATCCCCGTCCAGTCGGCCAGCGGCGTCCACGATCTCTACCTCGTGCTGAAGGGCTCGAACTCAGGCGGCGCCGCCGCAGCCGGCAACGTCGACTGGATCAGCTTCAGCGCCGGTGGTGGGACGACCTACCGCAGCGCCACGAGCCAGATCGAGGCCGAGAGCGAGAACGCCCAGCAGGGTGTGACCGACTTCGGCACGGGCATCGGCAGCATCGACGCGGGCGACTGGCTGCGCTACGACCTTGATTTCGGCGGCGGCGTGAGTAGCTTCACGGCGAATGTCGCCGTGCCGGCCGAGTACGCCGGCAGACAGATCCAGGTGCGTCTCGACAGCACCACCGGGACGATCATCGGCACGCTGACGGTACAGAACACCGGCGGCTGGAGCAGCTACCAGCAGCAGACGGTGAACCTCAGCCAGATGGCCACCGGCCAGCGCAGCGTTTACCTGACCTTCGTGGGCGGCAACGGCGTTGGCAACCTCGACTGGATCCGCTTCGGGGCGGCCGCCCCCCTGGCCTCGGTCGAGGCCGAGAGCTACAGCAGCCAGTCTGGCGTCAACAATTTCGGCACCGGGATCGGCAGCCTGGACACCAACGACTGGGCGGCCTATAGCGGGGTCAACCTCGGCTCAGGCGCGACCAGGATCGAGTTCCGCGTTGCGGTGGACGCCTGCTGCGCCGGCAAGCAGATCGAGGTGCGCCAGGGCAGCACCACCGGCGCGCTACTCGGCACGCTGACGGTGCAGAACACCGGCGGCTGGGGCAGCTACACCACCCAGAGCGCCACGCTCAGCGGCGCCAGCGGCACCCAGACGATCTACCTGGTCTTCAAGGGCGGCAACGGCGTCGGTAATCTCGACTGGTTCAAGATCTACTAACAGCGCAGGAGACTTTTCGATGAAGCGTAACGCGCTCCGCATCCTCTCGCTGCTCGGGGTATGGGCGCTGCTCGCCGCCCTCGCGCTCGGCGGCTCGGCGCCGACCGCCCTGGCCAGCGGCCGAACCTACTTCGTCGGCCTGCTCGGCTCGGACTCCAACCCCGGCACGCAGCTGCGACCGTTCCGCACCATCCAGAAGTGCGCGAGCGTCGCGGTGGCTGGCGACACCTGCGCGATCAGGCCGGGCATCTATACCGAGACGGTCACCCCGCGCTCGGGCGTGACCTTCCAGCCGGCGGGGAGCGAGCCGGTGGTAATCAGCGGGGCCGACCCCGTCGGCGGCTGGAGCCACCACAGCGGCAAGATCTACAAGGCTACCGTCACACTGAACCCCAACCTCGCCGCCAATCAAGTCTTTGTCGGCGACACCATGGCCACTGAGGCGCGCTGGCCCAACACCGGCCCGGACCTGCTGCAGCCGGCCTGGGCGACGATCGGCAACGGCTCGACCGCCAGCAGCATTCGCGACCCCCGGCTGCCCGCGATCGACTGGACCGGCGCGACCGTACATCTGTGGAGTGGCGAGAACCCCTTCGGCCACCTGACGGCCCAGGTGACGAGCTCGGCGGAGGGGACGATCACCTTCCCCGCCTCGTCCTACTGCGACACGATCTGTTCACGTGTCGGCGGCAAGTACTACCTGTTCGGCAAACTCGCCGCCCTCGATACGGCCAACGAGTGGTTCTACGATGCGGCGACGAGCACGCTCTACCTCTGGGCGCCCGGCGGCGAGAACCCCAGCCGGCTGCTGGTGAGCGCCAAGCAGCGCGACTACGCCTTCGATCTGCGCGGCGTCTCAGACGTGACCATTCGCGGTATCCGGCTCTTCGCCAGCACGATCGTCACCGATGCCGGGAGCGCCAACCATACGATCGACAGTATCAGCGCCAGGTACCTCTCGCACTTTACCATCCTCGGCGATAGCTTCAAGACCAACGCCGCCGACAGCGGGATCGTTCTCAAGGGCACGGGCCACACCGTTCGTAACAGCACGCTCCAGTACAGTGCCGGCAGCGGCGTGGCGCTCAGCGATAGCGGGCACACGATCGTCAACAACTTGATCCGCGACACCGGCTACGCGGGCGCCTACGGCACCGCCATCTACACCGCGCCGGGCGCAGGCAGTGTGACGATCACCAACAACACGATCATCAGCACTGGCCGTGACGGCATCTCGATCGATTGGGACGACGCGCGCAAAACCTTCGCCGACAGCGAGATCGCCTTTAATCGCGTCACCGGCTACGGGCGGCTCACCACCGACGTTGGTGGGATCTACGCCTGCTGCGAGTTGAACGGCGGCGCCAACGGGCAGACCAGCAGCATCCACCACAACTGGGTCCACGACACCGGCTCGACGCTGATCGAGGGTCTCGCCGTCGGCATCTACATCGACAACGCCTCGGCGGGCTTCGACCTGTACCAGAACGTACTCTGGAACAACCGCAACCAGGGCGTGCGCATCAACGGCCAGGGTGACACCACGCGGAACAACCTCGTCCGCAACAACAGCATCCTCGACGGGCAGGAGATCAGCATCGCCGTCGCCAACTCCAGCGACGCCAGCGGCACCGTCCTCACCGACAACCAGATCCTGGCGCCGGTCAGCGTCGGCGGTGCGGCGACGGGGCTGGTGCAGGAGAACAATACTCGGCGCGCCCCGGGCGCGACCGAGGGCTACCTCGCTACCGTAGGCTGCGACTTCAACGGCTGCGAGGGCGACTACCCGCCGGTGGCCCCCGTGGGCGAGCGCTCGGTGGGCGACGTGATCCTCAGCAGCGACTTCGACGAGGTGAACGGCACGGTGAATGCCCAGAGCAGTTTTGTCGGCGGGCTCGACGAGGGCGACTGGCTGGGCTACGCCGGCCTGGACTTCGGCATGGGCGGCTACACCACCTTCAGCGCCTCGCTCGCCGTGGGCGCCTGCTGCGCCGACCGCAGGATCGAGTTGCGCCTGGGCAGCCCCGACGGCCAGTTGATTGGCACGCTCGTCACCCGGCCCACCGGCGCGGGCGAGTTCGACTTCGGCACCTACGTCGATCAGCGTACGGCAGTCGATGGCGGAGTGAGCGGCAAGCAAGACCTCTACCTGGTCTTCAGTGGCGGCGACGGCGCCGGCAACCTGGCCTCGTTCACCTTCAGCGACGACCCACCGCCGCCGCCGCTCACCCGCCCGGCAACAGCCCGGATCGAGGCCGAGACCTACGACGAGGTGGGCGGGGCAGTCGAGGGCACCGGCCTGGGCGTGAGCGGTCTCGACGATGGCGAATGGCTGCGCTTCGCCGATGTCGACTTCGCCAATCCCGCCAGCAGCTTCCAGGCCTTCGCCGCAGTGGCGAGCGGCGGCAGCATCGAGGCCCGGCTCGACAGCCCCGATGGGCCGCTACTGGCCAGCCTCTCGCTCCAGCCGACGGGCGGTAGCTCCGTGCTGCAAAGCGTGGCCCTGAGCGGCACGGCGAGCGGCGTGCATGACCTGGTGCTCGTATTCCGTGGGGGCGCCGACATCGCCGCCCTGAACTGGGTGCGCTTCGCCGACGACACACCGCCGCCGGTGCGGGGCCTGGCGACCGAGATCTTTCAGGCCGAGAGCTACGACGCCGCAGCGGGCGTGAGCGACTTCGGGCCGGTGATCGGGAGCCTCGACAACGGCGACTATGTGCAGTTCAATGGGGTGGACTTCGGCACCGGGGGCGCGACGAGCTTCGAGGCGCTGATCGCGGTGGGCGCTTGCTGCGGCGGCCGCCAGATCGAGATCCGCCTCGACGACCCCAGCGGCCGGCTGATCGGCACGCTTGTTCCTGCTGCTACGAGCACCACCGAGTTCGACTTCAGCCGCTACGTAATCCAGCGCACCAGCGTCGAGAACGTGACCGGCGTCCACAACGTGGTGCTGAAGGTGGCGGGCGGCAACGGGGCGGGCAACCTCGACTGGTTCCGCTTCAGCGCAAAGCCGGTGCGCGACGGTCTTGCCCGGATCGAGGCTGAGAGCGTCGATGTCAGCACAGGCAGCATCAACAACTTCGGCAGCGGCCTGGGCGGGCTGGACCAGGGCGACAGCTTGCGCTACCAGAGCGTCGATTTCGGCGCCGGGGTGAGCAACTTCACGGCGAGCATCGCCGTGGGCAACGAGTTCGCCGGCAAGCAGATCGAGATCCGCCTCGATGCGCCCGACGGTCCGCTCGTGGGCACGCTCACCGTCCAGGGTACCGGCGGGTTCAGCAACTACGTCGCCCAGAGCACCGCCGTCGCCCTGAACGGCGCCAACGTAACTGGCATCCACGACGTGGTGCTCGTCTTCACGGGCGGCAACGGGGTTGGCAACCTCGACTGGATCGCCTTCAACTAGACAGGGCAAGGACGCCGTGGCGGGTGTCAAGCACCCGTCACGGCCTGCACCACTATGAGCACCGTTCCCTCCAGCAACTTCATCAACCCGATCATCCCCGGCTTCTACCCCGACCCCTCGATCTGCCGGGTGGGCGATGACTACTACCTGGTCACCTCCTCGTTTGAGTTCTTTCCTGGCGTGCCGATCTTTCACAGCCGCGACCTGGTGCACTGGCGTCAGCTCGGCCACGTGCTCGACCGGCCCGAGCAGCTTGACCTCGACGGCATCAACGCCTCGGACGGGATCTGGGCGCCGACGATCCGTCACCACCAGGGCCGCTTCTACCTGATCACCACGCTGGTCAACCGGCGGGGTGGCGAGGGCCTGCATAACTTCGTCGTCACCAGCGACAACCCGGCCGGCCCCTGGTCCGACCCGGTCTGGCTTCCCGATGCGCCGGGCATCGACCCGTCGCTCTTCTTCGACGATGACGGGCGGGCCTACTACATCGGCAACCGGCGCGCCACCCGGCCTGGATTGGGCGCCGCTCAGCGCGAGATCTGGCTGCAAGAGCTCGACCTCGCCAGCCTGCGGCTGATCGGCGAGCGCTACCACCTCTGGGACGGGACCGGCGGCGCCCATGCCGAGGGCCCACACATCTACAAGCGAGACGGGCGCTACTACTTGCTGATCTCGGAGGGCGGCACCCACTACCACCACTGTCTGACGATCGCCCGCGCCGACCACGTGAGCGGGCCGTACGAGGGTAACGAGGCGAACCCCATCCTGACCCACCGCCACCTGGGGCGGGATTATCCGATCAGCAATGTTGGCCACGGCGACCTGGTGGAGACGCAACAAGGCGAGTGGTGGCTGGTGGCCCTCGCGTCGCGGCCCTATGGTTCGGGCCCGGATGCCCGAACGCCGCCGCTCTGCCGCAACCTCGGGCGCGAGGTGATCCTCGCCCCGGTGCGCTGGGAGGAGGGCTGGCCAATTGTGAGCCCGGGCACCGGGCGGGTCGAACAGTCCTCCCCGGCGCCCAACCTGCCTGCCCAGCGCTGGCCAATGCCAGCCGCCTGCGACCAGTTCGACGATGAGGCGCTCGATCCGCGCTGGGTGTTCCTGCGTACGCCCCGCGCGTCGTTCTGGAGCCTGGGCGAGCGGCCGGGTTTCCTGCGGCTGCGGCCGGGTCCGCCCCTCTTTGCTGCCAACAATTGCCCGAGCATGCTCTGCCGCCGCCAGCAGCACATCCGGTTCGCGGCGCGGACGGACCTGGAGTTTGCGCCGCGCCGGCCGGGCGAGACGGCCGGCATGGTGCTGTTCCAGAACGCGGGCTACCATCTTCGCCTGGAGGTAGGATGGTACGAGACCGGTCCGGCGTTACGTGTGTTTCAGGCGCAGGGTGGGCCGGCGACCTTGCTGGCCGAGCGGCAAGTGGGCGGTGCGCGCCTGGGGCTGAAGGTCGAGGCGCACGGGCAGGAGTATCAGTTCTTCGTCGCGGAGCGACCAGGGCGCTGGGAGCCGATCGGCGCGCCACTCGATGGCCGGGTGCTCAGCACCGACCGGGCCGGGGGCTTCATTGGCGCGATGATCGGCCTGTACGCCAGCGGCGATGGCGGGCCGAGCGAGGCGGTCGCCGACTTCGACTACTTCGAATACCAGGGGTGGTAGCGCATGGCCGAGCCGCGCATCCGCTACGGCGGCGACTATAACCCCGAGCAGTGGCCGCCGTCGGTCTGGGCCGAGGATGCCCACCTCATGCAGGAGGCCGGGGTGAATCTCGTCTCGCTCGGCGTCTTCGCATGGTCCTGGCTTGAGCCACAACCCGGGCGCTACGACTTCGCCTGGCTCGATCAGGTGCTCGACCTGCTACACGCCCACGGGGTGCAGGTTGCACTCGCGACGGCCACCGCCTCGCCACCGCCCTGGCTCAGCCACCTTTACCCCGAAAGCCTGCCCGTGACCGCCGAAGGCATCAGGCTGGCGCCGGGCTCACGCCAGCACTACTGCCCGCAGAGCACGGCCTACCGCAACGCGGCGGCGGCTCTGGTACGGCGGCTCGCGGAGCGCTACGGTCGTCACCCTGCCCTGGCCCTCTGGCATATCAACAACGAGTACGGCTGCCACGTGCGCGAGTGCTTCTGCGAGCAGTGCGCGGCCGCCTTCCGCCGCTGGCTCCAGGCGCGCTACGGAAGCCTGGACGCGCTGAACAGCGCCTGGGGCACGGCGTTCTGGAGCCAGCGCTACGGCGATTGGGCCGAGATCCTGCCGCCGTGCCGCGCGCCCACAGCCGGTAATCCCTCCCAGTTGCTCGACTGGCGACGCTTCTGCTCGGCCTCACTGCAGGAGTGCTTCGCCCTTGAGCGGGCCATCCTGCGCGAGCTCACCCCCGGGGTGCCGGCCACCACCAACTTCATCGGCTTCCACAGGCCCCTCGACTACTGGGCCTGGGCTGAGACCGTGGATGTCGTCGCCAACGACTCCTACCCCGACCCCGCCGACCCCGAGGCACACGTCGGGGCGGCCCTGACCCACGATCTCATGCGTTCGCTGCGGGCCGGCCAGCCCTGGCTGCTGATGGAGCAGGCGCCGGATTACGTGCAGTGGCGCGAGCACAACCTGGCTAAGCCGCCGGGGCTGATGCGGCTCTGGAGCTACCAGGCGCTCGCCCGGGGCGCGGATGGGCTGATGTTCTTCCAGTGGCGGGCCTCGCGGGCCGGCGCCGAACAGTTCCATAGCGCGATGCTGCCCCACGGCGGCACCGAGACGCGAACCTGGCGCGAGGTACGGGCGCTCGGGCGCGAGCTCGCCAACCTCGCCGAGCTCGCGGGCACGCGAGTGCGCGGCGAGGTCGCCATGCTCTACGACTGGGAGAGCCGCTGGGCGCTCGAGCTCGAGGGCCGGCCTTCCCGCCACCTGCGAGCGCTGGAGCAGCTGCGGGCCTGCTACACCCCGCTCTACGCGCGCAATATCGCGGTCGATCTGCTCCGCCCCGGTGCCGCGCTGGACGGCTACCGGCTTGTGATCCTTCCCTCCCTGTTTCTCATGCGTGAGGAGCTCGGGCCGCAACTTGCGCGCTTTGTCGCGGCGGGTGGGGTGCTACTTGTCACCTGCTTTAGCGGCATCGTTGATGCGAACAATCAGGTGTGGGCCGGCGGCTCGCTCGGCTCGCTCCGCGCGCTACTGGGCCTGCGCGCCACCGAGATCGCACCGATCCCGTTGGGCGAGCAGCGCAGTATCCGCACGGCGGATGGGCACGCCTTTTCCTGCGCCGTCTGGGCTGAGGTGCTGGAGCTGGAGGGCGCTTCGGCTATCGCCAGCTATGCGGCGGGTGACTACGCCGGTCAGGCCGCCGCCACCCGTTATGCCTACGGCGCCGGCGCCGCGTACTATCTTGGCACCATGCTCGATGCGGGTGGGATGCAGTGGCTGCTGGAGACCGTGAGGATCGAGAGCGGGCTCACTCCGCCACTCACGGCGCCGAACGGCGTTGAGGCCTGCTGGCGCCACGGTCCTGGCGCTAGCTATCTCTTCCTGCTCAACCACACAACTGGCGCGGTGGAGGTGCCCCTCGACAGCCCCGCGCCCGATCTGCTCGGCGATCGCGTGCCCCGCCGTAGCGTTCGCCTGGCCCCACGAGGAGTGGCGATCCTGCGCTACCTGCCGCTCGATCATCAACCTGCGGCGTAGGATGGGTTCAGGCGTGGAAGCGCGACGCTTAGGAAACTGTGGACCGCGCGTCTCGCCGATGGGCCTCGGTACGGCACCGCTCGCCAACCTCTACGGCGAGGTGCCGGGGAGCAGGCCGTGGCACTCCCCGCGCTCATCGAGCTGCGCGACCAGGGGCCCATCGGCGCGGTTGGCGTCGGGATGAAGCAGTGGCAGGTGCTGCGCGATTTTGCGCTCCATGCCGACATCGACTGCGTCTTGCTCGCGGGCCGCTACACGCTGCTGGAGCAGGGCGCGCTCCCGCTCCTGACGCGCTGCCAGGAGCGGGGCATCGGGGTGCTCCTGGGCGGCGTCTTCCATAGCGGCATTCTGGCGACCGGCGCTCGCCCGGGGGCACGCTATAATGATGCGCCTGCCCCGCCCACTATTGCCGGCCGGGTGGCGCGGATCGAGGCGATCTGCCGGCGTTTTGATGTGGCGCTCCCCACAGCGACGATCCAGTTCCCGCTGGCGCATCCCGCCGTCGCCAGCCTGGTGCTCGGCGCCGTTGGCAGGGACGAGGTCGCGAGCACCCTGTGCGCGGTGGACGAGCCTCTCCCGCCAGCGTTGTGGGAGGCGCTGCGCGCGGCGGGGAGGCTCGATCCGGCGGCGCCGACGCCGGCAGCCTGAGCGCCATGTGAGGAGGTTCGATTGAGCAACCAGATGCTCCAGGTGAGCCCGAACCGGCGCTTTCTCACGTACACCGACGGCAGGCCGTTCTTCTACCTGGGCGATACGGCCTGGGAGCTCCTGCACCGCTGTAGCCTGGCCGAGGCCGAGCGCTACCTGCGCGACCGGGCCGCCAAAGGCTTTACGGTGATCCAGACCGTGGTGCTTGCGGAGTGCGACGGCATCCATGGGCCGAACGCTTGTGGCGACGTGCCGCTCCATGAGGGCGACCCGACCCGGCCCAACGAGGCCTACTTCGCCCACGTCGACGCCGTGCTGGCGGCCGCAGCAGCGCTGGGGCTCTACGTCGGGCTCCTGCCGACCTGGGGCGACAAGTGGAACCGCAAACGGGGAGCCGGGCCAGAGCTCTTCACGCCGGAGAACGCCCACAGCTACGGGCGCTTCCTCGGCGCGCGCTACCGCGCCGCCCCGCTGATCTGGATCCTCGGCGGCGACCGGCCGGTGGAGACGCCGCTTCACCGGGCTGTGATTGAGGCCATGGCGGCGGGGCTGCGCGCAGGCGACGAGGGCCGGCACCTGATCAGCTTCCACCCCTGCGGGGGAGCCAGTTCCGCCGAGCCCTTCCATGCCGCCCCCTGGCTCGACTTTAACATGTGGCAGTCGGGCCACGCCCGCAACAGCCCCAACCACGCCGGGATCGCCGCCGACTATGCGCGCAGCCCCACGAAGCCGTGTATGGACGGCGAGCCGGGGTACGAGGATCACCCGGCGGGCTTTGTGCTTGAGCAAGGCTACCTGGACGATTACGATGTGCGCAAGGCGGCCTACTGGGCCGTCTTTGCCGGCGCACACGGCCACACCTACGGCTGCCACCCGATCTGGCAGTTCTGGCAGCCCGGCCGCCCACCGCTGAGCTTCGTGCGCCGCCCATGGTATGAGGCTCTCGACCTCCCCGGGGCGAGCCAGATGCGGCACCTGCGCGACCTGATCCTGTCGCGGCCCTTCCTCTCGCGCATCCCCGGCCAGTCGCTGCTCGTGAGCGCGCCACACGCTGGCACACATCACGTGCAAGCCACGCAGGACGCCGACGGCAGCTACGCCCTCGTCTACATCCCCGACGGGCAACCAGTCGAACTCGATACCTCCCGGCTGGCCGATGGGCCTCTCGTCGCGGGCTGGTACGACCCGCGCACCGGTACGACGCAGCGCATCAGCGGGACGGTGGAGCGGGGGGGGCTCCAGCGTTTTACGCCACCCCCGGGCGGCCCTGACTGGGTGCTGACCCTCGACGTCGCCACTGATCCGCGCTAAATGATGGGGCGACGCCGCCCTTGCGGTAGCTCGTCGATGCCGCGCGCTGCCTCCCCGCGCAAGTGGCCGATCGATGGTACGGCTCGCTGGAGCGCGTGCGGGCGCGCTCGGCTGTGTTCTGGATGCTCATTCCGCAACCCTGCTGCTGCCTGTCTGAAATCCACGATGCTGCGTGTCTCCCGCGAAGGTGTAAGCGCTTTCGTCCACTGCACCGATGAGATCGCGGTGCTGGTGGCGACTCCTGCTTGATCTCCGGCACAAAACGCTTACAATAGCACAAGACGCGATCGGAACCCGAAGGAGCCTCGATGAACACCCTGCTCCTGATCGTGGTGGTTGTGCTTCTGGCCTGCGTGGGGGGGCTGCTGGTGCTGCTGCGCCGCCACCAGGAAGCCCGGGAAAGGCAGCAGCAGAACGCCGCCGAAGCCCGGCAGGCGGGTGAGACGGCCGCCACTGCGGCCCTCCCCGCGCGGGATGCGGCGACGGGTACTACCGGGCTGGAGGCGCGGCCCGCCCGGGGGGCCGTTGCGCGCCTCCGCGAGCAGCCCGTCTACGCGGTCGCCGCGCTGGTGATGGCGATCGGCCTGGTTGGCCTGCTGGGGCTGCTTGCTGGTGAGGCGCTCTTCGGTCGTGGGCCGGACCGCTTCGTGGTGCTGGTGGCCCCCTTCGAGGATGGTGGCGATGGCCAGACAGGTCGCAATGTGGCCGAGAGCCTGGCCCGCCTCCTGCGGGAGGAGTCCCGGGGGGCGATCAGCGCGGTCGTGGCGGCTGAGCCCCCGCTCGACCCACAGGCGGCGCTGGCGCTCGCGACCAGTCAGGGCGCCGATCTGCTCGTCTACGGCGCGGTTGAGCCCGGCGCGATGCTCGACAGCCCCTCGCTGAGCCCGCGCCTGATCTACACGCCCAATGGGGCCTATGGCCCCAACGCCTGGGACGGTTATTCCGGCCGCTTCGCCATGCCTCGGAGCTTCACGGTGGCCAGTGAGCCAGTGAATGGCCAGGCCGTGTTGGCGCCGTTGATCTACGCCCTCTACGACTACGGGCGTGGCGCGCCGGATGTGGCCTACGAACGGATTGGCGTCCTGCTCGCGAACTACCCTGGCCTGCGCGCGCCCCTCCCCCGCGCCCTGCGCGGCAATGTACTCTGGGCGCGCGGGAGCTACGCCGAGGCCGCCGAGGAGTATCGCCTGGCCCTCGCCGAGCCCTCCGACGACCAGGCTTATCTCGCGAATAACCTCGGCGCCATCCTCCTCGATGCGGGCGACCCGGGCGCCCTCGCCGCCTTCCAGGAGGCGGTGCGGCTACTCCAGGGGCGCGATCTCGGCGAGTTGCGCATGAACCTGGCGACCCTGGCCCTGCGCGAGCAGCGCCCCGCCGATGCCGTGGTGGAACTGGAGCAGGCGCGCAATCTGTTGCGCCCCAGCACCTCGCTCCTGCTTGCCCTCGCTGCCGCCTATCGCGACACGGGGCGCCTCGATGAGGCCGCCCGGGCCATCGACGCAGCCCGGAGCCTCCAGCAGGCCGAGCGCGCCGCCGTGCCCGAGATCTACCGGGCGATGCTCTCGCGCCGGATCGAGGCCGCGCGAGTCGAGCAGGAGGCTTTGCTCAGCCTGGCCAGAGCCCTCGACGCACAGGGGCAGCTCGGCTGGGAGCTCGCCGTGGCCGACCCGCTGCCCGTCAATCTGCTCAACGACGTGCGGCGCCAGCTCGATAGCGCCGCCGATACGACCGATCAGGAGGTGGTCCAGTGGCGCCAGCGCGCTACCGCCGATAGCGCCTCGTTGCCCAGTGGTGGGCTGCTGGCCATTGGCCAGGCCGAGCGGGCCGAGGCTAATGCTGACCGCCAGCGCTACCACCAGGCGCTGGTGGAGATCGAACTCGCTCGCCTGCAACGTGGCCACACCGCTAGCAATATCGGCGCGCTCTTCGGTGTCGGCCAGAACCGTGTCCAGCCGCTGGTACTGCTGGAGCAGTTGCGGACCCGCTACCCCGACAACGCGCAGATCCCCAATGCGATCGGGCGCGCCCAGCGCTACGCCGGCGAGCTCGACGCCGCCGAGAGCAGCTTCGATCAGACGATCAGCCTGGCCCCCCAGGCCCCCGATGGCTACTTCGGCAAGGGCACGGTCGCCGCCGATCGGGGTGATCGGGGGCGGGCCACCGAGCTCTTCACCCTGGCGCTGGAGCGCAACGCGACCTTCTTCCCCGCCCACATCGAGCTGGCTCGCGGCGCCGAGGCCGCCGGTGACTGGGCGACCGCAGTGGCGCAGCGCCGGGTGCTCTATCTGCAACGTCCCGGCCCGCGCAGCGCGATCGCCCTGGCCGCCGCTCTGCGCCGGAGTGGCCCCGCTGGTTTCGTAGAGGCTGAGCAGTTGCTGCTGCCGCTGAGCGCCGAGAATGGGCAGGCCGCGATCGAACTGGCCCGCCTCTATAACGATGCTGGCCGCCCCGATGCCGCGATCGGCGCCTACGAAAACGCCCTGCGGCTGGACCCCGACTCTTCCGCCGCCCACTTTGAGCTCGGCGAGACCCTCGCCGCCCTGGGCCGCCACGAAGAAGCCGCCCGCGCCTTGAACCAGGCCGTCCGCGCCGACCCGGCCAATGTCGCAGCCCAGCTCGCGCTGGCTGATCTCTACCAGGGACCGCTGGAGCAGCCCGAGCGGGCCATGGCCGCCTACCGCCAGGCCCTCGAAGCCGGGGTGAACGACCCAGCGCGGCTTGTGGCGATCGGCGACGCCGCGATGGCGAGCCGGAGCTATGCCCAGGCCGTCGCCGCTTATGGCGATGCCGTCGCGCTCGACCCCGGCAACCCCACCTACCAGCACCGGCTCGGACAGGCCTACTTCGCTGCGGGTCGCCTCGCCGATGCGGACGCCGCCGAGAATACGGTGCTCAGCCTGACGGCCGGTCTGGGCGATCCGGAGGCACTGCGGCTGCGCGCCGCCGCGCTGACAACCATCGGCGATGTGCGGCGGCTCAGCGGCGACTTGCCCGGCGCAACCAGCGCCTACACCGAGGCGGCGCAGCTCGACCCAACCCTGATCGCTGCCCAGCTCGGCCAGGGCCTCGTGGCGGTGGGCCAGGGCAACTGGGGCGTTGCGACTGGCTACTTCCAGACGGCCGCAGGCATGCCCGGTGGCTTCGACGACCCGCTGGCTCAGTTCTGGCTCGGCGAGGCCCTGCTGCGCCAGGGCAGCCTGAGTAGCGCCATCGCGGCTTATGACCGGGCTCTCCAGCTCCAGTCGAACTTTCCCGATGCCCTGCTTGGCCGCGCCCAGGCCCGCTACGCTCAGGGCGACGTAGCGGGCGCGCTCGACGAAGTCGGCGAGGCGCTCCAGCAGAAGGCCGACTACGCCGAAGCGCTGCTCTTTCAGGGCAAGCTGCTCCAGGAGCAGGGCCGCACCGTCGAAGCGCTCAACGCCTACAACGCCTCCATCCGCGCCAACGGGAACATCGCCGAGAGCCACTATCGCCGCGCCATCCTCCAGCTCCAGGAGGGCCAGTACGACGCGGCCGTGCGCGATCTGCGGCGCGTGCTACAGCTCCAGCCGAACTTCCCCGAGGCCGCCTACTGGCTCGGGCGCGCCTACTACGCCCAGGGGCGCCTCGAGCGGGCTCTGCAGAGCTTCCAGCAGGCTGTGGCCCTGAATGGCAACTATCTCGACGCCATCTTCTACATGGGCCTGGTGAGCGAAGACCTCGGGCGTACCGCCGAGGCGATCGGCGCCTACCAGACCGTGATCGCCATCGATCCCACCAGCGAGCTGGCGGGGCGCGCTCGCACCCAGATCGCCCGTCTGACATGACGACGCTGAAGCAATATCGGCTCGCCCTACAGATCTTTCAGTCCAACCGGCTGCGCCGCGACTATCGCGACCTGGCCGAGATCCCACAGTATGAGCCGGTCGGCGAGTTCTTCTTCAGCGAGATCTACGGCCCTCGCGACTTCAGCCGGCGCGATAGCGAGGCCCGGCGTCTGCACGGGCTGCTCCACATGCTCCCCGGCGTCCATCTGCGCGATGTCGAGCAGGTGCTCGACTTGCTGGAGCTCACCAATCGGCTCGACGATGACCTCGCCCGGATGCTCCTGGCGCGGGATGTCGGTATCGATTTCGACGAGCCTACCTACGAGCGCTTGTACCGCGAGGCCGACAACTACGATGCCCGCGTGCAGCAGCTGGAGCTCATCCGTAGCAGCCTGCTGAATGTGTACCAGCTCTCGCGCTCACCACTCCTCGGGCTGGCCTTGCACCGCTCCCGGCTGGTGGCGCGGCTGGCGGGGCTCGAAGCCGCCCACAGCTTCCTCGTTAAGGGCTACGATGCCCTGCACGGCGTGAGCGATATCGTGCCCTTCGCCACAACCGTCCACGATCGCGAGCTCGCCCGCCTCAACCGGATCTATGAGCGAGCCTCTTGAGTTGCTCCTGCCAGACTTTGTGACGATCCCCGCGCGACCCTTCCGCATGGGGACGCCCGAGCGCGCCCTGAGCGAACTGGCGCGGCGCTACGGTGGTACCCGTGAGAGCTACCGCGAGGAGTCGCCGCAGCATGCCCTTACGCTCGCGCCCTACGCCATCGCCGCAACCCCCACCACCAATGCGCTCTACGCGGCCTACACACTGGCCACCGGCACGCCGCCGCCGCCACGCTGGCGTGGCCCGGCCCCCCCGCCGCTCCTTGCCAATCACCCCGTGGTTGACGTAAGCTGGGACGAGGCCGTCGCATGCTGCCGCTGGCTGAGCAGAGCTACCGGGCTGCCCCTGCGCCTACCCACCGAGGCCGAGTGGGAGCATGCTGCCCGTGGTGACGATGGCCGCTTGTTCCCCTGGGGCGACACGTTCGAGCCCGGGCGCGCGAATACGCGCGAGGGCGGGCGCGGCGGCACCAGCCCCGTGGGCGCCTACCCCGACGGCGCGAGCCCCTATGGGGTGTATGATATGGCGGGCAATGTGTGGGAATGGACCAGTTCGCTGGACGGCGCCTACCCCTACCGGCCGGACGACGGGCGCGAGTCGCCGGATGGACCGGGGCGGCGGATCATGCGCGGTGGCTGCTACGCCAACCCCCAGGGCTACGCCCGCTGCGCATGCCGCTTCCGGATGGGCCCGGCGGTGCGCAACGAGTTTACCGGCTTTCGGCTGGCCATGGGGCGCTCAGCGGAAGGAAGTGATCAATGACGGTCAAGTATACGCGCTGGCTCCGTACCTATGTGGGTCACCAGCGCATCCTCCAGGTGCGCGCGAGCGCCTTTGTTCGTGATGAGCAGGGCAATGTGCTGCTCTGCCGGCGTGCCGATGTGATGCTGTGGGACGTGCCCGGAGGGACGATCGGGCTGGACGAGGTGCCCGCCCGTGGGATGACCCGCGAGGTGCACGAGGAGACCGGCCTGCTGCTTGAGGCCGAGCGCCTGATCGGGGTCTACGGCGGCCCCGAGTTCCACTGGACCTACCCGAATGGTGATCAGGCCCAGATCCTGGCGATCCTCTTCGCGGCCCGGATCGTGAGCGGCACCCTGCAGCCCGCCGGCCACGAGAATGTGAATGTGGCCTTCTTCCCGCCCGAGCACCTCCCGCCGCTCCTGCCCCGCACCCGGCGCATGCTCACCGATGCGCTGGCTGGCCGTGCCGAAGCGAGCTTTGACCGCTAGGCCCGGCCGGGGCATTGCCACATGTGATCGTGGTGTTCGGGGTGGCACCAGAGGATCACAGGTGCAGCAGCGGGCCGTGTGGGGATAGCGCCGGGACGGGCCGCGTGGGGGCTGGCTCATCTTGCAATCGTCGCAGCGACGGCGTGCTCGACTGTGGTATCCCTGTCCCCCGTCCCTAGCGCGCGAGCACATAATGCAGAGGTACAGGCTGGCGGACCACACCCTTGAGTTCGAGCATCGCGAGAGCGGCAGCCACTGCCGGAGCGGGGAGTCCGGCTGCGCGCCCGAGTTCGTCGATATGCCGGGGCGCATAGCTGAGCTGTTCGAGCAGCGCGGCCTCGGTGGGATCGTCGGGGAGCTCGGCGCGCGCCTCGCGCTGTACGGTCGCCGTGGTCATCTCGAGGGCCGTGAGCACATCTTCGGCGGAGCCGGCGAGGGCGGCGCCGTCGCGGAGGAGCCGGTTGGTGCCCACGCTCTGGCGGGAGAAGATAGGCCCCGGCACCGCGAGCACCTCGCGCCCTTGCTCGAGCGCGAAGGCGACAGTGATCAGGGCGCCGCTGCGCTCGCTCGCCTCGACGACAAGCGTCCCCCGCGCGAGCCCGCTGATGATGCGGTTGCGGGGCGGGAAGTTCGCGGCGGCCGGTGCGGTACCGAGGGGGTAGTCGGAGATCAGGGCGCCCTGCGCGACGATCCGCTCGGCGAGGTGACGGTTGCGCCCGGGGTAGGGCCGATCGACGCCGCTGCCAAGCACGGCCAGGGTGCGCCCGCCGCTCTCCAGGGCGGCCTCGTGGGCGATCGTATCGATGCCCAGCGCCAGCCCGCTCACGATGGTGGCCCCGGCCCGGGCCAGATCGCTGGCCAGGCGACGGGCCGCCTCCTGCCCGTAGGGGGTTGGCGTGCGTGTGCCGACCACGGCGATGCCCCAGTCGTCAGCCGGGGTGAGGGAGCCGCGCACGTAGAGCAGGGGCGGGGCCCCTGGCGCCTCGCGCAACAGCCGGGGGTAGCCAGGATCGTCCAGGGTGAGGATCTGTATGCCGGCGCTGCTCACCCGGCGCAACTCGGCGTCGAGGTCGAGGCGCTCGCGAGCAGCCAGCAGCGCCGCGCTGCTGCGCGCGTCCACTCCGGCCGCCGCAAGGGCGAAGGCGTCGGCGTGCCAGGCAGCCTCGATCGAGCCGCAGTGGGCCACCAGGCGCGCGAGCCGCGCTGGCCCCAGGCCGGGCACCAGGTTGAAGCCGAGATAGTAGCGCGTTGTGTTCATGGCTGGTCGGGAAGCACTCGGTGCAGGCTCTATCTTGTTACCGCGCGGGGCGCCAGAACGTTACGCCCTCGCCAAACGCGGCGCGATGTCCAGGCGCAACCGTTCGGCTCGCCGCGAGAGGCTCCCTGGGGCAAGAACCGGCACCAGAGGTCGGAGAACCGTACGCGGATGGCGTGCTGAAGCGCTCCAACCCCTCCGCAGACAGTTCAACCTGTTCGAGACATACGATCGTCGAGCATCCAGTCTATGCTGCCTCTTGTCTATGTCATCACACTGAGCTGGAACCGGCGCGACGACACCCTCGCCTTCCTCACGTCGTGCCGGGGGCTCCACTATGGGCGCCTGCGGACGCTCCTCGCCGACAATGGCTCGGACGATGGGACGCTGGAGGCGGTCGCGGCGGCCTTTCCTGAGGTGGAGATCCTGGCCAACGGGGCGAACCTGGGCTTCGCCGCAGGGATGAACGCGGGCATCCGCCATGCCCTGGCTGCGGGGGCCGATTACGTCTTTCTCGCCAATAACGATACGACGCTCGCCCCCGATGCGCTCGACTGGCTGGTAGCGACGGCGGAGCGCCACGGGGCGGCCATGGTAGCCCCGGCGATCTTCTACTTCGACGCGCCGACGCGGGTGTGGTGGCTGGGGGGGCGGCTGCGGCCGCTTCTGCTGGAGGTGCGGCGCTACGAGCGCTCACCGACACGCCACGATCCGGCGCCCTTCGCGGTGGACTTCGTGACCGGCTGTGGGGTGCTGATGAGCCGGGGCTGTCTGGAGCGCGTGGGGCTGTTCGATGAGCGCTTCTTCATGTACTACGAGGACAGCGACTACTGCCTGCGTGCGCGGCGGGCGGGGCAGCTAGTGCTGGTGGAGCCCCGCGCCATGATGTACCACAAAGTGGCCGTCTCCTCGGGCGGGAGCGACTCGCCGAACGAGCGCTACCAGATGGCGCGCAGCAGCGTGCAGTTCTTCCGCAAGCATGCCCGGCCGTGGCAGTGGCTCGCGATCGGGCCCTATCGGGCGGGGAGCGCAGCGCGCACGCTCGTGCGGCTGGCGCGGCGCCGGCGCCCTGATGCGGCTCGGGCCTATCTGCGGGGGCTCTGGGAGGGTGTCCTGAGCTGATCGTTGTGGCCAGGCGTCGGGTTGCCGGATTCTGGCCGGGTCACGCGGGCGCGTGCCGTGGTTCGATCTGCGGCGTACGCGCGGCCTGTCCGCACCATCACTCGTCGGGCACGCGCAAGGTGAGGATGCTGGTGGCCGAACCGATGTAGGCCACCACGCTGGCGATGATGATCGGGGTGAAGCCCCAGCGGATCTGGACGAGCCCACTGATCACGGCGGCCAGCGCCCACCCACCGGCCCAGAGCACGCTCATCAGGCTCATCACCAGGCCGCGCTGGGCCGGCGGCGTATGGCGCATCACCAGCGCGTCGTTCTGGGGAAAGCTGGCGGCCACAAAGAGCCCGCGCAAGAAGAATCCCAGAGCCGCCGGCGCGAGGGTCGGCACGAGCATCAGCAGCATGGCGAACACGGCGCCGAAGCGCAGGTAGGCCGCGCCACGCCGCAACCCCAGGCGGTCCGTGACGGGGGAGCCGAGCAGGGCACCGAGGCCCATGCCGAGCGAGCCGACCGCGAGGGCTACGCCCACCGCCGCGTCGTCGAGGCCGAACTGCTGGCGGAAGAAGAGATTCTGGAAGGGCAGTAGCAGCCCACCGGCCACACCGAGCAGCAGCGCCGGGATCGCGAAGCGCAGCAGGCGCCGCATCGGCAGGTTGAGCTCCGGCCCGTTGTCTGGCCCTACCGGGCGCACCTCCTCGACCGTGGGCATGCGGCCGATCACCGGCAGCATCGCGGCGATGCCAAGGACGATCACCAGCGCCAGGGCCGCCCGGTAGGCCGCTGTGTCCTGGGGACCCACCTCCAGCGCCTGTGCCGCGAGCGAGGGGAGCACACCCCCCACGGCGCTGCCCAGCAGCCCGACGATTAGCGTTGCCGAGGCGTTGAGGCCGAAAACGCTCGCCCGGTCGGCGTCGCGGGTGACGGCGGTGAGCAGAGGGGTGACGGCGGTGCCGGCGAGGATGTAGGCCGCCCCGACGATGAACTGCGCGATGATCAGCGCCCAGAGCCCGGTGGCCTGCAGCATGAGCACCCAGCCGCCCGCGTACCCGGCCAGCCCGAAGAGGATCGCGCGCTGCGCGCCGAGCCGGTCGATCAGCAGGCCGAGGGGCAGACCCATGACCATGCCCGCGCCACGGCTCACCGTGGAGAGCAGCCCCGCTGTGTCGGCGGCGTAGCCCAGGCTGGCGAGGTAGAAGTTGAAGAGCAAGTCGGCCACGCTCAGGGCCAGGCCGAAAAGCAGGCTATGGGCGAGAATGCGCCACACGGGCGGGCTGAGCCGGGCGAGGCCGAAGCGGGCGGTGGTGGTGAGCATACAGGGTTCGCACTTCCTGAGGCGGGCGCGGCCGCGGCCAATCATCGATCGCGGCGGGGTGACGGCGCTGCGCGGCGCGCCACGGCTGCCCCTGCGATACCGGACTACGCTGCCCGCCCATAATGCCACACAGAAGGGCCACCCGACCAGGCCAGGCAACCCCGTCCCAGTGTACCATCTTCTTGACTTGTCCAACATCCGTCTTGATGCCGATCCGCGTGCCGGGGGTATGGGCGAATGGCAGCACGCCGGGTGGGTACGGCACGCAGCCCCCCCTCCCTGATACAATGACACGGACTTCGCCGGGATCGCCCGGCAACCTTCGCCTGGACACCGCGCGGTCTCCCTGCAGGAGCTCGTCTGGACGGAGCGCGTGGCGTCCCTGCTCAAAGGAGCTCACATGCCGTCGCTTGCCCGTCCTGGCTACCTTGGAGCGCTGCTTGCCGTGGTAATGAGCGCGCTGGCGCTGACACCCGCGCCGGCCCGTGCGGTATCGGATCGGCCAATCATGGCCTTCTACTACCCATGGTGGGAGAACTCCGACTGGAGCTACGATCGCATGAGCGATCTGCCGGCGCCCCGCTACTCCGGCGGCGACGAATCGGTGCTCCGCCGGCACGTGCAGCAGGCCGATGATGCCGGGATCGACGCGCTGATCTGCACCTGGTACGGCCCGGATGAGGAGCGCCTCAACGCGCGCTGCCGCCGCCTGATCGAGTTGGCCCGCGAGGGCGGCCGGGATCTGCAGGTGGCGATCATCCCCGACCAGTCGGCCTGGGGGCCGCTCAAGAGCATCGATGGCCTGGCCCGCGCGCTGGACGTGCTCAAGCGCGACTTCTTCGGCCAGCCGAACTACCTGCGCTACCAGGGCCGCCCCGTCGTCTTCTGGTTCAACCCTCCCTCGCTCGGCGGCGTGGATGCCTGGTCGCAGCTGCGTGAGCGGGCCGACCCGGGACGTGAGCAGTTCTGGTTTGGTGGCACCGACAACTTCGGCTACCTGAACGTCTACGATGCGCTCTACTATTTCGACATCAGTTGGGAGGCGCGCCCCGGCGCCGCCATGGCCTCCTACGCCCGCCGGCTGGAGCAGTTCAACCAGGCCAACGGCCAGAGCCGCCCCTTTGTGGCCACGGTGATGCCCGGCTACGACGATCTGAAGATCCGGGGTGGCCACGCTCGCGATCGGGAAGGCGGCAACTACTATCGGGGCACCTGGCAGACGGCGATCGAGCGGAATGCCCAGGCTGTTGTTCTCACCAGCTTTAATGAGTTCTACGAGGGCAGCCATATCGAGCCGAGTGAGCGTTACGGCGATCTCTACCTGCGGCTGACCCGCGAGTTGAGCGATCGCTTCCGCGCCGAGGTGGGCCGGCCGGCGCCCCAGCCCGTGGCGCCCGGGGATTGCCAGTTCTTCCCCGAGACGGGCCACCAGGTGTGTGGGCGCCTGCTCTCCTACTGGCGCGAGAACGGGGGCCTTCCGGTGTTCGGCTACCCGATCGGCCCCCAGCAGGAGGTCATGATCGAGGGCCGGCCCTTCCAGGCCCAGGAGTTTGAGCGCAACCGGCTCGAACTCCACCCCGAGAATGGTCGCCCCTACGATGTATTGCTGGGCCGTCTGGGCGATGAGGTGCTACGACGACAGGGGCGTGACTGGCGGAGTTTCGGGACGGTAGGCGGCGCGCCCGCAGGGTGTCTCTACTTCAGCGAGACGGGCCACAGCCTCTGCGAGCCCTTCCTGAGCTACTTTCGCGGGAAAGGCCTGGAGTTTGATGGACGCGCCGGGTATAGCCTTGCGGAGAGTCTGGCGCTCTTCGGGCTCCCACTGAGCGAGCCGCAGACGGAGATAATCCAGGGGCGGCCGTACACCGTGCAATGGTTCGAGCGGGCCCGCTTCGAGTGGCACCCCGAGAACCCCGACCCCTACAAGGTGCTGCTCGGCCTGCTGGGCGTGGAGATGCGCTAGCGTCGCTCGTGTGTGTCAGGCGCGCAGCCGATCCACCAGCGTGCGCGCCACCGGCGTGAACGCCCCGGCGATGCTCGCGAAGGCCACCGCCGTGGCCCCACCCACCGGCGAAGGCTAGCTTCACCGGGCGTGCGGGACGCCCGAGTGCCGCGACGCCGCTGTGGTCCGTGTGGACAACAGGCCTGTTTTCGCCCGTCGCGGCGCTGATGGCAACCGTTACGCATGGGAAGGCTGGTGGCTGCGTTAGGCCCGCTCGACGGCTTCCAGGGCGCGCCGGAGCTTCTGGAGGCAGCGGGCGCGGGTGGGCCCGATACTGCCTTCGGGGATGCCGAGGGTGCCGGCGATCTCGGCGTAGGTGGCGGGCTCGGGGCGCAAGAAGAGCATGCTCAGGATCGTTCGCGAGCGCAGATCGAGCGTGGCCAGGGCCTGGCGTACCTGGTGCTGGCGTTCCAGGCGCTCCAGCACCTCCTGCGGGAGTAGCGCGGGGTCGGGGAGCTCGGTAACGCCCTCGTCCTCATCGTTGCCGAGGGGCTGTGTGGCGCGCTCACGGCGCGCCAGGCGCCAGCTCTCGCGCTGGGCAGTGGTGGCCAGCCAGGCGCCGAGGCGCTCGGGCTGAGCGATGCGGTCCAGATGTTCTAGCAGCGTCAGGCAGACCCGCTGAAACACCTCGCTCGCCTGATCCTGGCTCAGGCCGGCCCGGCGCGGGATGGCATAAATCAGGCGCTGGTAACGCCGCACCAGTACCTCCCAGGCGGTGGCGTTGCCGGCCCGGCAGGCCCAGAGAAGGCTCGTGTCGTCGGTGGTCTCGGAGATGATCGAATCGCGGAGTGGGCGGATCACGTCGTTCATCGTGGTTCTCGCACCTTGGCTCTTGCGCGCCGTTCGGACGATGGCCGGGCGCTCACGGGTGGGTGCGGGTCGTCCCCCGCTGTGTTGATAGAACACGGGCGGGCCTGGATGGTTACGCCCATCGCGGGGAATCGGTGATCGAAACGGCCGGCCGGTGCCCAATCCTGGTGTGGCACGAGGCCGGCCGTTGTGCGCGCGATAACTCAGCGGGTGAGCAGTGGAAGTGTGGATGCTGTAGCGGTACTGCACCCGGGTGGGTGACTCGGGATCCTCCGCGCTCGTCTGCTGGCGGTGACCGGTGGCGCTCGCCGTTCCTCCAGACGGCGGGCCGTAGGTGACGACGAGTTGCGGCACGCTCTCGCCCTTCTCGCGGCTGTGGAATTACTGCTCGCGTCCTCCGCCGCCCTCGTTGGCGTCGCGGATCAGGAAGCCGTGGTTGGCGCCGGTGCTGAAGATCGCCTGCACCTGGCTGGTGACGTTCCAGCTGCGGTAGCCCGACCCTGAGCCGGTGGTGACGGCGGTACCGGTGGTGGACGGCTGGTTGTTCCAGGTCACGCCCCCCTCCATCCAGGCGCCGCTCACCTAGAAGGCCTGCAGGGTGCGGTTGCTGGTGTGCGAGGCGGCGTAGAGCCGCAGGGTGGCCGTCTGGACCACGCAGCCCTCGGGTGGGCTGACCGGCATGTCGAAGCGTACAAGGTCGCGGAAGTTGCTGCTCGATTTGGCCTGCACCTTGAGGATCGAGTCGCTGGCATAGTTGTTGGAGCGGCTACCCTGGTCGAGCCGGGCGTCGGCGCTGGCATTGTAGGTAACCGTGCTCGCCGTGCAGGCCGGGGGCGCCGGTGTCGGGGTGGACGGCACGGCCGTTGCCGTCGGCGTATGGGTTGGTGTCGGGGTGGGCGGCACCGGGGTGAACGTGGGCGGCGGGGTGGGCGGCACCGAGGTTGGCGCGTCGCCCGACTGCGCGATGGTGAAGGGTGAGAGGCTGCTGACAGTGCCGCAGACCATGCCCTCCGCCCCGCCGCCGGGTATGGTGACATCGACCCACGCACCGTCCACGTAGTGGAGCAGGGCAACCGCTCCCGAATCGCCGAAGGTCGCCGTGTCGTAGCTCAGGCAGACTTCGATCAGCCCGCTGTAGCTCGCCGTGGTGCTGATGTCGTAGGTGCTCGATCCGATCTGGATCTAGCACATCGGGCTGACACGGTCGCTGAAGGCTGTGGCAACGGGGTTCGGGCGGCACTCGAAGTGTACGCCGGTGGCGTTGTCGAAGCCGCTGAAGGAGAGGGTAGCCGAGGTGCCGGTACTCGGGTTGAAGGGAGTCGACCACAGCACTGTCTCGGGCGCCATCTGGTCGAGCGGCGGGGGCGGGCCACTGTCGCAGCGGATGTTGTAGCACTGGAGCGGCTCGCTGTTGCCCTGAACGTTATTCCCGCCGCCAAGGTTCTGCTCGACCTTGCCGGCACCGAGTTCGTCGCTATAGGCGAGCAGGGTGTCGTGGGCCTCCATGCCGCAGGCGACGGCCTCCTCGTAGCGTCTGAGGATGCCCAGGGCGATCAACTTGCTCACGCGCGTGACGGCTCTCAGGTGTAGCTGGGCGATGGGCCTAGCTCCAGATTCGGTACCACGATCTCCAGGTCGCCCTGTGTGATGGTAAGCGTGTAGCGGCCGGCGGCGACGGGCGGCAGAACGAACTCACCCATTGTGCTCAAATTTGTAGCGACTCGCATCTCGCCGTTGCTGAGCACGGCGGTGCCTGGCGCCTCGGGGCCAAGCACCTGCCCATGGATCTGCCAGCGCCCGCCGTTCGGCCCGATCTGCAGATCGAGCTCGTGGGTGCCGGCGCTGAGGAGTAGCGCCCGTGGCCAGGCTTCCACACCGCGCAAGCCCGTGGCCAGCCCCGTGGTGTGCCAGCTGTCGCCGGTGAGCAGCGCGATCAGCCGGCGGATCGGGCTGATAGTTGTTCTGTGCCGGTGAGCCCGCCCTACCGCCTGTTCCGGCCCATCGACGCCCTGGGTGTTGGGCCCCGGCCCCCTGCTCGCTTCGAGCGCGGCAAGCTCGTTGCGCAGGGCTGGATCGTTGGCGATCACGGCGCGGAGCGCGGCTTCCTCCTGTGGTGCGAGGCGTCGTTCCACCAGGTCGATCAGCAGCGTGTGTATGATAGGTTGCACACCGACCTCCTTGTGTCCTGAGAGCCGGGTAAGGCCTGGCTGTCTGCTCAACAGCCTGGTTCAGGGACGGTTCGCTAGCACCGTGGGTGGCCACCTGTCGCACCAATCACTCGGCCCTGGCGTGTCGGCAGGCTGCGCCAAGCGCGAGCTACTCACTCTGTACCGCGAAGCTCTGCCGCTGCCGTCAGGCCGGCTTGCGCCATCACGAGCCTGCATCTATCTCCGCCGGGCTGTGCAGCATTGCGCCAGGCGCGCGTTCGAGCCGGGAGCTTCTGTGCCTTCTGATATGACATAGAGCATCCGGGACGAGGAAAAATACACAGCGTCTGGCTGGTTTTCTCAGTGTAGCACAATGTATTTTTGCGCGCCGGTGCCGCTCTGGTTAAGTGAGCCGGTTCGCTGGCGCCGCGCCCCTGAGCGGGCGGGCGCTACCCCGGCCATCTGTGGCGACACACTCCTGCGTCGAGGCTTTGGCCTCGCGCGTTTCCCGTGAGGGGCGCCCGTGCGTCTCCCCCCCGACGGCGACGCCCCTCGCCCAGGCCGGACACGGTTCCCCCCCGCCGTGTCCGGCCCCTCTCGCACGCCCGGCCCGCCCGTGGGTGCCGGCGACGTGTGCCGCCAGGCCCTGCCCTGTGGTAAGATACGCATTGCGCGACTCCAACGGGCCGCGCCCCCGCTCTACCACAGGTCTCGTCGCCATGGCGCAGCTCGTCCCGTCTACCCCGGGCGCACGCCGTCCCCTGGCTGCCGTCGCTACCCTGCTGGGGCTGGCGCTGGTGGTCACTATCGGTGCGTTCGGTGGCCAGCCCACGGCGGACCCGCCCCGCCCGATCGTCACGGTGGGGCTGGCTCTCGCGACGGGCGATATCGGCGATCGCGCCTTTAATGACAGCGCCTACGCCGGGCTCCAGCAGGCCCAGCGTGAGCTCGGGGTGCGCTTTCGGGTGACCCCATTTCGGGGCCGGGGGCTCCAGGCCGATACGCTGCGCGCGCTGGCCCAGGAGCGGCCAGACCTGGTGATCGCCATCGGCGGCGACAACGCGCCGGCCGTGGCCGCCGTGGCCGCCGAGTATCCCGGCCAGGCCTTCGCGATCGTCGATGCCAGAGTAGATGCGCCCAACGTTACCTCGCTCGTCTTTCGCGAGCTCGAAGGCGACTTTCTGGCGGGCGCGCTGACGGCACTGCTCAGCCCCGATGGGGTGGTCGGCTTCCTCGGCGGCGCCGACGTGCCGGTGATCCGCCGGATCGAGCACGGCTGGCGCCAGGGCGTGCTCTACGTGCGCCCTGACGCCCGCATCCTCAGCCAGTACATCTCCGGGCCCGGCGACTTTAGTGGCTTCGCTCAGCCCGACCGGGGGCGGGAACTGACCGAGGCGCTCTTCGCTCAGGGCGCGGCGGTCGTGTATACGCCCGCTGGCGGCAGCGCCCTGGGCGCGATCGAGGCCGCCCGCTCGACCGGGCGCCTCGTGATCACCACCGGCACCGACCAGCGCTGGCTCGCGCCCGAGGCCGTTGTTACGAGCCGCACCAAGAACATGGATACGGCCGTGCTGGGCCTGGTGCGCGAGGCGGTGCGGGGCACGCTCCAGCCCGGCCAGCGCCAGCTCGATCTCTTCACCGGCGGCGTGGGCCTCGCACCGCTCGACGGCGTGATGCACAATGGACGCCTGGTGGAGCTCGTGCCCCTCGCCGTTCGCGCCCGTCTGGGCGAGATCCGCGACGCGCTTGTCGCCAGGCGCATCCCGTTGACGGAGTATACCCCGTGAGGCGGGCCTTCGCGCGCCTCAATGCCTGGCGCCGCGAGCGCCTCACCCGCCGGATCGCCACCCCGGTGATCGCGGTGACGCTACTCTTTGTGGCGGCCCTCGGCTTCGTCGCCTTTCGCCTCGGCCAGCGCGCCGTGACCGACCAGGTGGACGCGCGCAATCGCCAGCTGGCAGTGCAGGTAAGCGGCGAGGTGGCCACCTTCTTCCAGACACAGCTCGATACCCTGCGCCTCCAGGGCGATCTGCTGATCGCCAGCGCCAGCCCGGATGAGCAGGGCCAGGTGCTCCTCCGCCTGCGTGCCCGGTTTCCCTACACCTTCAACGACCTGCGTCTCTACGACGGTGCCGGTCGCGAGATCCTCCAGGTGGCTGGCCCGCTGATGGCCGCCCTGGCTGAGGGAGCCCGGCGCCCCGAGACCCCCGGTACACCCGATGGCGCGGTCGTCCAGGTGCTCGCCGACCGGACCTTGCGGATCTCACCGGTGGCCTTTCGCCCGATCACCGGTACCCCCTACGTCACCGCGACCCTGCCGCTCATCCGCTGCGGCGAGGAGAGCCCATGCGATCCCTCCGGGGCTCTGGTGGCCCAGATCGACCTCCGCTCCTTCTGGACCAGGGTTGATGGCTTTCGCATCGCCGAGGGTGCCGTGACGATCGTCGACGAGACAGGGCTGGTGCTTGCCCATCCGGACCGCCGCCTTGTAGCGACGCGGATCGACCAGGCCGCCATTGCGCCGGTGTTCGCCGGCTTCGAAGGCGCGACGCGCTACACCCGCGAGGGGGTCGCCTACCTTGCGGCCTATGCCCCGGTGGGGGCGCCGCTGGGCTGGGGCGTAATCGTGGAACAGGAGAGCGATGCGGCGCTCCGGCTGGTGCGCTCGATCGGGCTGGCTGCCTCCCTCGCCACCCTGCTCAGCGCCGTAAGCCTGGCTCTCCTGCTCTCAAGCGAGATCGACCGGGCGTTGCGTCCCGTCCGGCGCCTGAGTGCGGCCGCAGCCCGGGTGGCGGCCAGTGGCGACCTGCAGGCGTCCCCGGCATTGCACGAGCCCGGTGAATACCCAAGCGCCGAGCTCGCCACCCTCTCGGCCAGCTTCCAGCAGATGTTTGAGCGCCTGCGCACGGCCCAGCGCGAGCTACGGGCCTGGAACGAGGAGCTCGAGCAGCGCGTGGCTGAGCGCACGGCCCAGCTGCACACCGTGCTTGAAGTTGCGCGGCTCAGCAGCGGCACGCTCGAGGAGCGAGCGGTATTGCAAACTGTCCTCGATCAGATCGGGCGTCTCGTCGAGTACGATGCCGCGACCATCCGCCTGCTCGACTCCTCGCGTGCCTGCCTGGAGACGGTGGCCGCCGCTGGACAGGGCGCGGCCAATCTGCCGCGCCGGGTGGTGCTGAGCGGGGGCGTGCTCGCCGATGTGGCCCTCAACCGGCGGCCCCGGATTGTGGACGACACCGCGCTGGACGAGGCGTGGCGGCAGAGCTTCGGCGCCGACCCGGGCCGTGGCGCATGGCTCGGGGTGCCCCTGGTGGCAAAGGAACACGTGATTGGCACCCTGTCGGTGTACGCCGGCCGGGTGGGCGCCTATGGCGAGGAACAGGCGACGCTCCTCGCGGCTCTTGGCGGCCAGGTGGCGATTGCTATCGCCCACGCCCGCCTCTACGAAGAGGCGGTGCGCCGGGTGGAGCAGGAGTTGCAGACGGCCCGGCAGATCCAGAAGCACCTCTTCCCCGAGCGCGCTCCGACCCTCTCCGGCCTCGACATCGCCACCTTCTACCGGCCCGCCCGCGAGACGACCGGCGACTTCTACTCCTTTGTGACGCCCAATCAGGGCGCCCGCAGTGCCGGGCGCGATGTGGTGGACCTCTTTATCGGCGATGTGTCGGGCAAGAGCCTGCCGGCAGCCCTGCTGATGACAATGGCCCGTACGACGCTCTATGCTGCGGCCAATGACGGTGATCATGGCCCCGTGGAGACCCTGCGGCGCGCTAACGCCGTGCTCGTGACCGACATGCCCCGGGGGAGCTTCGTGGCCAGTACCTTCGCCCGTCTTGATCGCACCGCCGGTACCTGTGCCCTGGTGAACGCGGCCCAGCCCGCCCCGCTGCTGCTGCGCCACGGCCAGGGCCAGCTGCTGGAGGGCCCCGGTGACCACCTGCCCCTCGGCGTGGTACCCGCGCCGGCCTACGAGGCGCTCACCGTCCGGCTGTATGAGGGCGATCTGCTGCTCTTCTACACCGACGGTGTGATCGAGGCCTTCAGCCCGGCGGGCGAGCTCTTCGGCTTCGAGCGCCTGGAGGCGACGGCGGCCGCGATCGGCGATGCGCCGGCCCACGAGGTCGTCGAACGGTTGATGGACGCGGTTGGCACCTGGATGGCAGGCGCGCCCCAGCAAGATGATATCGCGATCCTCGCCGTGCGGATCACGGCGGGCTGGCCGGTGTGATGGACGGCCCTGCGCCGCGCCTTGCGCGAGCGCCCCGCCTGTGGCACAATCGTTCGTGCAAGCGAGCGATCAGCGCAGGCAACGTCCATGGCGAATGTAGGGCAGACGGTCCGGCTCAGCGCGCGCCCTTCAGGCCCGGATTGTGGGGCCGCCCCCGGCGATACGCTTGGCGGGCGCTTTCGCCTGGGCCAGATTGTCGGCCACGGTGGGCAGGCCGTCGTCTTCCAGGCCGCCGACGTGGCCCGTGGTGGGGTGCCGGTGGCGGTGAAGGTGGCCCGGCGCGACCAGGGGGCCGCCGCCCGGGCCGAGGCTGAGGCTGTGCTGCGCTGGGAAGGCGGCCTGCTCCGGCGCCTGCGCCATCCGGCCCTGCCGCGCCTCTACCGGCTCGAGAGCGGCCCGCGCCTCACCTGGCTCGCCCGCGACCTCATTCCGGGCCAGCCGCTCCTCGCCCTCGCCCGCCAGGCCCCCCAGGACGCGCGGCGCGTCCGTGCATGGGCCGTGCAGCTCTGCGATCTGCTCACCTACCTGCACACCCGCGACACCCCGATCGTCGCCAGCGATCTCAAGCCCGCCAACGTCATCGTTCGCCCCGATCTGACGCTGGCGCTCGTGGATCTCGGTGCGGCCCAGAGCCTCACCCGGCGCCCGCCGCGCAAGCCCCGGCCGCGCCACGGGACGCCCGGCTACGCTCCGCCGGAGCAACTCGGGGCCTGGGGCCACGACGAGCGCGCCGATGTCTTTGCTCTCGCTGTGATCTGCTATGAGTTGCTCACCGGCCAGGATGCGACCCTGGCGCCGCTGCAGTTCGACCTCGAACGCCTCGACCGGGTGGCGCCAGCTCTGGCGCCCGCGCTGCGCTCGGCGCTCTCGCTCGACCTGGCTCGGCGCTGTCCGACCGCCGCTGCCCTGCGTTCCCAGCTTGGCGCGCCTGCTCCGGCCCAGCCGCTCTTCCTCGGCGGCGGCGTGGCGCTCGCCGATGGGCGCGATCTGCGGGCCATCATCCAGCGTAGCCCGCGCCTGATTGAGCCGGCGGTGGCCAATGGCGCCCTGGAGCGCTGGCTCGCTACTCATCCCGACGCTTCCCTCGGCGCCCTGCGCTATAGCCTGCGGGCCGCAGCCCGGGCAGCCCCCGCCCGCCAGCAGCCCCTGGAGACGCTCCTGCACGCCATGGCTCCCGCCGAGGGTAGCCGCCTGCTTCAGTTCACGCCAGACCGGCTCGACTTCGGTGAGCTGCCGCTGCGTGGTTGGCGCGTCTGGAGCCGGCCCGCCACGCTCACTCTGTACAACGGCACCTTCACACCGCTGCGCTGGGAGTTGAGCTGTCCGTCCCAGCCTGACGCCGATGTGCGCGTGCTCACTGGCGGGAAGCCGCAGCGCCGGGCGGCCGGTGTCGTTGCCGCCGGGGATCGCGTTCGGCTGGAGCTTGTCGCGATGGCCACCGCCGGACCCCGGCGCGGCACCGTGCAGCTGCGCTGCGGGGCCCACACCTGGGCCATCCCCTGGGAGGGCACGGCCCGCGCCGGTGTGCCGGTGGGCAACCGCCATATCGCCCGCCTGGAAGATCTGGATCTTAGCCGGCCAGAGCTGGTGCCGGCGCTGGAGGCCCTGCTGATCCAGGGTGCCCTGAGCCGCTGGCTGCGCGCCACGGGCCGCCGGCCCCTCGCCGCCGAGCTCGATGCCGCCCTCGCCCAGCGGCCTGATGAACTCGCGCGCCGCCTGCTGGTGAGCCGGGTGCTCCACGATCTCGCCCCCGATCGTTTCCCTATCCTGAGCATCACTGGTCTGGAGCGGGCCACGGCCCACCCGCTCACCGCCGGCGAGCCCTCCTATGCCACGATCGAGCTCAGCAATCGCGGCAGCGCCCTGACCCCCCTTACCTGCCGCAGCCTGACAGCATGGGCCCGGATTGCGGCGGCGCCCGCCGCGCTCGGGCCGGGCGCCACCGGCCATCTCTCCGTGCGGCTCCACCCGCCCCACCAGCTGCGTGGCGTCCAGCCAGTGGCCCTGGAGTTGGTAGCTGGCGCGCTGGCTCTGCAGCTCGTGCTGCCGCTGCAAATTACGCCCGAGCGCTGGTGGCAGCGGTTGCGGCGCCTCATCGGCGGCTAAACCCTCGTATAATCGTCGTGAGAGGTGTGGTCCGGCCCGGAGCGGGTTCGTCTACGAGGGGAAGGAGCCGTTGAATGCTGGACGAGCAGCGCGTTGCCCCGCGTGACGCCGCCTCGCCCCCTGCCGAAGTGCCACAGCCACCCGCCTGGCGCCTCTGGCTTCGCCCGTTGCTGCTCGGCCTCGCCGTAGCCGCAGCGAATATCGCCGTCTTCCTGCTGCTGCCGCCTGGTCTGCTCGAACGCCTGGGAAACGTTGGCTATCTGGGCGCCTTCGCGTCTGCGGCCTTCGCCAACGCCACCGTCCTCGTACCAGTGCCTTACTACCCGCTGCTCATTCGTCTTGGGCAGGCCTTCGACCCGTGGGGTGTGGTGTTCGCGGCGGCGGCGGGCTCGGTGATCGGTGAACTGGTAGCCTACTCCGTGGGCCGCTCCGGGCGCCAGGCGGTGGAGCAAACCCGCTTCTACCTCTGGGTACAGGCCCAGTTGAGCCACCCTTGGCGGGCGCCACTGGTGCTCTTTAGCCTCTCGGCGCCGCCCAACCCCTTCTTCGATGTGGCAGGGCTGCTCGCCGGGGCGCTCGGCATTCCGCTGTGGATCTACATCAGCAGCACGTTTCTCGGGCGCCTGGTGCGCATGGCGACGGTGGTCTTCCTCGGGGTGGGGCTCCTCTAGCAGCCACCAGTTGGTGGGAAACGCAGTGGTCCGGGGCGCATACGAACGGACGCATCCCGCTCCGTCCATACGGGGCAGGCGTAGCGGCTTCTGGAGGATGTGTGAAGCTCTTGCTTACCGGCGGAACCGGGTTCATTGGCCGGCGGCTCACCGAGCGGCTGCTGGCGCGGGGCTGGCATGTCACGGCGCTCGTGCGCCGGCCGGAGAGCGCGGAGGCGCGTGGCCTGGCCGCCCTCGGCGCCACTCTTGCGGTTGGCAGCGTCACCGAACGCGACAGCATGCTCGCCGCGATGCGCGATGTGCATATGGTCGTGCACAACGCGGGCTGGTACGAGCTCGGGCTCACCGCCGAGGCCCGCGAGCAGATGCGCCAGATCAATGTTGAGGGAACCCGCAACACCCTGGGCCTTGCTGTGGCACTCGCCGTACCGCGAATCGTCTACACCTCGTCGGTGGTGGCCTTCGGCGATACGGGCGGAGTGCTCGCCGATGAGCGCTTCGTGCGGCGCGCGCCACCGGCATCCTACTACGAGCGGACCAAGGCTGAGGCTCACGCGATCGCCACCGGGCTTGCCGAGCGTGGCGCGCCGATCATCACTGTGTGCCCCTCGCAGGTGATCGGCCCGGGCGACCACTCGGCATGGGGCGAGTTGCAGCGGCTGTATGTGCGGGGGCTCTTTCCCGGGGTCGCCTGGGGCGCCGACTACTACCACGCCCACACCCACGTGGACGATGTGGCCGAGGGGATCGCCCTGGCCTGCGAGCGGGGCCGCCCCGGTGAGACCTACATCCTTGCCGGCGAGAACCGGACGGTGCGCGAGATCATGGCGATCTGGGCGCGTCACCCGGGCGGCCAGCGCGTGCGGCTCTGGCTTCCGGCGCCTGCCGCCCGGCTCATGGCGGCGCCCACCGAGGTGCTACTGCGGGCCATCGGTCAGACGGCCTTTATCTCGCGGGAGGCGGTGACGGCCCTCTGCACCCATCTGCGGTTTTCCGGCGCGAAAGCTGAGCAAGAGCTCGGCGCCCGCTTCCGGGGGCAGGAGCAACTCTGGGCCGAGACGCTTGCGGCCGAGCGGGCGGCCATCGCGTAGTCCCTCGGTGGCGCGGATTGCAGCGCGGGACGGCGCTCCCTGAACTACCGATGCTCTCCGGCTCCCAGAAGGGCCGTTCCTCCTGCACGACGGCAAGGAGTGCCCCGGTCAGCCTAGCACAGCGCGAATAGCCGCCTCGCGATCGAGCTCCGGCCCTCCCGTCTGGAGCCAGGCGAGGAACTCGATATTGCCCGCCGGTCCGGTGATCGGCGAGCGCTCCAGGCCCCGGGGCGGCAGGCCAGCGCTACCCGCGAAGGCGAGCAGCTCCCGGAGCACGGCGCGGTGCACCGCAGGATCGCGCACCACTCCACCTTTGCCTACCTGCTCGGCGCCGGCCTCGAACTGCGGCTTGACGAGCGCGACCACCCAGGCGTCCGGGGTGATGAGGCGAGCCACGGCGGGCAGCACCAGTTTCAGCGAGATAAAGGAGACATCGATCACGGCGCAATCGGCGCGGGCACTCTCTGGTAACGCCTCCAGATGGCGGATATTGGTGCGCTCAAGCGCGCTCACCCGTGGATCGGCCCGCAGCCGGTAGTCGAGGATGCCGTAGCCCACGTCCACCGCGTAGACGTGGGCGGCACCCCGTTGGAGCAGGACATCGGTGAAGCCACCGGTGGACGCACCGACATCAAGGGCGGTGCGGCCCAGCGGGCTGAGGCCGAAGCGGTCGAGAGCGTGAGCCAGCTTGTAGCCGCCACGGCTGGCGTAGGGCAATGGGGCCAGCACCTCCACGGTGGCGCCCTCGTCCACGAGCGCGCCGGGTTTGCTCGCGGGCTGCCCACCTACGCGCACACTGCCAGCCATCACCAGCGCCTGGGCCTTCGTCCGGCTCTCGGCGAGCCCGCGAGCAACGAGCAGGGTGTCGAGGCGAACTTTCGGCACTGCTACTCCCCGCCCAGCCGGCGAATCTCGGCCTCCAGCTCACCGGCGAGCTGCACCAGCCATGCCGGAGGCGGGTTATACGGGTCGTGGAGCTTGGGCCGCAGGCGCCGCAGCTCACCCCGCAGACGGCGGAGCTCACTCGACCGTTCATCGGGGGGGGCCAGCGGCGGCGGCGGCGCGGGCTGGGCCGCGAGGTAGGCCGACAGGAGCCCCGTTAGCAGCTCATCGAGGGTCTGATCGCTGGCTTCGAGCAATTGTTCGAGCTTCGCCCGCTCCTCAGCGGTGAGGTAGATCCGGGCTGGTATGGTAAAACGTCCTTCGCCCATGGCCTCGCTCTGTTCTTCCCTGTGCCGGTGTGACTGTGTGGCCGGGTGTCCGGGTGCCGATGCTACCAGGTGGCCGGCGTGGCTGGGGTAACCGCAGCCGCGCGCATTGCGTGGGCGGGTTGCGCGTGGGCGGGTTGCGCGGGCGTCGGGTTCATCGCGCTTCTCTACCGCATCTTCTCCCGCAGGTACGTTTGCAACTCGGCGATCGGCACCCGCTCCTGGGCCATCGTGTCGCGATCGCGGACGGTCACCGTACCGGCGAGGCTGGAGTCCTTGCCCTCGCCGAGCGTATCAAAATCGACGGTCACACAGAAGGGCGTACCGATCTCGTCCTGGCGCCGATAGAGCTTGCCGATCGCACCAGTGTCATCGTAGACGGTGCGCACGCCACTCTCGGCCTGGAGCTGGCGGCGGATCGCTCTGGCGGTGGCGACGATCTGCTCGTGGTTGCGCTTGAGGGGAAAGACGGCCACCTTCACCGGGGCCAGCTTCGGGCGCAAGTGGAGCACCGTGCGGTAATGCTCATCGAGCACAGGCTGAGCCTGACCACGCAGCTTCTTGCCGAGCTCGATCGTATCGGCACCGGGCAGGGCGAGTAGCGGCTCCACTTCAGGCAGGCGCTCGGGGAGTGCCCCGGCGATCGCCTCAGCGTGGGCAACCAGGGCATCGCGGGTTTCGCCGGAGAGCCGCTCGCTCCGCCCGGCCGACCTGATGAAGGCGGCGAGGGCCTCGGCCACTGCCTGGAGCCGTTCCGCTGGCACCGCCTTCGTCTGCTCTTCGGCGTAGGCCTCGCAGAGTACCGCCAGGGCGCAGCGGCCCACGCCAGCCGAAGGCTCGATCACATAGGGCACCAGGTGGCGCTTGCTCTCCGGGTCGAAATAGGTGAGCCGGGCGGTACTGTCCTCGTTCGCGTTCACCCGTGCAGTCAGCCCGAGTTGGGCCTGGTCCTTGGAATGGGAGCCCAGGTCATAATCGGTACGGTTGGCGATCCCTTCGATCTCCTGCACACCGATCGAAGGGTAGTCGTACATGAGGTCGTAGGTGCGCTTGGAGTAGTGGGCCAGCTCATCGGCGGGCACATCGTAGATCGTGATGCGCTCGCGGGGAACACCGATGCCAGCCCACCAGGCGAGGCGGGCCTCAAGCCAGCGCTGGTGCCACTCCTCGTCAGTGCCGGGCATCACGAAGTACTCGATCTCCATCTGTTCGAACTCGCGCACCCGGAAGAGGAAGTTGCGGGGGTTAATCTCATTGCGGAAGGCCTTGCCCACCTGAGCGATGCCGAAAGGGAGCTTGCGACTGGTTGTGGTGAGCACATTGGCGAAGTTCACAAAGATGCCCTGGGCGGTCTCCGGGCGCAGGTAGGCAAAGGAGCCACTCTCGGCAACCGGGCCCACCTGGGTGCGAAACATCATGTTGAATGGCCGGGGCTCGGTCAAGTCGCGTGAGCCACAATTGGGACAAACGCCCTGAATGTGGTCGGCGCGCCAGCGCATGCGGCAGTTCCGACAATCCACGAGCGGGTCGTTAAAGGTCTCCTCGTGGCCGGAGTACTTCCAGACGAGCCGGTTCATCAGGATGGCCGCGTCGAGGCCCTCCATGTCGTCGCGCTCATAGACGTTGGTGCGCCACCAGTCGGCGATGATATTGTTCTTCAGCTCCACGCCGAGCGGGCCGAAGTCGTAGGTGCCCTGGAGGCCGCCGTAGATCTCGCTGCCGGGGAAGATGAAGCCTCTACGTTTACATAATGAAACGATCTGATCCAGGGTGGTGGCGGGCATAACGCTGCTCCTCTCTGAGGCGGACGGCCAGGCAAGGGGGTGACGGGCAGCGGGGCTGCGCGGTGGTCGCCGAGGGCCTGGCGGCATCCAGAGCCTGGGGGCAACAAAAAACCCCAGGCGACGGTAACGTGCCTGGGGACGCAGCCTGGCGGGCCGCGCGGTTCCACCCCAGTTAGCGGCGCCGAGGGCGCGCGCTCACTCGTTCGGCGCGATAACGCGCCACTTCCGGCTCCCTGGTGCCCTTCCCCCGCCTCGTTCCACCGGGCTCGCACCTTCCCCGGTTCGCTGCAGGCCGCTGCGCGGGGTACTCCTCCAGTTCATCGCCAGCATTTGCCGGGAGTATAGCACAGGGCGGTGCGTGGGGCAATCAGCCTCAGGCCGCAGGGTGTGACGTATGTTCCTGCAAAGGCTGGTAGGATATGGGCAGCTATCGCTGTCTATTGGAGCTACCAGCATGAGCGGCACGATCAACGAGCAGACG